>JAEWOQ010000330.1 GCA_023460875.1 Pseudomonadota bacterium
TGACTGCGAGGCGGTGCGTGTGGGGGCCTAAGAGCCCGAACACGCAGCGGACGAGCTCGGCGGCCCAGGCGAAGGGGCCGTCGGGATCCTCATGGGAAGCTTGGTAGCCCTCCCGCAGACACGGTGCGTCGGGAGCTTCGTCCTGGAAACAGAGCGGATCCTCTGGGGTCGAGCACCCGGGGTGCGCCTGGACACAGGCGATGAGATCCTGGCAACTCTCGACGGGATACAGGTTGAACACGTCGGCGCCGCTGGCGCGTGTGCAGGCGCGCTCTTGGCAGCAGCCATCGACGCGCGACCAGTCGCAGGTCGGCGTGGCCAGGGGCTCGCACCGCTCGGGGCTCTCGGGGTCTGGCTCTTCCGAGCCGAACTCGCCGCTCGTCAAGCCCGTGCCACCCGTGCCGCTTTCCCCGGCGTGGCCGGAGGTCCCTCCGGTGCTGGCTGGCTGGGGCAGGCTGGGGGCGCCGCCCGGGGCTGAGCCGGGATCGGGCCAGGTCCCCGAGTCCGCGCGGGCGCAGCCCCACGCGGTGGACAGGGTGGCCGCGAGGGTGAGGACGGTGAGTGGGCGAGGGCGGCGCATGGGGAGACCTCAGCGGACGAGCTCAGCGGACGTAGACGGGGGGCGGCGGAGGCTCGGCCTTCTTCCGCTCGCCCATGCACGGCGGTTCCTCACCCCAGATGAGCTCGCCGTCGCTGTAGACCGTGACGTAGGGGGTCTTCGCGACGTCCTCGGTGCCTCCCACGTGGAGGTTCAGGAGACTCCAGTCGTTGCTCGAGTCCCAGGGGCAGCTCGCCGCCTGGCTGAGGCCGTACTCGAGCAAGACATCACGGGGCGCGCCGAGGACCGGGAGGAGGCCCCAGAACTTGGCGCCGGTGTGGTCGAGCTCGAAGTAATAGACCCCCGCGTCGGTGTCGCAGGCGATGGGAGCGCTGATCTGGGTCGGCACGGGCGGAGTGGCGCTCGTCCCCGTGTCGCGCATCAGCTGCGCCGTCACCGCGGTCACGGGATCGAGGCCCGCGGCGATCACCTCGCTGGCGTCGAACCAGAAGCGCGTCGTGAGCTTCTCGTCGTAGCGCGGCGGGTGGATCGACTCGTTCATCGTGCGGATGTTGACCTGCGTCCGACACTCGCCGGGCTCGTCGTTGAGGTTAGCCATCGCGTAGAACTCGTCGATGGGATCCTCCAGCGGCGGGAAGTACAAGAGGGGGCACTCCCCGGCGCCCCGATCGCCGTAGTGCGCCGCCAGCGCCGCGACGAGGGAGGCGTTGTAGTCGATCGTGACCTCGTTCGAACCGTAGTCGTCGCGGTTGTCGATGTGGGAGCCGTCACCCTGAGGGCCGTTTACGAGCGCGCCCCAGATCGTGTGGCGGTTCTCGGCGGGGATGCTCGGCTGTCCGTAGATGGACGCGTGGCCTGCGGCGTGGTGGGGCTGCAGCGCGTAGCTGTCCGTGTAGCCCATCACGAAGGACTTCCCGAGGTCGTTGTCGCCGAGGATGTAGTCGATCTGGCGGCGCGTCCAGCGGGTGAGGGCGTCGGCGGCGGGATCGTCCGGGAACGCCCGGGTGAACAGCAACGTCGTGAACTGCGCGGCCGCGTTGTACCGAGCCGACCCCCAGCTCGCGTACACGTAGAAGCCGTCCGGCGTCGACGACCCGGAGGCGAAGCCCTCGGCCATCTCCCGGGCGATCGACACCCAGCGCGGGGCCATCGGATCTCCGCGATCGGTCATGAGCTGCGCCAGCTTGACGATGACGCCGGAGCGCATGGAGTCCCAGGAGTGGGGGGAGCTCTCGGCCCAGGCGGGTACCCACTGCCCGTTGGGGCCCGCCAGGAGGATGTTCGCCTGGGAGCCGAAGGAGAGCCAAGGCTTGTCCCCGGTCACGATCGCGTCGAGGTACGCCTTGTTCTTTCCGGGGTTGGCCAGATAGAGCCACAGGGCGGCCCAAGCCAAATCGTCCGTCGAGCTGTTCGACGTGTAGAGGCCGCCATCGTCGCTCGCCCGAGCCTCGGGGTGGCGCGCGGCGAACTCGTACAGGGCCTTCGCGTAGTCGAGGCAGCGCTCGGCGTACTCGACGTCCGCCTCCGTCTTGCGATGGGCGTAGGTGACGATGCCCGTGAGGGCGAGGGTGGCGGCGGCCGCGGCGGTGACGTCGGCGGCGGGGCGGCCTTCATGGACGAAGTAGGCCTTGCGGGGGCACAGGTCGGTCCGACGAACCTCGGGCGGCATCCAGAAGCAGGAGTGGTCGGACGCGTCGGCGACCTGGTGCGCGAAGGCGACGAGCTTGCCGTCCGCGTCGCGGAAGGTCGATTTCATGAAGTAGTCGGCGGCCCAGCGGACCTGCCCCAGCGCCTCATCGAGGAGGCTCGTCGTCGTGTAGGAGTCGGGGTACTCGTAGACGCTCCAGGCGATCATCGACGCGGCGAAGGCCGTCGTCAGGGTGAATTTGATGTAGTCGCCCGCGTCGTGATAGCCGCCCGCTAGATCGACCGTGCCATTACCGTCGGGATCGAGCACCGCGCGGTGCTCGTCGATGAACGCCTGGCTGAGGTTCACGCCATTGGGATCCTCCGGATCGAGCGCGATCACGCCGTCGCCGACGTGGGCGTCCCCGCGCCATTGCACGTCGGTGCAGTGCACGCCGGGGCCGGATTTGTTCACGTTGAAGAACCACAGGGACTTCTGCAGGGCCTCCGCCCAGGGCCCCGGGGCGCCTTCGCAGGTGTACGTGAGCGGGAACGGCTCCGGGGAGCAGACGGGTGGCTCGCTGACGTGTTCCGTGACGCCGTCGAGATCCAGTAGCGGATTGCCGTCGCTCTGTGCGCCCGCCCCCGCGCCTTTGCCCTTGCCGCCGCTGCCGCCGCCGCCGTCCCTACCGTCGCCTCCCGAGGAACAGCCGCCGACCAACCCCGCCAGGAGAACCGCACAGCCAACACTCGCCCACGACAACGTTCGCTCCGCGCCACGCATGAGTCGATGGTGTGGCGTCGACTCGATGGCGCCAATGACGGTGGTCAGGTGTCCCGAGAGGAAGGTCTCCTGCGCCGGGTCACCCCCTGGGCCCACGCCGTCCTCCTGAGCCGTCGAGGCGCCGCCGATGAGCCGTCGAGGAGGCCGCGGCCGGTACGCTGGGAGACCCCCGGGGCCGGACGCCAGCAGGAGGCTCTCCTTCTCCTCCTCGGTGTCGTCGAAGGCTTCAGCGCAACGCAGCGCGGACGCACACCGGTCCGCTCGTAAGCTGCCCTAGCCGGGACGACGTCGATGGCTCCGCGCGAAGAAGCGCGAGAGATGTCGTCCAGTGCGCGTGTGGCGTAGTCGAAGGCTTGCTCCCAGGACGGCCGGACCCACCTGTCATTGCTTCGCTGGAAGTACTTGGCCTCCGGCTTGCCCGTGCGGGGGTCTCTCGGAAATCCTGCCTCGATCCAGTCCTTGAAGCCTTCACGTACCCGGGGCGCTTCGGGGCGAAGGTGCGCCCTGGGGGGAGCGTCGTCCGGAACGGGCGACGCCCCGGAGGAGGGCACAAGGAAAAACCTTCGTCCGGGGAGGGGTGTCTGCGACATACGGAAGACTCGCTGGGGCGTTCGCCGACGACGGTGGAGCGTGAGGCGCGACGCGGGTGTTATCGATTCAGGGTATCGACGCCACTCGGAGCGTTCGATGATGGCCGTCAGACTGACCTCGAACGCGCCGGAGCACTCCGCCCGCGCAGCATCCTCAGCTCTTTGGCCGGCCGCGGGGCGCGCCAGCACCCGGTGAGAACGCGGGGGAGCGGGCGTTCGGAAGAGCAAGAGGCATGCCTCACTGGGCGCCCTCCTCTGCTGGTCGTGACGATCATCATTGCATCGTCAGGCCATCGGCGGCACCATGACCCGCGCTGAGTGCGGACACGCACTTCGCAGAGGCAGGTCGCCCGCTGCAGGATGACCCTGTGGACAGAAGTGGTGCCAGCCGAGGGATGGCGCGCGACCGCGAGATCGCCTTTCGGCGTCCGTCGCGATCAGGAGGAGCATCGTCGCACATGTTTAGGTTCACGAGTATCGTCGTCGTGCTTGGGGTCACCGCTTTGGTGGGGTGTGAGGACAAGCAAGAGCAAGCGCCCGCCCAGCAGGAGCCGGTGAGGGTAGAGGCGCCGCCGCCCCAGACGGCGCCCGCCGCGGGCCCGGCCGGAGAAGCCGAGAAGTACTTCAAGGCGAGATGCGTGGTGTGTCACGGGACAACAGGCGCAGGCGACGGCCCGGGCGCTGCGGCCATCGACCCCAAGCCCCGCGCCTTCGGGGATCCCGCTTGGCAGGACGAGACGACCGACGAGGCGATCGCGAAGATCATCACCGAGGGCGGACCCGCAGTGGGGAAGAGCCCTGGCATGCCTGCTCATCCGGACATCAAAGGGAAGCCTGAGGTGCTGAAGGAGCTGGTGGCCATCGTGCGCGGCTTCCGCAAGGACGGCTGAGCAGCCGCGACGACGAAGACAGGACGGACGCTGCACCCATGGGCGCAGGACCCGCGATGCTCCCGATCTCGATCCGCTACCGTCAGCTCAGCTTCGAGCGGGCGGCGCGGCGTTACGACGCAGTGTCCGGGGTGCAGCGCGTCATGGCGCAGCGGCTCTTGGAGCTGCTGCAGCTCGAGAAGAAGGCCCCACGACACATCCTCGAGCTCGGATGTGGGACGGGGCACCTCTCGGAGCTCCTCGTGAGGAGATTTCCCGAGGCCCGGCTCCTGTGCACGGATCTGTCCGGGGCCATGCTGGAGCAGACGCGAAGGCGGCTGACGGGCGGGCGCGGGCGCGGGTTGCACTGGCTCCAGCTCGACGCGAGCCGCGTGCGAGAGGCGCTCCGAGCGCGCTTCGACCTCATCGCGAGCAGCGCGATGGTGCAGTGGCTCGACGACCTGCCGTCCCACTTGCAGGGGATCGAGCGCCGGTTGAGGCCCGGAGGCCACTACCTGGTCAGCGGCTTCGGCGCGGACAACTTGCCCGAGCTGGGCCGCGCGCTCGCGCGCTTCGACGTGGCGTCCAACATCGGGCACTCACGCGAGCGCCTGGAGCGTGCGTGCTCGAGCGCCGGCTTGCGCGTCGTCACCTTCAGGAGTGAGAGCGTGGCCCAGGAGTACCGCGACGCACGGGAGTTCTTCGAGGTGCTGCGGGCCATGGGAGCGTCGCGGTACCCGGGCGAGAAGCCCCTGGCGCCTAGGGCGCTCCGCGGGCTGATCAGGGAGTACGGCCAGCGCAACGCGAGCGCGGGCGGGGTGCACGCGACCTGGCGGCCCTGGTACGCCCTCTTGAGGCGCTGACGCGCCGGGAGTGGCGCTGTGCTCAGGAGCGCTGTGCTCAGGAGCGCTGTGCTCAGGAGCGCCGTGCTCAGGAGCGCCGTGCTCAGGAGCGCTGGGCCTCCTTGGGTGGTTTCATCCGACGAGCGGACGCCAAAGCTGCCTCGGCGGTGCGATAGACGCCCGGGCGATCGAGGTGTGGCGCCACGCGGATCGAGCGGAACTGGATGGCCTCCTCGGCGAGCGCGGCGGACCGCGCAGGCGAGAACAGGGCTTCACACTCGGCGTAGACACCTTCCGGGCCCTCTTCTTTGGCGTCGTGGACCGTCAGGAGTGAGGCGATCTCCGCACACAGGGCGACGTCCGGCGGAGGGACCAGGAGAGAGGTGAGCGCGGCGTGATCGACGCGGAGCTCGTGGGCGCGGCTCAGAGGGACATTCCCCTGTGCCAGACGCGCCGCTGGCAGGAGGACCTTCTCCTCGATGGCTATGTGGCGCAGGAGCCCCTGGCGAAAGGTCGCGAAGGGTTCGGGAGAGAAACGTCCTTCGGCCATCGCGGCCTCGAGGAGCGCGTGCAGGCGCTCGTGGTCGCGCACGAGATAGTCGGTGATGCGGTCGAGGGGGGGCGAGGTCATAAGAGTGTTGTGCCGCGTTGAGCGGTCCAACGCGATCGGGTTGCATCGCGCATGCCAGCTAGCCGTTGGCGGAGCTGGGTGGGTCAGTGAGGGGCTTTCTTGAAACGCACGGACACGGAGACGCGGTCCGGCTCCGGGAACCAGCGCCGAACCAGCGCCGTGCGACGTGCAGGATCTGCGTGGGTCCCTGGCGTCCATGCAGGCCTTGCATCTCAGCGGAGAGGTTTGCGAGGCGTGAAGAGCCTCGCCAGTGCGGGGATCCCGCCGCTGAGCTCACTTTTCAGGCGCGCGGTATGCTTTCTGCTTAGGGGCCGCCGTGGAGAGCCTTCGCAGCTGCGATGACCTCGTGACCCGCTGGTTCCTGGGGCACACGACCTTCCGCAAGGTGCTGAGCCTCGCGGTGGCTGTGGGGCGGGGGGGCCAACGCAAGGAGTCCGAGCTGGTCGAGATGTGTCGGCGCTGCGAGCGGTACTTGCTGGAGGTGCTTCCCCTCGAGACGGCCGACGAGGAGAGGTGCCTCTTCCCGCGGCTCATCGGGAAGCGCGCGGACATCGACGAGGCGCTGGAGGTCGCGCGGAGCCACCGGCGCGCCCAGGCCCCGCTGATCCATGCCCTCTTGGCGGAGCTCGAAGGCGTGCGCTGCCACCCGACCTCGGCGCGCCATCGACAGCGTCTGTTGGTGCTCGCCGAGCGCTTGGCCTTCGAGCTCGGCAAGCACCTCGCCTACGAGGAGCGGGTGCTCTACCCCGCGCTGGGATCTCTGCTCACCGCGGACGAGCAACGGATCGTGCTGGAGGAGCTGGGGCCGGCGCGAGACCTCGACTGACGACCGTCAGGCGCGCCGTCGCTAGCTCGGTGCGGGGCGCGGACCCGTGAGGCATATGGTAGGATGCGGGTTCACTGGCTCGTGATGTCTTCGTTGGAGGGGGCGCGCTATGGCGTGGTGGTCGCTCGGAGAGCTCGTGTGCCGGTGAGCTGCGAGGCCTCCTCGTCGGACGAGTGTTCGGGAGCGCCCGGACGGGATCGGGCACTTGTCCGGCGCGGGACGTGGCGGGCTGGTCGGAGGGGGTCAGGGAACGCGTCGAGGTCCGTTCACGCCGCTCCCCGCCTGCGAAGCCGTGAGGTGTCGAGGATCGCGCGGGGGCGATGGGAAAGGGGTGTTTTGCCCACTCGTGCAGCCGGAGGTGGGCGCACGTGGCCGCGTGGGGGTGGCCCGAAGCCTGCAATATCACGCTTCCATGAAATCGGACCTCCGCCTCCGCCCGTCGCTCGGGCTCCGCACCTCCCGCGGACGCTACCTTGCGGTCGCTAGCTCGTTCGCGCTGTTGCTCGCGACCGCGTGCGCCTCGCAAGACGAGGTGAGCCCAGGTGCTCCTCAGGACACCGACCCAGACGTTCCTTCGGGAGCGCCTGACACGCCCACGCCAACGACTCCCCAGGTGCAGGAGCCGCCGACCCCGCCTCCACCGAGCGCCGGGGAGGAGTCGGACCCGGACGTCGGCATCGACCTTGGCGACGTGGGGGTGCGGATCGAGGAGACCACCTCCTCGCGGGTCGAGCTGTCTTGGGACCCGATCGAGGGCGCGGAGGAGATCAGAGTTTTCGTCGGTCCGGAGCCGAAGGGCAGCGAGGAGCAGCTCCCCCTCGAGGGGGAGGTTGCGCGCCTGGATGGCGCCGCCACCAGCCACTCGATCGACAAGCTCGCCGCGAGCACGGACGTGTTCGTTCGTCTCGAGGCGACCACGGCAAGCGGACGACTCTGGGGGATCGCCCATGCCCGGACCCGCGGAGGCCCCCGGGTCGCGCTCGACACTCCTCTGCGGTCGGTGCATGCGGTCGCCCCGAACGTCCTCATGTTGGTGCTCGAGACCCGAGAGACGCGATACAGCGGCTCGAGCCTGCAGGGGGCGCGGGGGGCCGCTTGGCAGGGGGGACAGTGGCGCGTGAGCCGGGCCGACGGGACGGAGCTCCCGGTGACGGCGGTCCGTCGTCGCAGCATCCCCGTCGGGCAACCGAGCTACCCCGTGGGCTGGGAGAAGTGGGGGACCGACAACGTCGTCGACATCGATGATCATCTGTTCCTCGTCCTGAGCGAGCCGATCGGGGAGCGGGAGCTCCTGTCCATCACGCACGCGGGGGGCTCCAACACCGAGCTCGACGTGATGGTGCCGTTCAGCGACCGCTACCTCGAATCCCCGCTCATCAAGGTCAATCAAGTCGGCTACAACCCGCGCGCCAGCAAGCGGTACGCTTACTTGCATGCCTACCTCGGCGACGGCGGGCACGTGGACGCGAGCCAGATCGAGGCCACGGTCAGCGTGCTCGCGGACGCACGCAACGCCCTGCGCCCCAAGCGGGTGGTCGCTGCGGAGCTGCCCGTCAGCGAGCGCTCCGCCCACGACGCGGAGGCCGGCGGGCGAGTCCACCAGGTCGATCTGGCGAGCATCCCGCCCGCGGAGGGCGTGCGCTATCGGGTGCGGGTGCCGGGGGTAGGCGTCTCCTACCCGACCGCGGTGAGCGAGGACGCCGCCCTGAAGGCGTTCTACGTCGTCGCTCGGGGACTCTACCTCAACCGCTGGTGCGGCGATCTGGACGAGAAATACACGGACTGGAGCCGCGGCCCCGATCACTGCCGCGCCTACTTCGTCAGCGGGCGGAGCTATCGCGCCGGCATGTTCCCGGCGAACACCCCCAAGAGCAACGAGCGCCCCGTGGTCGGCGGTCACCACGACGCAGGAGACTTCGACATTCGGCCCTTCCACGTCGTCGTGGCCCAGTACCTGCTGCGTGCCTTCGAGGCCAACCGCGACGCCCTACTCGATGACCAGCTCGACATCCCCGAGAGCGGCAACGGGATCCCCGATTTGCTCGACGAGGCTTTGCACAGCGTTCGGGCCTGGGAAGACCTACAGAACGAAGATGGCAGCGTCCGTGCCGGTGTGGAGTCGTCTCACCACCCGCGCGGCTACTACTACGCCGACGAGGATCGGCTCGCGTACTGGACGTATGATCCCGAGCCTTGGCACACCGCGTACGTCGCGGGGCTCTTCGCGCAGGCGTCCCACCTGGTGCGGCCCTACGACGCCAAGCGGGCCGAGGCGCTGCTGCAGCGGGCGGTCCGAGCCTCTGCCTGGGCGACCCGCGCGGGTGCTCCGCCGGAGTTTCGTCTCTACGCGGCGAGCGAGCTGGCGCGGGCGAGCGGCGAGGCCACTCACCGGAGCGCCTTCGACGGCCTCTGGTCGGGCCTGGGCGGCAACAACGCCCTGAACGGGCGGCTGTTGACCTGGTCTCACGTGTACCCGGGCTCCTTCACGGGCAGCGCCCCTGTCCTCAGCGACTACCTGATGGGATACCTCGACGCGGAGGGAGCCAACCAGACCACCGTAGGCTTCGTGCGCGGGGCCCTCGGTGACCGGGCGCGGGCGACGGCGCAGCGGTTCCTCTCGTCCGCGCACGCCATGCGTAACGGGCGCCCGTCGGCGACGCCCCCCGACTGGGGCAGATCGGTCGCCACGGGGCTGCACGCCGATCCCATCTATCAAGCGCTGACGGCCCAGGGCTCCGCACAGGAGTACCTCGACGCCCTCAGCCTCGCCGCGGATTACGTGCTCGGAGGGAACCCGAACGGGATGTCCTACGTCACCGGCATGGGCAGCGTGACTCCCCAAGAGCCCCTGCACACGGACTCGCTCGCCTTCATCAAGGACAAGGGCATGCCGCCCATGCCCGGTCTCCCCGTGTACGGTCCCGTCGCCAACATGCCGGGCTCGAGCTGGTATGCGCCGTTGGCCGCCGCGTTTCATCCGTCCTTTGGCGCGCAGCCCCTCGGGCTGAGGTACGTGGACGCGCGCACGGCGGTCAACATGAGCGAGTTCAGCGTGTGGGAGTCCCAGGCCCCGCTCGTCGCGCTGTTTGCGACGCTAGCCCCCAAGAAGCGGCCGCCGCTGGAGTGGGCGGCGGGGGGGAGCGAACATCGCAGCGGGTTGGTTCCGCACCGGGTGGATTGACGCTCGGTGCAGAGGGCCGGGCGGAGGCAAGCCGGGGGGCGCGGGCGGCGCTGGGCCGGTGCGCTCTGTGCCACGCGCACAGCCCGGCTCAGCGGCGACGGGTGCGCAGCTCGGTGAGCACGGCCTGCTCTTCCGATCGCGTGAGGAGCCGCGCGGCGGCTGGGAAGAGGATGCGCTCCTCGTGCTCCAGGTGCAGCAACAGCTCCGGCTGTGCGAGCCGCGCGGCGGCCGCCAGGCGCTCTCGCGCGCTCGTCGTCTCAGGCGCGCCGCGCCGTTCACGGAGCGCGTCGACGAGCTCGGCGAGCAGCGGCTCGTGCGCCTCATGCTGGGCGTGCATGGCGTCGAGGGCCGCGTCCACGGCTTCCTCACGCCCCTGGAGGCGCGGCCGCAGGCTCTCCTCCTCGTCGGCGATGTGGAGGGGAAGAGCTTCGGTGAAGTACCGCAGACAGCGCTCCGACGCCTCGACGACCTCTCGTGAGGGCACCTCTTCCCGTTCGCCGAGCTCCAGAGAGAGCGCCGCGAACGCGCGGATCCGCGCGTGGCATTCGAGGAACAACGTGAGAAGCCCCTCAGGGGGCTGGCGGCGACCGATCTGGACGAACATAAGCTCTCGCTCCTCGACGCTGAGCAGGGGCAGGAATCATGCCGCTGGCTCGGGGCTACGCAGCTTCCGCCAGAGGGTGTTCCGGGCGACCCCGAGGACCCGAGCGGCCTCGGACTGGGAGCCACCGCAGGCGTCGAGCACCCGCAGGATGTGCTCGCGCTCGACCTCCGCGAGGGTCCGAAAGGGCGTCGTCGGCGCCGCGCGGCTGCTGGGGGCGGGCCTGTCCGTGAGCAGCTCCTCGGGGAGGTCTGCGATGACGATCTCCTGGCCGCTCGCGAGCGCAGCCCCGTGTTTGACGACGTTCTCGAGCTCCCGAACGTTGCCGTGCCATGGGTATCGGAGCATCCGCTCCGCCGCCGAGGGAGCGAACCCGATGGCGCTGGTGTTCTCCTGGGTCAGAAAATGTCGCGCCAGCGGTAAAATGTCCTCTTGGCGCTCCCGCAGGGGAGGCACCTCGAGGGCGAGCACCTTGAGCCGGTAGAACAAATCCTCGCGAAATTGCCCGCTCGCGACGCGCTCGCGCAGGTTCCGGTGGGTGGCGCAGACCACCCGCACGTCGACGGAGAACGACTGGTTCTCCCCGACCCGCCGGAGCTCCCCATCCTGTAGCGCCCGGAGGACCTTCGCCTGCAGCGGGAGAGACATCTCCCCGATTTCGTCGAGGAAGAGGGTGCCACCGTCCGCCTCTTCGAAGAGCCCGCGCCGAGCCACGGCGGCGCCCGTAAACGCCCCCTTGCCGTGGCCGAAGAGCTCCGACTCGAGGAGCTCGGTCGGGAGGGCGGCCACGTTCACGGCGACGAAGGGGCGCTGCGCGCGCGGCGAGTTGGCGTGCACCACCCGCGCGACCACCTCCTTGCCGGTCCCCGTCTCCCCCAGGATCGCGATGGGCGCGTCGCTCTGGGCGAACCGCGCCGCCCGCTTCAGGAGCACCTGCATGGCCTGACTGCGCGCCACCACGTGGGTGGCGCCCCTCAGACGTGGCGCCAAGGGGACAAGGCCACAGACGCTGCAGGTTTCAGAAGGTCGTTCCACGTGTTCCATTCTGTGACCGGCTCTGGAACGAGTCCAGGGTGACTCGGCGGAGCCGCTCGCCGCGAAAGCCCCGGAAGTCTTCGGGTGCCGGCTGGCACGGTGCGTGCTGAGGAGGACTTCATGACAGAGCGAAGCACGCCCCTCTTCAAGGCGCCGGATCCCCGCCAGACCGTCGCAGGCTTGGTGCTCGAACATTCCGCCTGCGCCGCCGTGCTGCAGAGGCATCGTATCGATTTCTGCTGCGGTGGCGAGTTGAGTATCGCCGAAGCCGCGGAGAAGCGGGGGGTGGAGCTGGACACCTTGCTGCACGAGCTGGGACGCACGATCGCCGAGCGCCAGTCCACGGAGGAGGTCGCGCTGCGGGAGCTCGCTACCGCCGATCTCATCGAGCACATCGTCACGAGACATCACGACACCCTCCGCAAGAATCTACCCTTCGTGCAGGGGCTCTCGGCGAAGGTGGGTAGGGTGCACGGGGGCACCAACCCGAAGCTCCGAGACCTCGATGACGCGGTCCAGGAGCTCTCCGAGATCCTGCTGGCGCACCTCGACGAAGAGGAACAGGAGCTATTCCCTGCGCTGGCGACGGAGCCGCTGGACGAGGCGCGGATCCGTCGCTTGCTGGGCTCGATGACAGGGGATCATACGGACATCGCCGTGCTCCTGGAGCGGATCCGAGCGGCGAGCGACGACTTCTCCCTGCCCCACTGGGCGTGCACGAGCTACCGCACTCTGTTCTCGGAGCTCTGGGAGCTCGAGGCTGACATCTTCATCCACGTGCACCTGGAGAACCACGTGCTCAAGCCGAGGTTCGCGCCGCTCCCTGCCTGAGAGGCTCCCTGTCTGAGAGGCTCCCTGCCTGAGGCGCTCGCCGACGAGTCGCCGGTGGGACGGCTTACTTCGACCACCCCAAGGTGAGCAGGAACGCGCTGTCGGCAGCGGCCTCCACGTCGTGACGCAGCCCCGAGTCGAGCACGAGCAGCTGTCCCTCACGCAGGTCTGCCACGCGATCCTCGAGCCCGATCCGCACGTGCCCCTTCACCACATGGATCGACGCCGTCTCGCTCGCCTCGTGCTCTTTGATGTGGCTCCCCTCGCCCATGGAGATGAAGACGATTCGCAGGTCTGCCGTGCGCACGAGCGTACGGGCGGCGTAGCCGTTGCGCTCGAAGGTCGCCTCGCTCCTGACCTCTTGGTCGAGTTCGGTGACGTCGAAGATGGCTCCCTGATCTACGGGTTCTGGTTTCGGCATGGTCTTCTCTCTCGCAATCGCCCAATCAGCGCGCCATATCAGAGAGCAACATCCGAGCCAACGGTAGAGTCCGCAGGATCTGCGCGGTGGCGCAGGGAGGTGGCGCACCTCTTGCGTGTCCCGAGGAGCTGGAGAAATGGTTCGCAGGGCCCGAGGGGGGGTACCCATGTTGGCATGTACTCTGCAGGGACCGGTGCCTGTGAACGTCCAGGAAGTTGGTCGACTGCGGCCGTGTCCCCGTCTGCTCTGGTTGGCGCTGCTGTCGCTGGCGGGGGCGTGTAGTCCCGCGAACGATGAGGGGGCCTCGGTCGCCCAGCCTCCCGGCTGGGACGAGGACATCGGCCCCGTGCTGGCGGAGGACCTCAACGCCGATCCAAACGTCCTGGAGGTGAAGATCGAGGCGCGGCTCGCGGAGATCGAGATCCTGCCGGGCGTGCGCTCGCAGGTGTGGTCCTACAACGGCTCGGTGCCTGGCCCCCTCCTGCGCGCCAAGAGGGGCGACCGTCTGATCGTCCACTTCACCAACCACCTGCCCGAAGCGACCACCGTGCACTGGCATGGCGTGCGGGTCCCCTCGACCATGGATGGCACCCACGCGGTGCAGGATCCCGTCGAGCCGGGGGAGAGCTTCACCTACGACTTCGAGCTGCCCGATGCGGGGACCTTCTGGTATCACCCCCACATCAACTCATCGGCCCAGGTGGGCTACGGCCTCTACGGGCCGATCGTGGTCGAAGATCCAGACGATCCCGTCGATGTCGACGACCTGGTCCTCGTCCTCAGTGACATGTCCCTCGACGATGAGGGGCAGCTGAAGCCAGGGGACGACACCGAGTGGTTCGGGGACTATTTCGGGCGGGAGGGTTCGGTTTTGCTCGTCAACGGTAAGGTGCGCCCGAAGCTGCGCGCCCGAGCGGGCTTGCCGCAGCGCTGGCGCGTGATCAACGCGGCCCGAGCGCGCTTCTTCCAGATGGACGTCCCTGGCACGGACCTGATCCGCATCGGCGGGGACGGAGGGCTCATCGAGAGACCACAGACCTTTGACGAGTTGCTGCTCGTCACCTCCGAGCGCGCCGAGGTGTTGGTCTCCTTCCCGGGATCCGCGGCGGGGGAGCTCGAGGTGGTCGCGCAGGATCCGGATCGGTTCGGCCTTGGCGTGTTGGAGCCCGACCAGCCCCTCTTCGATGTCGAGGTGGAGGCGGGCAGGGCAGGGCACCCGCGGGTGCCCGACGTGCTCCGGGAGTTTCCGCCCCTCGACCTGGCGGGGTTGCCGACGCGGCAGATCGTGCTCGGCGAGCAGGCCTTCGACGGCGTACCGCACCTCGCGATCAACGGGGAGGTCCATCAAGAGTCGATGCATCACCACGAGACCCCTCACGTCGCCTACGTCGGAGACACGGAGGTGTGGGAGGTCCTGAACGACACGGATTACGCCCACCCCTTTCACCTCCATGGGTTCTCCTTCGAGGTCTTGGAGGTGGGGGGGCGACCCTGGCCCGTCCGTGAACTGAAGGACTCCGTGAACGTCCCCCCTCGGGAGACCTTACGCTTCGTAGTCACGTACGACGACCGGCCGGGGCTCTGGATGTTCCATTGTCACATCCTGGACCACGCGAAGCTCGGCATGATGGCGGTGCTCGAGGTGCGTCCCCGGGAGTGACGCGCTGACGCGCTCACCGGACCAGCAGGAACTTGAGGCCGGCGCCGAGGAGCACGAGCCGCAGGATCCAGTGCACGACGCGGGGATCGAGGCGGGTCGCGCCGAGGTGCGCTCCGAGGTACCCGCCCGCGAGGGCAGCGCCGCAGAACGGCAGCGTCGCCAGAGGGAGCTCGGTGACCTTGCTGACGTGGCCGAGCAGGCCCATCACCGAGTTGCAGAGGATGAACAGGGCAGAGACCCCGGCGGCGGTCTTCACGGAGGCCCAGCCCAAGACGATGAGCAGCGGGGTGAGGAAGATGCCGCCCCCGACGCCGAGCATGCCCGAGACGACGCCGATGCCCGCGCCGAGGGTGAGCGCCAGGGGGAGTCGCACCGGGCGGAGCTCGTCGCGGGGGCGGAGGCGCTCCTTCAGAAGGAGCAGGAGGCTGGCGCCCAGCAGGAACACGCCCGCGAAGGTGCGGAACAGCGCGGGATCCAGGCGCAGGGTGCCGCCCACGAACGCTAGCGGAATCGACGTGACGGCGAAGGGGAGCAGCACGCGTCGGTCGAAGTGCCCTGCCCGGGCGAACTCGACGGACGCGATCGTCGCCACGACGCAGTTCATGAGCAGCGAGATGGGCTTGATGGTCTCTGGGGCGTAGGAGAGCAGCGCCATGACGGCCAGGTAGCCCGAAGCCCCCGCGTGGCCGACCGACGCGTACAAGAACGCCACGACGAAGAAGGCGCCGGAGCTGAGGAGCACGAGGGAATCGCTCATGGAGGCGAGGCTCAGCCGCCGATGTACGACATCTCGATGCGCGGGAGGCGTCGCTTGCCGTCGTTGCGGAGCTCGGAGTAACGATCGTCGCGTCCGCGCCAGGCGGAGCGGATGGCGTCCCGGAGCGCGCTGTCGTCCGTGTCTCGCCGGACCAGGTCCCTCAGGTCGGTGCCCCGCGTCGCGAACAGGCAGGTGAACAGGCGCCCCTCGGAGCTCAGGCGGGCCCGGCTGCAGTCCCCGCAGAAGGGCGCGCTGACGCTCGTGATGATGCCGATCTCCCCGGCGCCGTCGGCGTAGCGATAGCGCCGGGCGACCTCTCCGGGCCGCTCGGGCTCGAGTGGTTCGAGGGGGAAGCGGGCATCGATGCGGGCCACGATCTCCGCGCCGGTCACCACCGCCGCGCGGTTCCAGTGGTTGGTGGTGCCCACGTCCATGAACTCGATGAAGCGCACGGTGTGGCCGGTGCCTCGGAAGTGTTCCGCGATGGTGACCACCTCGTGGTCGTTCACGCCTCGCCGTACGACGGTGTTGATCTTCAAGGGCCCGAGCCCCGCGCGGGCGGCGACCTCGATGCCGTGGAGGATGCGATCGACGGGCGCGGTGCTGTCGGTGAGCCGACGGAACGTCTCGTCATCGAGGGAGTCGAGGCTCACCGTGACCCGCCGCAGCCCCGCCTCCGCCAGCGCCGGGGCCTTCTCGGCCAGCAGCGCGCCGTTCGTGGTGATGGCCAGATCGAGACCCTCGTTCTGCGCGAGGAGCTCGACGAGCCGCTCGAGGTGCCGCCGCAGCAGAGGCTCTCCCCCTGTGAGGCGTATCTTCTGCACGCCCATCGCGATGAACAGCCGCGTTACGCGGGCGAGCTCCTCGAAGCTCAGGAGCGCCGACGACGGCAAGAACCGAAAGCTCTCGTCGAAGTGAGCCCGCGGCATGCAGTAGCCGCACCGAAAATTGCACCGATCCGTCACGCTGATACGCAGGTCCCGGAGTGGGCGGCCGCGAGCATCCAGGAGCGGAGAGTCGACGGGCGGCGCGGTGGCCATGGGAGGGGAGGTTACAACGGAGGAGTAGGGCAGGCCCAGCGCTCCCAGGCGCCTCAAGGGTCGGTGACCTGCTCTTTGCGCAAATGTTTCAGGACGTCGCGAGCGGTGTAGGAGTCCTGTCCCGGGCCGAGAAACTCGAGGATGCCCTCGAGCTGATCTCCCGCCGTATAGATGGGTGGCTCCTCGATCCCGTCTCGACGTTGTCCGAGACCTACCGTCGCGAGGAGTCCATTGCAGAGGCACAGCTTGTTGTGGGTCGCCTCGAGGGCGCCCCCCTTCGCCACGTAGGTGTCCTTGGGCTCCCCAGGGCACCGATAGCCGAGTCGCCCCTGCTCGTCGACGTAGTTCTGGCGCAGGTACCCGAGGTCACACACGCGGGTCCTCTCTCGGAGGGCTTGGAGCGCCTGGGGCTCGTCGTCGTCGAGGACCAGCTTGAAGGGGTAGCCCGTCGGAGAAGCTTCGAAGTCGGTCGACACGTGCAGGGTGCCCTGACGGCAGCTCGCGATGGTGCGACGCTTCACGTCCAGGGGGATCCCTGACTCTTCGCAGAAGGCGAAGGCCGTCCCCACCTGGATGCCCTGGGCACCTAGCTGCCGCGCCTCCTGGAGGGCCGCTGCCGATGCGCGCCCCCCCGCGAGCCAGAAAGGCACCCCGAGGCTCCGGAGCACGGCGAGGTCCGGCTCATCGAGGGCTCCCCAGGCGCCCCCGGCGGAGCTCCGAGACTTGCGCGGTGGCGCGTTGTGTCCGCCAGCCACGTGGCTCTCGACGACGAAGCCGTCGACGTGACCGTTCGCCTTCTTCGTGAGGGTCTTCGCGAGGATGTGAGATGAGATGATGGGCAAGAAGAGGGGGCGATAGGGCTGGGGGCCCACGCGGAGCGCGCTGAGGAGGTCCTCGTCGAACGCGTCATCGTAGGCGAAGGTGGTCGTGAACCCGTCGGGGGTGCGGTTGCCCTCCACCTGTAGCTTCTGCTCTACGCGCTCCCCGGCGAGCAGCCCGGCGATGATCCCGGGGATCGCGGCGGGGATGCCAGCTCCCATGAGGATCACGTCCACGCCGGCGAGCAGCGCTCCGTAGAGGGACGGCAGCGTGGGGATCTGGATTTTCTCGAGGTAGTTGATGCCGACCGGTCCAGCGTGGCCCTCCTTGGCGAGGAACACCTCGACGAAGTTCGCAAGGACGAAGGCCTGCAGGCGAGCGCGGCTCATGCGCTGTTTCGGTAAGGGGAGCGGGCGGAAAGGGGCATCCGGGGGGATCCCGCCTTCGACGTAGTAGCGCTGCAGGAGCCCCTCGGCAGCGCGCTGGTCGGGGAACGCGGCCAGCGCGCGCCGTATGTGGCCCCCTTCGTCCCCCAGCTGGAGGCGTCGCACCAGGACGGTGTCGATGGCGGTGCCAGAGACCACGCCGAGGCCGCCGTGACGTGACACGCTGCGCGCCAAGCGCCAGTCGGAGACGCCAATTCCCATGCCGCCCTGGATGATCGTGGGCAGGTCTTGTGCTTCGAGCATTCGAAAACTTCTTTCAGTGGAGGAGCGCTGAGGGCGAGGTCGCGAGGAGCGTCATGCGAGCACCTCCAGCCTGCGAGGACGCGCGGCCTGAGGGGGCTCGACGTAGCCAGGGGGGACGTACGCGCAGGCGGGATCGGAGGCGAGCAGGTTGCCCGAGTGGGCGTAGGCGCGCGCCCGCGAGCCGCCGCACACCTTTTTGTACTGACACACCCCGCACTTGCCCTGCAGCGCGTCCGGATCTCGAAGGGAGCGGAAGATCGGGCTCTCCCGGTAGAGCGCCACCGGATCGGTTTGACGAACGTTGCCGCAAGCGACGGGTAGAAAGCCGCTCGGGAACACGTCGCCCCGGTGGGAGACGAACATGAAGCCGCGCCCCTCGTTCACATCGAGGCCGGCGATCCCACGAGCCCCATGGGACTTGCCCCGACCCCTCTGCAGCAGCAATCGGCGATACTGGGGCGCCGCGGTCGTCTTGATGGCGAAGGGCTCTCGCTCCGCGGTGTCGGCCAGCAGCTCGAGGGCCACCTCCACCTCGTCCTCGGACAGCTCCATGCGCCGGGTGGCGCGCCCGGTCGGTACCACGAAGAACACGCTCCAGAGGGTGCAGCGTTGCGCTCGGACGAAGTCCACGAGCTCCGGCAGGCAGCGCTGATTGCTCTTGTAGATCGAGGTGTTGATTTGGGTGGATAGGGAGTGTCGTCGGGCCGCCGCCAAGATCGACTGGGCGCACTCGAAGCCGCCCGCCATGCCTCGGAAGGAGTCGTGGATCTCCGCGTTCGGACCATCGATGCTGATCGCGAGGCGCGCCAGCCCAGCCCGCGCCAGCTCGCCGACCAGCTCGGGGGTCACCAGCGGGGTGGCGGAGGGGGTGAGGCCCATGGTCAAGCCCAGGGAGTGACCATAGGCGACGAGCTCGACGAGGTCTGGACGCTTGGCGGGGTCTCCGCCCGTGAGCACGACCAACGGCACCTGCGCCGCCGCGAAGGACTCGAGGAGCCGCTTCCCCTCGGCGGTGTCGAGCTCGCCGACATCTCGCTCGGGGCGCGCCTCGGCGCGACAGTGCTTACAGCTCAGATCACAGGCCTGGGTCGTCTCCCAAATGGCGATGAAGGGGTGGTCGTGGTGGGACTTCATGAGGTTCATCCAGCCTTTCCGTCGACGCGGGGAGTGAGCAACATCGGGCCGAAGCGGATCGCATAGCCGAGGAAGGCGAGCGTCCAGGTGATGCCGGCGAAGAGCCAGGCCTGGGCCGTGAGAGCGGGCGCCAGCTCCGGCACCGTCACACGGAGGAGGGCCGCCGCCGTGATCGAGACGAAGCAGGCCGTGGTCAGGGGGGATGTGACGATGACGCGGCCGCTATGACCGAGGGTGACCCGAGCCATCATGCCCAACGTGAGCGTCCCGATGGCGCCCGCGGTCAGAGCATGGACCGCCGTGCTGTGGGCGACGGGCAGACCGGCGAAGTGCGCGGCCCGCAGCAACAGCGCGATAGGGATCCAGAAGTATCCGAAGTGGAGCACCCACAACATCGGGTTACCGAGGCTCGCGCGGGTACCCCAGCGCCGGGCGGCCACGACCGCCGCCAGCGCCGTCCCCCCGCCGAGCACGACTTGAACGACGGCCGGCGCGGCGACGACGTCGGCGATCGTGAGCGCCACGGCGCCCAGAGGCGCGGCGATGTCCCAGCTACGCGCGGATTGAATCCTCTGGTCACCCACTGCGTTGCGAGTGAACATCGGAATCACCCGCGCGCTGATGATGAGCATCATCAGGGTGATCAGGTTGAGCCCCAACCGTAGGCCCCAGGCGGCTCCCCCGGGCGCTATCCCGAGACTATCCAGGTGAACCGCCAGGTTGGCTCCCCACAGTCCGGCCAGTATCGCGACCATCGCGTAGTTGCGACGATTGCGCGACGCGTAGATGGGCCTGGCGATGGCCCAGGCGAGGAGGGGGAGGAACGACGCGTCCACCAAGGCGACGAGCGCGCCCGGCAGGTGCCCGGCGAGCAACACGACGACGCGGCCCAGTATCCAGACGCCCGCGAGCGCGTAGAGGAGCTTGCCCGTAGCGGTCTCTCGCTCGGTCCAGCGGGTGACGGCCGTCAGCAGGAAGCCGGCGATTACGGCGACCGTGTAGCCGAAGACCATCTCATGCGTGTGCCAAAACAGAGCACCGCCTGGAACTTGGAGCAGCACTCGCCCCTGCAGCGCGAGCACCCAGAGGGGGATGGCCACCGCAGAGAACAGCGCAGCCAGCAGGAAGAACGGACGAAACCCCATACGACCCATGACGGCGCTCGCAGACGCGACGTTCGGGCGGGCTGAGGGCTGCTCACTGCTCGGTAGGCGCAAAGAAACGAAGCTCACAGGTCCACTCAAGCAAGGGGCATGCCGTAACACGGGGCGCGCGCCGTCCGCGGTGGAGGCAGGGCTCTCTCCCAGGGCTCTCTCCAGCGCCTTATTCCTTCCCTCGAAGAGGCCGCCCATCCGCGCAGAATTGGCGTTCGCGCTCCGCCGACTCCCTGGCGGTGCGCCGCCCTTGCGCGAGCTCACCGGGACGACGACGGCAACGGGTGGGCGATGCGCACCAGCCTCACGCCCCCGTCGATCCGCATCAGGGTGTCGAACCAGAGGGAGCCATCGAGGGGGTAGCGCAGCTGGAGCCCAAAGGCGCGACCGTCGCGGAGCGCCTCGCGGGCTTCGGTGAGCGACGTTCGACCGTCGGGGGTGTGCTCCCGCGGCGCCCACTTCACGATCACCTCCAGAGACGTGGGGAGGGCGGCGATCTCTTGGAAGAGGCGATCGAGGGTGAGCTCATCGAGGAGAGCCGCCTGGAGCGGCGGCAAGGGGGCCGCTTCTATCGGATCGGGGCCGAGGGGGCGTTTGACGGCGCCCGCGGAGGGCGCGTCCTCCGCGGGCGTCGCAGAGGTCTCGACTGGAGGAGAAGGCATGGGGCGGTCTCTGGCGGTCTCTCGTTCGGTGATCCTCTAGGGGGAGGGCGTCGGCCCTCGCTGATCGAGCTCCGCGGAGGGGGCGTGGCACTGGGTGCAGCTCTGACGCCAGGGGTGGCTCGTGCGCAATCCCACGCGTCCCAACGAGCCGTGGCAGCTCAGGCAGTCCGCGCGCATGGACGTCGCGTGCGGGATCGTCGGGGGCGCTCCTGGCCAGGCGCGCGCCCCCGCGTTCTCCGATGAGGTCCCCACGAAGGTGTTGGGCACGCCCTCCGGAGCAGCGCCGCCCGGGCGTGGATCGGCGGCGACCACGTGACACTGGGTGCAGCTGTCGTAGCGGGGGTGGCTCATGGTCGGCGCGATCCTGCCGTCGATCTGCACCGCAGCTCCGTGACAGGCCAAGCAGTCCGGCGAGCCCCGCTGATCGATGGGGTGGGGGATCGTGGGGGGCGCGCCGTCGTAGGCCCGTCGCTCATCACGGGCGCGGAGCGTCGCCGCCCGCTCGGCGTCAGTGCGCTCCACGACCGTGTAGGGATCCCGCTCGACCGCGAGGACCGAGGTGCCGCGCTCGTACAGGTTGGCGTTCGGACCGCGCGAGTCGGATCCCATCTCGGAGTAGCGCCGCACGGCGGGGCCCTCCGTGGAGCGCTCCTCCTCCCCCCTTTGAGGAGCCGCTCGCTCGGGGGGGCCTGCGACGCCCGCCAGGAATCCGGTGGCGGCTACGCCCACGGCCACCGCGCCCACCACGTGCCAGATGCGGTGGCGGAGGACGTCGGAGGGTTCGGGTGCGGGAGTGGTCATGGGCGTGCGATGCGGGCGCTCTTCCGGACGCGCACGGCGCATTTCTTGTAGTCCGGCTGCTTCGAGAAGGGGTCGTGGGCGTCGAGGGTGACCCGGTTGATGGGCAGCGACTCATCGAAGAACGGGACGAACACGGTCCCGGGCGGGGGCGCGCCGCGCCCCTCGATCCACGCGGGCAGCTCCAGCTGTCCCCGCCGCGACTCGAGCACCACTAGGTCGCCGCTGGTCACCCGCAGCTTCTTCGCGTCTGCGGGGTTCAGCTCGACGTAGGCCTGGGGCATGGCCCTCCGGAGCTGCGGGATGCGCATCGTCATCGTACCGGTGTGCCAGTGCTCGAGGACTCGGCCCGTGCACAGCCAGAAGGGGTAGTCGGCGTCCGGGGTCTCCGGCGGCGGTTCGTAGGGGCGGAACCAGAGCTGCGCCCGACCGTCGTTGGTGGTGGAGTGATAGAAGTCGAACTCCTGTCCCTTCTTCACGTAGGGGTCGTCGAAGCCCGCGAAGCGGAACTTGGTCTCCCGCCAGGTCCCATCCGGCTGCTCTACGACGGGCCAGCGCAGGCCCCGTGCCTTCACGTATTCGTCGTACGGGGCGAGATCCTTGTGCTTGAAGCGCGTGAAGGTCCGGTACTCCTCGAACAGTCGCGAGTCGACGTTGACGTCGTAGTAGTGGCGGTAGTCCCACACGGGCACCTCGGTGCCGCCCTGCTCCATGGAGAAGAGGAAGCGCCCGTCCTTGTCCTTCATGCCTGGATGGCCGAGCTCGTGGAGCTTGCGGGCCACGGCGATGAGCTGCCAGGCGTCGTCCCGGGCCTCCCCCGGCGGCTTCACCATGCGGAACCACTGTTGGGTGCGCCGCTCGGAGTTGCCGACCATGCCGTTCTTCTCGACCCACATCGCCGAAGGCAGGATGAGGTCCGCCGCGAGCGCGGTGGCGGAGGGGTACACGTCGGAGACGATGAGGAACTTGCCCTCGATGCGGCGGCTCGGCTCGAACAGCTCGTTGACGTTCGGCAGGGAGCGCGCGGGGTTCGTCACCTGCACCCAGACGGTGTTGATGGTGCCCCCCTTGTCCTTCGGGGTGGAGAAGCGGCGCCACAGCTCGACCGTGTGCGGCCCCGGCGTCCCCGAGATACGCCCCTCCGGCAGGTTCCAGAGCTTCTCCGCCTTCTTGCGGTCTTCGGCTTGGGACACGACGAGGCCGCCGGGGAGCGCGTGAGCCAGGGTGCCCACCTCGCGCACGGTCCCACAGGCCGAGGGCTGCCCTGTGAGGCTCGTCGGCGCGTCACCCGGGCGACCGAAATGTCCGCTGAGCAGGTGGACGCCATGGATCAGCGTGTTGATCGCGGTGCCGCGCGTGTGCTGGTTCGGGCCCATGCACCACAGACTGGTGATGCGCAGCTCGCGCCGACCAAACAGATCGGCGAGCATGCGGATGTCCTGGGCCGACACTCCGGAGATCTGCTGGACCCGCTCGGGCGTGTACGCCGCGAGCCGCCGCTTGAACTCATCGAAGGTGATGTCCTTGCCCTGCAGCGTCGCGGGATCGCTGTCAGCCCGGAAGCGGCAGTGCTTCTCCACGAAACCGCGGTCGTAGGTCCCGCGCTCGAGGAGCAGGTGAAGGATCCCGTTCGCGACGGCGATGTCCGTGTGCGGCTTGAAGAGCAGGTGGTGCTGGCAGTGCTCGGAGGTGCGCGTGCGCCGCGTCCCGATGTCGATCAGGGTCACCTTCTCGCCCCGGGAGCGGCGGTCGATCACCCGTGAGAACAGGACGGGGTGCATCTCCGCGGGGTTGTTCCCCCACATGATGAGTACGTCGCACGCGTCGAGGTCGTCGTAGCAGCCCGCCGGCTCATCGACGCCGTAGGTCGCCAAGAAGCCCGTGACGGCGGAGGCCATGCACAGGCGCGCGTTGGGATCGATGTTGTTCGTGCCGAGGCCCGCTTTCACGAGCTTGAGCGCGGCGTAGCCCTCGGGGATGGTCCACTGACCGCTGCCGTAGATGGCGAACCCCTCGGGGTCATCGAGGATGCGCTTGGCGACGATCTCGACGGCCTCCTCCCAGCTGATCGCCTCGAAGCGGTCCCCCTTGCGTAGCAGCGGCCGCGTGAGGCGGTCTTTGCCGTAGAGGGCGAGCCCTACGTGATAGCCCTTCACGCAGAGCAGACCCTTGTTGACCTCCGCCCTTCGATCCCCGGCGATGGCCACGACCTTGCCGTTCTTTACGCCCACCTGGACGTGACAGCCGGTGCCGCAGAAGCGACAGGGGGCCTTGTCCCAGGTGACGCCGGGTGGCGAGGGGGGGTCTGCCGTCGGAGGATCCTTGCCCAGCGCCAGGCGGGAGGCGGCCACTGTGGCGCTCGTCATGGCCGCGTTCTTGATGAACTGTCGCCGCTCCATCTCATCCTTCCTCGTGGCTGGGGTCACCGTCGACATCGGCGGGCAATGGGACGCCGTCGCCGATCTCGTCGCTCAAGTCCACGCTGACGACGTCGACGAACCGGATGCCGGGCTGCGTGAACAAGCCCTCGATCAGCTCGACGCCTTCGCGCGCCCGCCGCGTCTCTGCGACGAGGGGGAGGCGGTTCCCCGCGGGCTCTCCGAGGGTCAGGCGCTCGTCGCCGCGCAGAGCCTCGAGCGCCGCCCGGCGCCGCTGTGGATCGTCGTCCAAGGTGATGACCAGAGCGCTAATTGCCATAGGGGATTCGATCTCCGCTCAAGCAAGACACGCGCCAGGCACGTGGGACGTGAAGACGGCGGCGTCATCGGGGGCACACCGGACCGTCGCCGCAGAAGCTGCGCTCATCACTGACCACCTCCGCAAAAATCGACGTCCTCCCTCGAGCCGGCGCGGCGCGCGTCAACTAGCGGACACGACCATGTTTGCGCGCGCCGGAGGAAGCCACCGAGGGGACGCCTGGCACGCCCCCTGCAGGGCGCTCGCCCACAGGTGCCGCAACGACTCTCGCTCTCCTTCTGCTTCCTCATCGTCGGTTGCGCCGCGGCGTGCAACCGACCCGACGCTCCGCGCATGCAAGAGCTCGGAGCCGCCCCGGGCCCGCCCAGCGGGCAGGTGATCATCGACAGTCCTCGACTCGGGGGCGTGCCGAGCGGCCAGCTCGATGCCCTCGGGCGACCCCGCCGGGTCGCTTGCGTTAGCTGCCACGCGCAGCGGAGCGACACGTCGTTGCCTGACTCCGCCGGAGAGCTTCGTGAGTTCCACGCGGGCCTGACGGTCCACCACGGCGAGCTCCACTGCAGCTCGTGTCACGACGGTGAAGAGACGTACAAGCTGCGTCTCGCCAGCGGAGAGGTGCTGCCCGGGAGCGAGGCATTCCAGCTCTGCGCCCAATGCCATGGCCCCCAGACCCGCGACTTCCGGCGGGGATCCCACGGCGGCATGAGGGGTTACTGGGATCTCTCGCGGGGGGATCGGCGCCGCAATCATTGCGTCGATTGCCACGACCCTCACGACCCCGCCTATCGAGGGGGCCACCCCGTGCACCCGCCGAGAGATCGCTTCTTGTCCGAGTCCGCGCACGCCCCGGAGGCTCCCCATGACTAAGGTCAATCGACGCGTCGCCTTGAAGGTGGTGGGCACCACGTTGGGGGCCGGCGCCTTCGCTCAGGCCATGGCGCCGCTCCGGGAGTGGGCGCGGGATCTCAGCCTCGACGAGTTCCTCCAGCGTCACTACCGCGAGCTCGACAAGGAGGAGATGGAGCGGGTGTTGAGGCGCCTGGAGGAGGAGACGGCGGCCGAGTACGGGCGCGAGGTCCACATCCGCGACGTCCGCCCGATGGAAGACGTGCAGTTCGGCTACGCCCTGAACCTGAGCGTGTGCATCGGCTGCCGGCGCTGCGCAGAGGCGTGTCACGAGGAGAACAACCACGACCCAGCGACGAACAACTCGTACATCCGGGTGCTCGAGATGGACCAGGGCTCCTTCGACCTCGAGCGTGGCAGCGCGACCTACGATCACGAGGTCCCCGCGCCGGGCAAGTACTACCTGCCGGTGCAGTGTCAGCAGTGTGACGATCCTCCTTGCGTCGACGTGTGCCCCGTGCAGGCCACGTGGAAGGAGTCCGACGGCATCGTCGTCGTGGACTACAACTGGTGTATCGGTTGCCGCTACTGCGAGGCCGCTTGCCCCTACCACGCCCGGCGCTTCAACTGGCACAAGCCAGAGCTCGCCCCCGACGACATCAACCCCGACCAAGCGTATCTCTCGAACCGCATCCGCCCCGCGGGCGTCGTCGAGAAGTGCACGTTTTGTCTGCATCGGACCCGTGAAGGGCGCCTCCCCGCCTGTCTCGAGGCCTGCCCCACGGGGGCGCGCGTCTTCGGCAACCTCCTCGACCCGGACAGCGAGATCCGCTGGGTGCTCGAGAACAAGCGCGTGTTCGTGCTGAAGGAGGAGCTCGGAACGCGCCCCCGCTTCTTCTACTTCTTCGACGAGTGATCCCATGGGCTCGAGTCACGCCGCTACCTACCCGCGCTTCCTCTGGCAGCTCTTCAAGTTGGGCTTCGAGGGCACCTGGCGCTTTTACGCTTGGATGACGGTGCTCACGGCCGTGGCCCTCGTGGGCGCGAACGCGTGGGCTCACCAGGTGGTCGAGGGGATGGGCCTCACCGGGATGAGCGATCACGTCTCCTGGGGCCTCTATATCGCCAACTTCACCTTCGGGGTGGGGCTCGCGGCGGGCGCCGTGATGATGGTCATCCCCGCGTACCTGTACGACGACCACGAGATGCACTCCGTCGTGCTGATCGGCGAGATGCTGGCGATCGCGGCGATCTCCCTGTGCCTCGCCTTCGTGCTGGCGGATCTCGGGCGCCCCGACAGGTTCTGGCACCTGCTGCCCGGCCTCGGTCGGTTCAACTGGCCGATCTCGATGCTCACCTGGGACGTGCTCGTGCTGAACGGCTATCTGCTGCTCAACCTGCACATTACGGGGTACCTGCTCTACATGCGGTTCCTTGGCCGCAAGCCGGCCAAGCGCTGGTACCTCCCCTTCGTCTTCCTCTCCATCTTCTGGGCGGTCTCCATCCACACCGTCACGGCGTTTCTCTACAGCGGGCTCGGCGGTCGCCCATTCTGGAACTCGGCCTTGCTCGCCCCGCGCTTCATCGCGTCAGCCTTCATCACGGGGCCTGCCTTCGTGATCCTCCTGCTGCAGGTCGTCCGCAGGTACTCGGACTTCCACATCGGCGACGGGCCCTTGCGGACGCTGTCCTCCGTGCTGCGGGTCACCGTGCTCCTGAACTTGTTCATGCTCGGCTCGGAGCTGTTCACGGCGTTCTATACGGGCGGGGCCCACGCTACCGCCGCGAAGTACCTGTTCTTCGGCTCCCACGGGAAGCACGGGCTCGTGCCCTGGATCTGGTCGGCCGTCGCCTTCAACGTGCTCTCCGCGCTGCTGCTCCACCTCCCGGCCTCGCGCTCGAGCAAGGTGGTGCTGAACGTCGCGTGCGTGCTCGCCTTCGCGGGTGTCTGGATCGAGAAAGGGATGGGGTTGATCGTCCCGGGCTTCGTCCCGAGCACCCTTCACGAGCTCGTGGAGTACGCGCCGAGCCTCACCGAGTGGCGCGTCACGGCAGGGATTTGGGCCCTTTGCCTGATGGTCTTGACCGTCTCCATCAAGGTCGCCCTGCCCGTGCTGACTGGGCGGTTGAGCCTGCGCTCGACGACTTCGACTCGCTCGACGAGCCCGACGCGGCCGGCGGAGTCTGCGGAGAGGAGCCGGGCGCAGGTCGCGGAGTGAGCCAGCCGTCCTTCGCGTCATCGAGCCCGCTGCCGAACCCGTCATCGAGCTCTGCGCTGAGATCCTCGAGCAAGCGCGCGGCCTCCGCGCGGTCGAAGTCCTCGTGGGCCTTCCGGCGCACCCCGAACTCGGAGAGGGTCACCTGCCGCTGGGGGGTCAGGCCGTGGCGGGCGAGGGAGTGGGCCACGCAGCGCAGGGGACAGCCGTCGATGGCGACGATGGGACGTCCGGAGCGGGCGATGTTCACGAGCTGAGGCACGTCACCGCCCACGCCGGCGATGCAGGACATCTCCGCCACGCCGCGGCGGTCGAGCTGGATGGCGAGGTAGTTCGCCATCTGCGCAGCGCTGGAACAGCCGGAACAGGAGTACACGAGGGGGGGCGGCTTCGTGGGCGGGGTCTTGCTCATGGGTGCACCGGGGGGAAGGACCGCGAGGACGCGTGAGAAGGGGCGTGTGGACGGCGCCGCCAGCCTACGGCGGCGCCGCCAGCCTACGGGGCCCGCGGAAGCGGGGCGCTGACGCCCATCAGTCGTCGAGCTGAGGCCCGTCAGTGCGCTACGCGCGCGCCCGTGCGAGGCTGGGCGGCGATGCTGGCATGAAAAGTGCTTTCTGACCGACGATGGCCAGCAGAGCAACATCCGCACAGACCTGCAGCGACCCACCGGATGCCGCCGAGGCATTCTTGGACAGCAGACCTTGGCCCATCGGGAAGGAAGACGGCTTGCACGCCATTCTGCAGCACCGCCGCCTGCTCGACCTGCTCCAGCGCGTCGAGGAGTGCATCACGCCCTGTGAGGCGGAGAGTGAGCACGTGGCGAGGGGTCGGTGCGCGGACGCCGAGCGGCTCCTCGGCGAGCTCGTGAGCCTGCTGGAGGACCACTTCGCTGTCGAGGTAGCGACTACCTTCCCGGACCTGCGCGCCCAGCGAAATCCGGAGCACCTCGAGCTCATCGCTCGCCTCGACGCGGAGCATCCGGTGTTGCTGGACGCCTTCGAGCAGGTTCGTCGGATGGTCGGCGATCCACAGGTGAGCCCCCGGGCGGTGGAGCTCGCCTTCGTGCGCGCCTGCGCGGCGTTCCGATCGCACGAAGCCCGCGAGAACGCCCTGTTTCTGGAGCTGTACTGAGCCATCGCAAGGTTTGCGTGGGCGCCGCGCCATCGCGCAAATCGGTGCATCGCCTCTCTGAAGTGGTCGGAAGGTGGTCACGTCTGAGGCCTTCTCCAAGGGCCAGGGCCCGGGTTCGAAGGGCTTCCATCAGCGTGACGGAACGATTTTTGCTTAAGGAGTTTTCATGGGTGTCCTCGAGGTCCTGAAACGCACTCCCGCCCTGGCGGGCGTTGATGCATCCGTCCTGTCGTCCTTGGCGGAGGTCACGACCCTGCGCGCGCTGACCCGGAGACAGCGGCTCTGGGACGCCGGCGACCAACCCCGGTACTTCGTGGTGGTCCGGCGCGGCGTGCTCAAGGTCGTCCGACCGGCGGCTGGGGGGCGCTCGGTCATCTGCGGGCTCTTCGGTCCTCCCGACAGCGTCGGCGATCTCGCGCTGCTCAAGGGCGTCGTCTATCCGGCGGCGGCCATCGCGGTGACGGGGCACGTCGAGGTCGCGCTCGTACCGCGGGACCACATCCTCGAGGCGATGAAGACGAGCACCGACCTGTCGGCAGCGCTGGTGCGCAACGCGCAGACGAAGGTGGAGAACCTCTTGCAGCGCATCGACGTGCTGAGCGCCGGCACGGTCGAAGCTCGCCTGGCGCACCTCCTCATCAACCTGTACGAGCGCTTCGGGGACGACTTCGAGGACGGATCTAGCGGCATCCCCATCCACTTGTCGCGGCAGGAGCTCGCGGAGCTCGTCAGCACCAGCGCGGAGACTGCGATCCGCGTGATGACGCGCTGGGAACGCGCGGGCACCGTCGGCGGCGACGAGAGCGGGTTTACGCTCAAGGATCTCTCGGCCCTGCGATCCATGAGCGGTCAGTGAGGCCTACGCTCCATGAGCGGTCAGTGAGGCCTACGGCATCTACGATCGCGCGGCGTCCGGATCCGGTCCGGAAGCAAGCGAGGGGCCGACCGGCTCCGGAAGTCCCGGTGTCGAGCCGGACAGAGCTTGGCTACCTCGCGGAAACACGGCGCCTCGCCACCTGCCAGAAACGGGCGCGCGCATGTTTCCGGAGAGCGCCTATTTCTCGGTCGTTTCCGACTTTCTGGAAACCCCGGTAGAACGCGAAACAGCGGCGCGTGGACAGTGGAGCTCGAGGTACGGAGCCCATGTCCAAGGAAGCCATTTCTAGTCAGCCCACCGTCGCCCTCGCGGAGACGCCGCACTCCCACGCCTTGGCGGAGTGCCTGAAGAGGCTCGGCGTGCGGCTACTGCCGTTCGCCAGGAACTCCCAGAGCTCCGGGGCCATCCCGCTCGAGCGCTGGATCGTGCAGCTCGTCGAAGGGGAGTTCGACGACGTCGTGTTCACCTCCGCCCAGGGGGTCCACCTGATGGTGGAGATGTCCCGGCAGCTGGAGAAGGGCGACGCCTTCCTCGAGGCTCTGTCGGTGGCGCGGAAGATCGCCCGCGGCGCCAAGCCGGCGCGGGCTCTGGCCGAGCTGGGGCTCAACGCCGACGTGGTGACGCGGCGCCCGGATCTGGACGCCTTGATCTCCGCCGTGGAGAACCTCGGGCTCGCCGGGAGGGTGGTCGGGATCCAGCCTTTCGAGAGAGCGACCGAGCTGGCCCTCGCCCAGGCCATCGAGAACGCGGGCGGCACGGCGCGGGTCGTGGCGCCGGCCGCGGCGGTCGACCCCGAGGCGCTCGAGCTCCTCGAGAAGCTCGCGGCCCAGGAAGCCCAAGGGATCGTGTTCCTGACGGAGCGCACGGCCGCGTGGCTCTTCGATGCGTGTCGTGTGTCCGGCCAAGAGGAGCGTTTGGTCCAGACCTTGCGGTCGCAGCCCGTCCTGGCAGCGGAGGCGGCGACGGGGTTGCTGCGGCGACGGGGCGTGCACCCGGATCTGGTACTCAGTCACGCCACCGTGATGCAGCCCGTTGTGCGCGACCTGGCGCAGACCCTCGGGCTCTGGGAGACCGAAGCCCCGAGCGTGCGGCAGAACCCCATCGGGAAACACCGCGTGGTCGTCATCGGCAACGGCATGGTGGGCTACAAGCTGTGCGAGCGGCTCACTGAAGGCGAAGACGGTCACCCGGTGCGCATCACCGTGCTCGGGGAGGAGACGTGGCCCGCCTACGACCGCGTGCACTTGTCGGAGTACTTCGGGGGCAAGGGGGCGGAGGACCTCGTGCTGGCTCCCGTGAGCTGGTACTCAGCCCGCGGGATCGACCTGCGCCTCGGGAAGCGCGCGGCGCGGATCGAGCGGGCCTCCCGGGTGGTGATCACCAACGACGGCGAGGAGGTGCCCTACGACTCCCTGGTGCTCGCGACCGGGGCGGCTCCCTTCGTGCCCCCGGTGCCCGGCCTCGACAAGGTCGGGGTGTTCGTCTACCGCACCATCGAAGACCTGGAGGCGATCACCGCCTATGCAGCGGGGGCGCGATCCGCGGCGGTCATCGGCGGCGGACTCCTCGGCTTGGAGGCGGCCAAGGCGGCCCGGGATCTGGGCCTCACCACGCACGTGGTGGAGCAGGCTCAGCGCCTCATGCCGCGGCAGCTCGACGACGCGGGCGCGAGGCTCCTGCAACGGAAGATCGAGGAGCTCGGGCTGCACGTACACCTCGGGGTGCGCACGGTCGGCGTGCTCGGCTCCGCCTCGGTGACGGGCCTCCGCTTCGGTGACGGGGACAAGCTCGACGTGGACATGGTGATCGTCTCAGCGGGCATCCGCCCTCGAGACCAGCTGGCCGCCGACGCGGGCCTCGAGGTGTACGAGCGCGGCGGGGTCGTGGTGGATGACTTCCTGCGGACCAGTGACCCGAACGTCTACGCGGCGGGTGAGTGCGCCAGCCATGACGGCGTGCTCTACGGTCTCGTCGCCCCGGGCTACGAAATGGCAGCCGCCCTCGCGCAGACCCTGCGCGGCAACCCCCGAGAGTTCTGCGGCGCCGACATGTCCACCAAGCTGAAGCTGCTCGGGGTCGAGGTGGCGAGCCTCGGGGACCCGTTCGCGGACGAGCGCGCGGGCACGGCGACCGTGATGTTTCAGGACTGGCTGGGCGGGACCTACAAGAAGGTGATCGTCTCCGGCGACGGGAAGGAGCTCCTCGGGGCGATCCTGGTGGGAGACACGACCGAGTACGGCGCGCTCCTCCCCTATGCGCGCAGCGGCGATGAGCTGCCGATCGCGCCGGACGAGCTCCTGCTCGGCGGTCGCTCGGGCGCGGCGCCGTTGGCCACGCCGGACACGGCGCAGGTGTGCTCGTGCAACGCGGTGACCAAGTTGGACATCGTGCGGGCCATCAACGCCGACGACGGCTGCACCCTCGAGTCGATCAAGAAATGTACGAAGGCGGGCACGGGCTGCGGCGGCTGCCTGCCTCTGGTCACGGACATCTTCAACGCGGAGATGGCCGCCCGCGGCAAGGCCGTGAAGAGGTCATTGTGTGAGCACTTCGAGTTCAGCCGCCAGGAGCTCTACGACCTCGTGAAGATCCGGGGGCAGCGCAGCTTCCGAGAGGTGATCGAAGCTCATGGGCGAGGTCACGGCTGCGAGGTGTGTAAGCCGGCCGTCGCGGCGATCCTGGCGAGCGTGCACGCCGAGCCCATCACGAACCACGCGACGATCCAGGACACCAACGATCGGTTCCTGGCCAACATCCAGCGCGGGGGTACCTACTCGGTCGTGCCGCGGATCCCGGCAGGGGAGATCACGCCGGACAAGCTCTTGGTGATCGCCGAGGTCGCCAAGAAGTACGGCTTGTATACGAAGATCACCGGCGGGCAGCGCATCGACCTGTTCGGCGCGCGCCTCGAGCAGCTCCCCGACATCTGGGAGGAGCTCATCAGCGCCGGCTTCGAGAGCGGTCACGCTTACGGAAAGAGCGTCCGTACGGTGAAGAGCTGCGTCGGCTCGACGTGGTGTCGTTACGGAGTGCAGGACTCGGTCGGCTTCGCGGTGCGCGTGGAGGAGCGTTACAAGGGCCTCCGGTCGCCGCACAAGCTCAAGAGCGCCGTCAGCGGGTGCGTGCGGGAGTGCGCGGAGGCCCAGTCGAAGGACTTCGGCCTGATCGCCACGGAGAAGGGCTGGAACCTCTACGTGTGCGGCAACGGCGGCGCGAAGCCGCGGCACGCGGAGCTGTTGGCCAGCGACGTCGACGAGGAGACGGCGCTCCGTTACATCGACCGCTTCCTGATGTACTACATCAAGACGGCGGACAAGCTCACGCGGACCTCCGTCTGGCTCGAGAAGCTGGAGGGGGGCATCGAGCACGTGCGGGACGTGGTCGTGAACGACTCCCTGAGCTTGGCAGAGGAGTTCGAGGCGGACATGCAGAAGCTCGTAGACGCCTTCGTCTGTGAGTGGACGGACGTCGTGCGCAACCCGGAGAAGCGCGCGCTCTTCCGGCACTTCGCCGACGAAGGCAGCGCCGTCCTCGCCCGCGAGGATCGTCCGGCTCCGATGGTGAGCGCCCGCGGGCAGCGCTACCCGGCGCCCTGGGCGAGGACGGCGGTCTCAGGGAAGCGGCGCTTGCCCGTGGTGGAGCGCTCCTGGGTGCGGCTCGCGCGCGCCGCTGACGTCCCCGCAGAGGGAGGGACCGCCGTTCGCGTCGGTCGCGCGGAGCTCGCCCTGTTCCACTTCGAGAGCCGCGGAGAGTGGTACGCCACCCAGAACATGTGCCCGCACAAGCAGGAGCTGATCCTGTCGCGGGGCTTGCTGGGAGATCAGGCAGGGACGCCGAAGGTCGCGTGTCCCTTCCACAAGAAGACGTTCAGCCTCGAGAGCGGTGAGTGCCTGAGCGGCGACGAGCTCTCCATCGCAACGTTCCCTGCGCGCGTGGAGGACGGCTGGGTCTACGCGGAGCTCCCCGGCGTGGAGGCCCTCGAGGGGATGCTCGAGGCCGCCTGCGCCGGAGAGTGCCACGGCTCGACGCGCGAGGACGTCGCGGAGTGAGGACCGGCGTGAGGACACCGGCCGTGGCGTGGCGCGCGAGTGATCAGAAGACGATGCCCGCCTCGACCTCGACGTAGTGGGCCGGATCGCCGGAGGCGTAGTGGCCCGCGTTGGGGATGAAGATCCCATAGAGGCCGCGCAGGCGCCCCGGCGCCCCGATCTTCTGCAGCAGCTGCGCGTTCACCTCGTATCCTGCGAACTTGTCGGAGCCGGTCTGCCCCAACCCTCCGTCCTCGAGGCGCGCGAAGACGTGCGCGTCGAGCAAGAAGAGCAGGGAGTCGGTGAGGTGCGCGGTCCCCTTGAACACGCCGCTGGCGACGTTCGTGCGGGGGCCGATGATGTCCATCAGGCCGAGGAACTTGTGACCGGTGGGGAAGAGCTCGAACCAGCCTTCGGCGTCCTGCGTGTCGGGGTCGTCTCCGGAGGCGACGACCCCGTTCAGGGCGAGGCGCAGCCGGGAGCCGAGGGTGTAGCCGACCTCGCCGTCCGCCTGATAGGCGAACACGTCTTGGGAGCCGCCGGTGGGGCCCGTGAGGGGACGGGTGCCCACCTGGGTCCCCGCCTCCAGGCGGTAGTCGAAGGCGCCGAGCTTCTGCTTCACCCGCGCCCCGAGGGTGACCTCCGTCGCACCTCCCCGAGTGAGCGAGAGCGTCGGATCGTCCGCGCTCGGTAAGCCTTGGGTCTTCACGTTCGAGAGCCCGAGCGCGTACACGTCGAGCTCCAGGCCTTTGGTGAGGAGCGGGCCGAGACCGGCATAGAGCCCCCAAAAATAGATGTCGCCGCCGAGGAACGGCGCGGTCACCGTCGGGTGCCCTTCGGCCGGCGTCAGGCCATCGCGCGACGTCAGGGTCACGAAGCCGTCGATGAAGGCGCCGTCGAAGGCGTACCTTGCCCGGAAGCCGTCGAAGGCGCGGCCGGGCTGATTCCAGTCGAGGTTGCCGATCACCAAGGCGTCGCCGTAGTTCATCATGAAGCGACCGCCGTCGAAGGAGGCGCGCTCCCCTTGGAACCGGAAGTAGCCCTCGTAGATGCCGAGGGGCCGCTCGGTGGTCGTGCCGACGCTGCCGAGGCGACCGCTCGCTTGGGGGCTGAACTGGACGAGCCCGGTGACGCCGTTGCCGAGGTCGAGCGGGTTGGTGCGCAAGCCGAGCCGCGCGCGGTAGAAGAACGCGTCGCCTTCCACGAAGCGCCCGCGGGAGACGCCGAGGGTGTCGTAGTTGGAGCGGGACTCGAAGCGCGTCCAGGTCGACGTGGTCGCCTCGACGGGCAGCAGGGAGGGCGGGACCGCGTCGGGATCCGGGGACGGCTGAGCAGACATCAAGGCCTGATCCCTGAAGGGCCTTTCGGGAACCGAGCTGAGGGCTGGCGCTGGCGGCTCGGGGGCTGGCGCTGGAGGGTCGGGGGCTGGCGCTGGAGGGTCGGGGAGGACTGGGGTGTCGGGAGACGGCTCTCGGACGTCCGGGGGTGGCGTCTGAGCCGACGCCGTCCGGGGATGCAAGAGGAACGCCGAAGCCGGAATCAGAGCGATGGCGCAGAGGGTGCGCGCCCGCATAGCGGTGGTCACACGAGTCTCCTGGGGTGGTGGCTCCACGAAGGAGCGAACGTGAGTCGAAAGTTAGAGAGGCCGACGCATCGTCGCGGTTTCCCGGGGGCTACTTCCGTTCGCTTGGAGGATACCCGATGTTGCGGGACGAGCGCGATGGGGCGCGGCGGCGAGCTGCGCTTCGTCATGCATCGGCGTCAAAGCTTCGCCGAAATGTCGTCCTGGTTGCGGGGGACTGCGGGACAGCGGTTCGCCCCTGCGTCGTGAGCGGGCGAGCTCGCCGCTACTCGTCCTTGCGGGACCGCTGGGGCCCCGGCGGCTGGTGACCAGGCAGCTGGTGGCGCAGCTCCGGCGGGAGGTCCGTCGGTTCGTCCCAGTCCGTGAGGGCGCGGAGCTCGGCCTCGTCGATCAGCATCTCCCAGGTGGGAGCGCGATCGAGGAGGGCCAGGAGCCTTGGGTGAGGCGAGCGGAGCACCTCGTCCACGATGGGCAGCAGCGACTCCGGGGCGTACCTGGCGAACAGGGGCTGCCAGATCCCGTCGATGCGAGGAGCGTACAGGGTCGCCTCGGGGTGCTCGCTGGACACGCGGCGGATCAGCGCCGGTGACACCGACGGCAAGTCGGAGGCGAGGGCGACGGCCGCGCGCCCCTGAGCGCCCGCGTAACGCAGCAGGGCGACGAGACCGCCGAGGGGACCACGCGCAGCGGGAGAATCGGACAAACGCGGCAAGGCAGCAGCCAGAGGCGTCTCGCCCACGAGCACGACGCTCGCCCCCGGGCACCCTCGCTGCACCACCTCGAAGAGACGTTCGAGGATCGTGCCGCCGGAGGGCGCCCGGAGGGCGCCCTTGACGACGCCCCCGAGGCGGGTGCCCCGCCCACCGACGAAGACGCCGAAGACGGGGCCGAGCCCCGATGCCTGGGCCTCCGTCGTCACGGCCAGCGCGCGTGTCCGCAGCGCTGGACCGTATAAGCGGACACGGTGCCGCTGGCGAGGGCGCCCGCCGCCACGGCTCCGGCGACCCCATCCATCAGCGTGAGCTGGAACGCCCCCATGGTGTAGGCGTCGACGTCGCTGGCCGTCGCCGCGAGCTGCGCGAGGGGGACCATGTAGACCTCCTGGTAGAGGAGCAGCGCGTCGAAGGCCTCCGAGGTCTCTGTCTCCACCACGAAGTCCTGGGCCCGCCCGAAGTGCTCCCCGGTGAGCTCCGCCGCCTCGAGGGCAGCTTCACCGTGGGCGTTCAGCGTGTCCCGGGCCATGTCGGCATCGTCTTGGATCGCGTTCGTCTCCGCGAGGAAGATGTCGAGCTGCGCGAAGCCGTTCCAGGCGTGTGGACAATAAGGATCCGTCTCGCCGGAGTCGTTCCCTCCAGAGGCCGGGTCCGTCGCGCCCCCGGTGCCCACGCCACCCGTGGCAGGGTCGCCCGTGCTGGGCTTCCCCCCGCCTCCGTCTCCCGCCGCGCCCCCGGTGGCGTGACCTGTGCTCCCGCCCGTCTGCACGTCAGTGTCGTCGCCGTCACCCCCGTCGCCATCACCCCCGCCGCTCGAGAAGCAGGCGGTGGCCAACATCAGGGTCAAACCGAGAAGTGAGAGCCGTGTTCGCAATGAAATCCTCCGAAAGAAGAGTCGTCGATAGTGATCACAGGGGGAGGCCGGGCCCATCCCCGATACCTTAGGCGCGGGCGCCCTGGCCCGTTAGGTACCGGCGATGGGCCGGGCGCTGGGCGGGCCTCCGGTCAGAATGACTGATCGATCTCCCTCAGTATACCAGGGAGCGCCTGCGCCTCTGCGCCCTCGAGTAGCACCGGCTCCGTCAAAGCCACGGGCGCGTAGTTCTGGTACTCGACCAGCTGGAAGGCCGCGATCGCGCCCGACGGCGTGTAGGCGAGATCGAGGCGGACGCTCGAGGTGTCGGCCTCCCCATCGTCGTCGAGGGCGAAGGGCAGCTTGGCGATGGCGGCGAAGTCTCGCCTCGCCAGCGGCTCCTTCACCTCATCGACGGAGCACACGAAATAACGGAACCCCTCCTGGACGACCTCGTTCGTGGGAGTGAACACCAGATCTTTCAGGATCAGCCACTTGCGTCGCGTGCCGAACCGGGCGTCAGCCCTGAGGAACTCGGAGAGGTCTTGAAATGCCATGGCCGACACATACCGCCGTCTGGCCGGAGGATCTTCCCCTTTTCGAGCCTCGGGAGCTCATTGGCAGGGGACGCGTCCGGCGACCAAGACATCCTCGACGGAATCTGCGAGCGGCGAGTTGAAGGGGAGGACGCCGTACTTGCCGGCCGTGGCGCTCACGTAGTCGACCAGGTCCTGACCCGCCGACAGGGCATGCGCGGCGATGGCGGCCTGGGAGATCTCCGAATATCCGTCCGCGAGGTCTCCCACACTTCCCGACCCGTTGGTGAGGGGAGTCTGGGTGGCGGCGTGCAGGCTGCAGGTCTCGTCACCGAACCAGAGGAACGTGCCCTCCGCCCGGAAATTGCCGCCGTCGACGTCTCGCAGCAGGTTCGAGCTCAGCTCGGCCAGGGAAGCCTCGACGGATCCCTTCTCCTGGTGGGCTTGGTTCACGACGAAGACGTTGTCCTCGTGGAGCACGGTGGCGCCGACGCGCACGCTGAGCACGTCCTTCCGGTAGTTCACGAAGACGTTATTGAAGGCGTGCGACGTGCCGCGCCGGATCAGAGGCACGCGGCGGCCCGTGTTGCCCAAGGCATCGTAGCTGGCGTCGCGGGTGACGAAGGCGTTGTGATGCATCGTGGTGGTGATCTGTTCGTTGATCACCCGACTGTCGCTCGAGCCGTGGAGCGACGCGCGCTTCACGTCGATGACCTTGTTGAACGACATCGTGATGTCGTAGGCGCCGACCTTCACGTCGAAGGCGGAGTCTCCCGTGAGGTCGAACTCGTTCTTGTGAATCCAGATGTCGTGGGAGGCGCCGGTGGAGCGGATCATGTCCGGATCGAGCTCGTGGTCCTCCGTGTGCCCGGCGCCCGCGAAGCGCAGGTGCGTGAGGATCACGCTCTGGGAGGTCCGGGTCGGCTGCCCGGAGCTGTCGGCGCCGATCGCGAAGCCGGAGAAGCGGAAATAGGCTTCGCTCATGCGCCCGTCGATGGTCTTGTTGGATCCGATCACGGGGTTGCGGATGGGCAGGGACTTCTCGTTGAGGGCCAGATTGAAGAACTGCTCCAAGCAGGTGGTCTCGCCCGTGTGGCCTCGGTTCGAGCACCAGCTCCGGTAGTCGACGCACTCGGCCTCGGTGGCGCCGAGGTGGCTCAGGACGGCGGGATCCTTGCAGTGGGCTCGATAGAGGGCGATCTCGTGGTCGTCCGCGAAGTCGGCTTTGTCGAAGACGATCCAGTTGTGCTCGTCGCCGGAGATGGCTTCGAGCAGCTGCTCCTCGACGGAGCGCGAGCCGCCCTTGGTGATCACCGTGAGCTTGCTGGTGCCGTCGGGATCGTAGCCGCCCAGCGCCTTCTCTCCGTAGCCGATGGGGCGTCCCAGCGTCGTCGCGAGGCAGTGGACGATCTCCTGATCGGTCGTCAGAGTGCTCTCGCGCCAGTTGACGCTGGGGTCCGTGACCAGGGTCAGGCAGTCGCCCGTCGGGGGGCCGGATGAGCCGCCCGCGGCCCCCGAACCTCCGGCGGCAGAGCCTCCCGCAGCAGAGCCTCCCACGGCAGAGCCTCCCACGGCAGAGCCCGCTGCGCCCGAGCCCATGGGGTCGCCCCCATCGCTGGATGCGCCGGCCCCACCCGTGCCGTCCCCGCTAGCGTCGACCCCCGCAGACGCTCCGTTGCCGCTCCCACCCGTATCGAGCCCTGATTCTGGGGCGCAGCCGACGAGCGCGAACGTGAAACAATACAGCGGCAGGCGAACGATGGAGGAGAGCATGCCTTTAGATGCACGAGCCGCTCGAATCGATCACGAGCGGGGGCGGCAGCGAGTCAATCGCTGGTGTCGCGCGCGAGGCGCGCGCTCAGCTCGTCGATGATCCGGCCGAGCTCCGCGTCCTCGCGAAAGCAACAGGGGTCCGTCGCGCGCCGGCACGGAGCGTACTTGAGCGCCTTCAGCTCGGTCAGGAGGCGCTCATCGCCTTCGCGGGGTGCCCGCTCGAAGAGCTGCTTCTTGCGGGGACAGGTGGAGCGACGCATCTCGAAAGCCAGCCGGAGGGCGGGGGAGGCTCGCCCAGACTCCACGGCGTCACCGAGGAGCTTCACCGCGCGCTCGTAGGCCTTCGTGCCGCGCTTGCTGCGCACGATCTCGTAGAGCATCTCGAGACCGTCTTCTCCGAGGCCCTCCTCGAGGACCGAGAAGACGGCGTCCGCCTGGGCGTTCTCTTCGAAGGCGATGCCCACGACCGCGGCGATGGCGTCGGCGCGGACGGGGGCCCGTCGCAGGGACGAAGGGTCCAACTGCGCCAGCGCCAGGACGGCCTCTGCTCCTCGATTGTGGACGCGCGATCGGGCGGCTTCCGCGAGGCGCTGGACCCAACCATCCGCGTCGACGCCGTCGATTTCGGTGACGTCTTGCGGGGAGGTGACGTTCGTCGAGCTCTCCGCCACCGCCACCGCGAGCTCCGGTGCTCGATCGCGGTCCTCGCCGTCCCGTGAGCTCACCCACAGCGCGAGCAGGAGCGGGAGCAGGAGGAGAGGCAAGCCGACGAGGAGCGCGGAGCGTCGAAATGACGGCGAGCTCCGGAAGGAATGGACGATGGCGTGGAGCCCTCCGACGTGCCTCGGACCTCGTGCCGACACGTCTCCTCGTGGGTCGCCCTGGACGTTCCCCTGGGCGCTGCCCGGGACACGGGCGCTTGCGGCGGACACGGCGCCAAAGATCGTCTTCGTCGTCCGAGCGACCTTGCGGAGGAGCGCGCGCGCTACGTCTCCCAGCCGACCGCTCGAGTCCGGCGCGAGCGGCGGAGCCACCGGGCTGCGCGCGGGAGCGGGCCCCGAGCTCGGTGAGCTCCCCCACACGGTCGCCGCGGCCGCGTCGAGGGCGACGAGCAGCGCTCCCGCGGACTGGTAGCGCGCCGCAGGATCCTTCTCCAGGAGCCGTCGCACCACGTTCTCGAGCGCGGCTGGTACGACGACGCCCGGCGCCCGCGCTGCGATGGGCGGCGGTGGGGTCTCCATGATGGCCGCGAACAGCTCCGCGTTGGAGCGCGCCGTGAACGGCGGCACGCCCGCCAGCATCTCGTAAAAGGTGACACCGAGGGCGTAGAGATCGGCGCGAGCGTCGAGCCCATCCATCCCGTAGCCCACCTCGGGCGGCATGTACGCGACGGTCCCGAACACGGTGCCCACGATGGTGAGGTCCCGCCAGGAGTTCACCATCGGATCGTCGGCGTCGACCGTGGAGAGACGATCGGCGCGCACCTTGGCGAAGCCGAAATCGACGAGCTTCGCGGCGCCGCCCTCCGCCTCGGCGAGGATGACGTTCCGCGGCTTCACGTCCCGATGCACGATGTCCTTGTCGTGCACGGCCTCGAGGGCGCCGGCGAGCTGCCGCGCGATGTTCAGGGCGCGGCGTGGGGGCAGGGGACCACGCTGGATCTCCTCCGCCAGGGTGCGGCCGCGGACGTACTCGAGCACGAGGAACTGGCAACCATCGGGCTCCTGTCCGAAGTCCGTCGCCCCCGCGACATGAGGATGGCTCACGTGGGCGCCCGCGACGGCCTCCCGCTCGAAGCGGCCGACGAGCTGCGGCTCGGACGCCGCCTCGGGCCTCAGGATCTTGATGGCGACGCGCTTGCGCAGCAGCACGTGCTCTCCGAGGTACACGGCACCCATCCCGCCCTGCGCGATCCGTTCGAGCACGCGGTACCGCTCGGAGATGAGTCGCCCGAGCAGCGGATCGTTCGCGTCGCTCTCAGGCGCCTCCTGCGCGGCGAAGGGCGTCGATGGGGCAGGGCTGTCCGGGCCGAGGCTGTCGTTCATGTCCGAGGCGCAGCGCGGATCGCTGCGGAGCACAGCATAACAGTCTCGCCTCGGTCTCCCGCCTCTCCCGCCCGTTTCGGTGCAAAGCGGCCATTTTTGGAGCTCTTTTCGCTCGGGAAAGGTCGCACCCCCGCCCACCGCGGCTCCCTCGTCGTGACCCAGTCCTTCAGCCGCCTGGTCATTCCGGGGCAGGGCTGATGGAGGGGGTCACAGCTACCTGCCCCACGACACCAGATGCACACCGCCCCCCGCAGGCGCCCTGATCCACCCGGCAGCCCGATCCACCAGCGCATCGGAAAATTGCAGTCCTCTCAGGCACATCAGCGGAATAACGACTGACTCATCGTCTCGCGGGTTGCACCCAGGACGCATTGACACGCTATGATCGTAAATGGGCGGCACCGTTACGTGAGCGGGTATCGGGGTCTACGATGCGCCCATGACGACTGGTTCGAAGTCTCCCTCCAGGGGACCCTCTTCGGCGGCCCCGAGCACCGACGACATCGACACGGCCTGGGACAGCGAGCCCGAGCTGGTCGCTCCGACGATCCCGAAGGCCGCCAACGTCCCACGAGACGCCGCAGCGCACCTGGAGGCTTCATCGTCGTCGTCTCCGTCCCCATCGAAGGTATCGTCGTCCCCGTCGAAGTCGTCTCCGTCCGCCTCGAAGGTGTCGTCGTCTCCGTCGAAGTCGTCCCCGTCCGCCTCGAAGGTATCGTCGTCTCCGTCGAAGTCGTCTCCGTCCGCATCGAAGGTATCGGCGTCCCCGTCGTCTCCACGAGCTTCGTCTGCTCCGCCTTCGGTGTCGTCTTCTCCCGAGAGAGCCTCGCCGTCGTCGTCGTCGTCGTCGTCGTCG
>JAEWOQ010000331.1 GCA_023460875.1 Pseudomonadota bacterium
GCGGAGCGCAGCGTTCGTCAGGTGGTCCCCCTCGAGCAGCCGTCGGAGCCGTTTACCGACGTCGCTCCGCACACGACCCAGGGGGGTACCCAGATCTCCACGTTCGATCCCGACGAACGTCGCGCGCTCTTCGGAGGCATGCCCTCCCGACGCCCCACGAGCTCGGATCGGACGCGCACCGTCGCGGACGCTGCACAACCCCGCTCCCGAGAGCTGGAGCAACAGTTCCGCCGCATCGAGCACCGGCTCGATCAGCTCGACGCCCGCATGCGGCTGCTCGAAAAGAGCGCCGAGCGCAGCGGCGCGGAGAGCCGCGCGGGCCTGCTGTGGTGGGGTGTCGTGCTGTTAGCGGCCATCCTGTGGGGGGTATTTCAGCGCAGCTGACCCCTGCGCGCCCCTCCGCGCGGGCGAGCCCACCAGCGACGCGCCCCGTCGCGCCGCGACTGGGGAGCGCCCTCCGGGAAGAAATGCAAGAATTTCGGCCACCTGGCGGGACCGCGGGGGCCGCGCGGAATAGGTTGTCATCGGTTCAGTCGTCCGCTAGCGAGTAAGAGCCAAGCGCCTCTTTGTGGCGCTTTCTGCCCGAGTCCCGTCGCCTCCGGCGCCGCGCGGCTCCCCCCGAGACCATGGCCGACGAGAACACGCCTCCCCCGCCCCACGATACCGCCCCGCAGCCGGAGCCTCGCCCGGATCTGCATCCGGTGAGCATCCAAGAGGAGATGCGGACGTCCTACCTCGATTACGCGATGAGCGTGATCATCGGGCGCGCCATCCCCGACGCCCGGGACGGCTTGAAGCCCGTGCATCGCCGCATCCTCTACGCGATGCGCGGTCTGAACCTCACGCCGGGCACGTCCTTCAGCAAGTGCGCCAAGGTCGTCGGTGAGGTGCTGGGTAACTACCATCCCCACGGCGACGCCAGCGTCTACGACGCCTTGGTGCGCATGGCGCAGGGGTTCTCCATGCGCCACCTGCTCGTGGACGGTCAGGGCAACTTCGGCTCCGTCGACGGCGATCCAGCGGCGGCCTACCGCTACACGGAGTGTCGCCTCGCGCGCATCTCGATGGAGCTGCTGACGGACATCGAGAAGGACACCGTCGACTACTCGCCCAACTTCGACGAGTCGCGCCAGGAGCCGCGGGTCCTGCCCGCTCGGTTCCCGAACCTGCTGGTGAACGGCTCCGGCGGCATCGCGGTGGGCATGGCCACCAACATCCCGCCCCACAACCTCGGAGAGGTCGTCGAAGCGACGATCCACCTGATCCGTGAGCCTGACTGCTCGGTCGCCGATCTGATGCAGTTCATCCAGGGCCCGGACTTCCCGACCGGGGCGATCATCTACGGCCGCGCCGGGATTCACCAGGCGTACACCACCGGGCGCGGTTCGGTGGTGATGCGCGCCCGCTCCATCACGGAGAAGGTCTCCGGGGGGAGCGAGCGCGAGCAGATCGTGTTCACCGAGATCCCCTATCAGGTGAATAAGGCGCGCCTCGCGGCGAAGATCGGCGAGCTCATCCGCGACAAGCGGGTGGAGGGCATCCGCGAGGTGCGCGACGAGAGCGACCGGGACGGCATGCGCCTCGTGGTCGAGCTGAAGAAGGACATCTTCCCCCAGGTCGTCCTCAACCAGCTGTTCCGCCTCACGGATCTGCAGGCGTCCTTCGGGATCATCAACCTCTCCATCGTCAACGGTCGTCCGGCGATCCTCGACTTGAAGGAGACGCTGGACATCTTCGTCGAGCACCGGCGCGACGTGGTCAGTCGACGCACGCGCTTCGAGCTCAGCCAGGCTGAGGCGCAGCGCGAGATCGTCGAGGGCCTCGGCATGGCCGTGACCGAGGTGGATCTCGTGATCAAGACGATCCGCGAGTCGCCCGATCCGGACGTGGCCAAGGGGCGCTTGATGGGGCTGCCCCTGAAGGGCCTCGAGGCCTTCGTGCGCCGCGCCGGCCGGCCCGAGGCGGAGATCACCGCTGCCCGCGAGCACGGCGATTACACGCTCAGCGAGCGTCAAGCCAAGGCCATCCTGGAGATGCGGCTGTCGCGGCTCACGGGGCTCGAGCAAGAGAAGCTCGCCCAGGAGTACGGCGAGCTGTGCGCGGAGATCGCGCGCCTTCGGGCCATCCTGAGCGACGAGGCGCTCTTGATGGACATCATCGTGCACGAGCTCGAGGAGGTGCGCAGCAAGCACGCCGATCCGCGCAAGACGACGATCGAGGACAACGAAGCAGAGATTCAGCTGGAGGATCTGATCCAAGAGGAGGACATGGTCGTGACCATCTCCCACTCCGGCTACATCAAGCGCACGCCCGCCTCGACCTACGAGGCCCAGAAGCGAGGCGGCAAGGGCAAGCGCGGCATGGCGGCCCAGGAGGACGACTGGGTGAACCAGCTCTTCATCTCCTCGACCCACTCCTTCGTGTTCTTCTTCAGCGATCGGGGCAAGGTCTACGTCAAGAAGGTCTACGAGATCCCGCAAGCCGCCCGGAACGCCAAGGGCCGCGCGATCGTGAACTTCATCGGCCTCGACCCCGATGAGCGCGTGACGGCGATCACGCCCGTCGAGGCCATCGAGGACAACCGCTTCGTCATCACGCTGACCCGGGGTGGTCAGATCAAGAAGACCCCCGTCCTCGACTACAAGAACTTCCGCGAGAAGGGCATCATCGGGGTCCGCGTCGCCGAGGACGATCAGCTGCTGACGGCCGCGGTGACCGACGGGCACACGGAGCTGTTGCTCGGTACTCGCCAAGGCAAGAGCATTCGCTTCCACGAGGAGCAGGTGCGCCCCACGGGGCGGAACACCGCGGGCGTGAAGGCGATCGAGCTCGAGGGTGACGATCAGGTCGTGGGGCTCGCCGTCACAGATCCAGAGCGTACCCAGGTGCTCACCATCTGTGAGCGCGGCTACGGCAAGCGCACCTCCCTCGACGAGTTCCGCAGCCAGAACCGCGGCGGTAAGGGCATCATCCTGATCGACGCCTCCGAGCGGAACGGCCCCGTCGTCGGGATCGCCCTCGTGCGTCCTGGGGACGACCTCGTGCTCATCACGGATCGCGGCCAGACGATCCGCACGCGGGTCGACGAGGTCCGTGAGACGGGGCGCAACGCGCAGGGCGTGCGCGTGATGAACGTCGCCGACGGGGAGCGCGTGGTCGCCATCGAGACCGTCGGTGAGCGGGAGGAGGAGGGGCTCGACAGCCTGACGCCCGACAGCCTGACGCCGCCCAGCTCCGACCCGGGCGACGCCGATGGCGCCGACACCGATGGCGCCGACACCAACGGCACCGAAGCGAACGGCACCGAAGCGAACGGCACCGCGGAACCTCTCGACGACGACGAGCCGGGCGAGGACGCCGGAGACGACTGAGATGCCTCCTCGCCCCAGGGTGTCGGAAGACAAGACCGCCCGGGGAGCCAGCGCCGGTAGCGGCCCCCGCAAGGCCGCCAGCGGCAAGCGCACGGCCACCGCCAAAAAGGCGAAGACGACTGCCAAACCGGCAAAGAGTGACGCCGATAAGGCGAAGATCGTTGCCACAATGGCGAAGCCCAGCGCCAAGACGGCAAAGGGCGTCGTCAGAAAGGCGAAAAGCGACACTGGCGAGGCAAAGGCCGGCGTCAAAACGGCAAAGCCTGTCGCCAAGACGGCAAAGGCCCCGGCGGGCGACGCGTCTCGGACCGTTGCCGAGGCGTCCGCCCGCGACCTCACGAGCGCGGCTTCTGCACCGACGGCGCTGGCGCCCTTCGAAAAGACCTTCCGCAAGCTCCAGGAGGCCCACCCCGACGCTCACTGCGAGCTCGATCACGACAACCCGTTCCAGCTCCTGGTCGCCACGGTGCTCTCCGCCCAGAGCACGGACGTGATGGTGAACCAGGTGACGCCCGCGTTGTTCGCCCGCTGGCCCGACGCCGCCGCGCTCGCGGCCACGGAGCCCGAGGAGGTGGAGCAGGTCATCAATCGCCTCGGCATGTACCGCCAGAAGGCCAAGAACCTGGTGGGGCTCGCGCGCGGCCTCGTGGCGAACCACGGCGGCGCGGTGCCGCGCTCCCTCACCGAGCTCGTCGCGCTCCCTGGCGTCGGGCGCAAGACGGCCAACGTCGTGCTCGGGGTCGCCTTCGGTGCGCCCGAAGGGGTCGTCGTCGACACGCACGTGCAGCGCATCACCCAGCGCCTCGGCTGGAGCCGCGAGACCACCCCCGAGAAGATCGAGCAGGACCTGATGAAGCTGGTCCCGCGCGAACAGTGGGATCTGGTGTCGCACGTGCTCATCTTCCACGGGCGTCGGATCTGCGCCGCGCGTAAACCCGCCTGTGTGTCGTGCCCCGTCAACCGCGAGTGCCCCTCGGCGTTCCAAGCCGAGCAGGTCGGCCGCAAGCCACCCCGCGTCCGCGATGGCTCATCGCGTCGAGGCTCGGCGAGGGTGGCCCGGAGCGCGACCTCCCGCGGCGGCACGTGACCTCCCTCGTAGGGCGAGCGCCGCTTTGGTAGACTGCTTCGTGCCCTGTTCGCTGCGGGTTTCGTCTCAGCGCCGCTCCTCGAGGTGGACCAAAGCGCTCCTTGCCCTGGCCGCTGGACTACCCCTCGCGGGCTGCCTCGTCGAAGCCCCGCCGGAGTTCGAGCTCGAGCTGAGCCCGCCCGCCTTCTACTTGGATCAGGCGGTTCCCTCCGTGCTCCAGCCGATCCAGGTCGAAGGCGACGAGCCCGCGATCAACTTCAGCGTGCCCTTCTACTGGGAGGGGATCGGCGGCCCCTTGCAAGGGCGCTTCTACTGGGAGCAGGGCACCGAGCGACGCCAGATCTCCCACGCGATCCCCGTGGTGGGTTCGTTAGTCCAGTTTCCGTGGCGGCCGCCCCACGACTGGCGACCGGGCTGTCGGCGCGTGACCCTCATCCTCACCTACGCGAGCAACTTCGACACGGATCTGCTCCACCCCAAGCCCCTCGACCCTGACCTGGCCGCCGTCGCGACCTGGTGGGTGGCGGTCGACACGCCGCCAGCAGATCTCTCCCTGGAAGACTGCCTCGCCGAAGACGGCGACGTGTCTCCCTAGCCTCGCTGCTCTCGCAGCGTTCGCCACAGGGCTTCGCTCTCCGTGTAGGGATCGCTGACGCCTTCGACGAGCCTCGCGGCGGCGGCCTCGATGGCGTCCTCGAGCGCTCCTCCGAGGAGATCGGCGAACCGTCCGCGGAGCTGCGCCCTGAGACGATTGCCGAGTCGAGAGCGAGCCCGCTCGGGGCTCGCCGTCTGCGCGCGGTGCCGTGACAGGGCGAGGAAGAGCTCCTCCACTCCCTCCCCGCGCGTCGCCACCGTGCGCACGATGGGCGGCACCCAGCTTCCAGGAGACGTGGAGTCCGCGGCGCTGCCGTCGATCGCACGAGGCGCCGCTCCCGGGCCGTGATGGTGGTGAAGTCTCCCGCGGCGGGGCTGCGCCGCTCCTTGGGTCTCGGCCGAGAGCGCCAACATGAGCTCCAGATCGCGGACGGCGGCGTCCGCGCCCGGGCGATCCGCCTTGTTCACGGCGAACACGTCGGCGCACTCGAGGATCCCCGCCTTGAGCGCCTGCACGTCATCGCCGAGACCGGGCGCGACGACCACGAGCGTCGTGTCCGCCACGAACGTCACCTCGAGCTCGTCCTGACCGACCCCTACCGTCTCGAGGAACACCACGTCGGCCCCCCACGCCGCCAACACGACGGCCACGTCCGCCGCCGTGCGGCTGAGCCCGCCCAGCGCGCCCCGCGTCGCCACCGAGCGAATGAACACACCCGGATCGCCGAAGTGGTCCTGCATCCGGATGCGGTCCCCCAAGATCGCGCCGCCCGAGAAGGGGCTGCTCGGATCGACGGCGACGACAGCGACGCGCAGCTTCGCCGCCCGTGCGCGCGCCACGAGCGCGCTCGTCAGGGTGCTCTTGCCGGCGCCTGGCGTGCCCGTCACGCCGATCAACCACGCGTGCCGGCTCCGCGGATACAGGGCACGGAGCAGATCCCGCGCTCCGGGCGCGTCATCGTCGACCCAGCGGCAGGCGCGCGCCGCGGCGCGCACCTGCCCGGAGCTCACCTGCCCGGCGAGCTCATCGACGGAAGGATCCTTGGATCGACGCGGCATCCTGCCCACCGACTCAGTCTATCGCACGCCAGCGCGGCACGGACACCAGCGCAAAGCCAGCATGGGCTCGCGGCGATCGCCCCCGAGCGGCTCCCAGGGATCGGCGATGACGATCCCTGCCGCGTGCGTCACTGAACAGGCCGGCTCCGCGCTGCGCCGCCAGAGGCCGCCGTTCCAAGAACCGCGACCTCTGGCAGCCGCCCTCGTCACTGCTGCGCTGCCGGGGGGGCTGCAGGCGCGGGCTGCTTCGTCGCAGGCTCCTTCTGCGCGGGACCCGCGGGCTGCTGCGAGCCGGCGGGCGGCTTCGTCGCGGGCTGCTGCTGCGCCGGACCCGCGGGCTGCTGCGAGCCGGCGGGCTGCTTCGTCGCCGGTTCCTTCTGGGCGGGAGCGGCGGGCTGCGCCCGCGCCGGCGCCGTCTGGGCGGGGGCCGCGCCCGCCGGGTGCGCCGGGGG
>JAEWOQ010000332.1 GCA_023460875.1 Pseudomonadota bacterium
GTCCTGCCCCTCGCCCACGACGAGGAGCCGTGCAGCGCCGCTCGCTCCGCCGCCATCGGCCGCGCCGCGACCTGCCCGGAGCAACGCCAGTGCGTCCAGCGCATCCCCGAGTCCCTTCTCCTCCACCGCGCGCCCCACAAAGACGAGGAGGGGACCACGAGACGGCGCATGTTCGGCCCTCAGACGCGCCGCGAGCTCTCGCTCCTCGGTACTGAGGGGCTCCGTGCGCACGCCCATCGGGATGCGCCTCACCGTCGTGAGATCCGGGCACAGCTCGCGGACGGCGGCCTCCGTGAAGGAGCTGTTTACCGTCACTGCGTCGGCGCACCGCAACGCAGAGCGCTTGAAGCCATTCAGCAGAGGGCCACGTAGCCCGAAGAGGTCGCCGCCATGCAGCGTGATCACGTGGCGGACGCGGGGCAGCCTCGATGCGAGCATGCCCACGAACCCCTGAGGCAGCACCCAGTGGGAATGCAGGACGTCATAGCGCCCCGCAACCAGCCTGCGCCAAACGGCGGCCCACTCGGCGGCGACCAGCGCAGGGAGCTTGAGCTTCTCGAGCGGGCGCCTGCGCAGATTGACGAGCGCGCCGCCCTGATAACAGACCGTCTCTGCGGACTCGGGGAAAGCGTAGCGGAAGCGCTCGACGCGCAGGCCGCCGAGGGTCTCCCGCAACGCTGCCCCAGGTGCGTGCGGGGCCAGGACATCCACCTCCCAGCCGTGCTCCCTCAGATCCTGAGCGAGGTGGAGCACGAACGGCGTCGTCGAGTCCCCCTCCCACCGCGGAAAGTTGGACGTGACACAAAGAGCCCGACGCGTTCGGCGTGTCATCGAACGCTCAGTGCCCGTTGGGTGGCACAAGAGGTTGGCAGCCGCTCGGGACCGTCATCCGACCCGTGAGAAACCGGTACCGCTGCGACAGTTCGATGACGCACCTGCGCCTACTTGTACGCCTGGTGACCTCCCTGTGCAGTGGTTTTCGTTTGATGTCATCACGCACGATCTCTGGCGCAAGGTACAGCAGCCTCTTCGAGGCTCGTGCCTGAAAGGCCCTGTACGGCTTCAACTCGCCGTCGACTTTCATGAGCTCGGGATCGATGTAGAGGGAACCAGCGGCGCGCAGGGGCTTGCCGCTGTTCACCTTCGTCACGATCGGGATGCCCTTCGCGAAGGCTTCGCTCAGCACCTGCTGGGTACGCTGTGTCGTCTGCAGAGCGTGGCGGCGGTTCCAGTTCTTTGCCCATCCGGCCTGAAGCTCCGACGCCGACGAGAGGAGCACCGTAAGCCCCAGAGCCAGCGACAGCGTTCCACACAGCAACGGCCGACGCACCAAGAAGCCGCTCTTGGCCGCCACCCGCGCCCCCGCTTCGTGCACGAAGGCGCCGATGACGATCATGAGGGGCGCGGCGACTGCCAAGAGGTAGCGCGGGTGCGGATTCGTCCAAGGAATCGGCGGGTTGAGCTTCCGCAGGATGAACGTATGCAGGAAGAAGTAGACGAGTAGGGAGACCACGACCAGGGTCGCGCGGCGATCGCGGGCCGTCGCCATCAAGCCGAGCATCGACAGGAAGCCGAGCGTGAGCCACTTGTGCCACTCGACGCCCGCCCGTTGGTACATCGCGAAGAAGCCCGCGATTTGCTTCACCTGAGCTCCCCGGCTCACGCCATGAGTCTCGTTGATCACGTCCAGTTGACTCGTGTGGCGCGTGAAGACGACGTAGAAGAGCACCTCCGCCGCGATGCAAGCGACGACCATGGCCGTGAGCAGGACAGCGTCCTTCAGGCCCCGCGCCTCGGTCCAACGCCAGAGTCCACTGAGAGGTCGCAGGAGCAGCCGTCCCCGTGAATGCTGCTGCGCAGCTTGCTCCTCTAGTTCGCCCTTGCCGGGCGTTGCTTCACCCGGAAAGGCAGCCGCTTCGGCCGCTCCGTGCCCCCGCGCTTCGTCCTCTGACGTGCGGAGTTCGGGCACGGCCGTCGCCGTTGTCTCGTCCGTCACGAGCGCCGCGGCATCCCCACCCCTCCGGGCCGCGCCCCCCCCCTCGAGCGCGCGCCGCCCCCGCCACACCAAGAGCGCTGCTCCGGGCGCGTAGTACAGGTACGAAATCTTCGAACCATAGGCGCCGAACAGCAGCAGCGCGGTGAGGGCGAGCCAGAACACCTGACCGCGGCGGCCGGTGGCGTCGGTGTAGAAGAGCGCCGCCAGATACGCCGCGCACACGTAGGCGGGGCCGAAGAGCTCGGGCAGGATCTGGGAGCTGGGTCGCACCATCTCCCCGAAGCCGAGCAGGAGCACCACCGCCAGGATGCCGCCGAAGCGGCCGCTGATCTTACGGGCGACGCCGTAGACCGACAGGTGCAGCACCACCGAGGCCGCGAGCGGCGCCGCGTAGTAGACCCACGCGTCGCTGCCGAAGACGAGCTGAGCGACGAGCACCGGGACCACCATCCCAAAGCGCGCGATGTGATGGTTGAACTCGCTCGGCAGGCCAGAGCCATGGGCGAGCTGCCGCGCGAACTCCCAGACCTTCAGCGCGTCGCCGCCGATCTCGATCTGCTCGAGCCCGAGGAGGCGCCAGTAAAAGACGAGCGTGCCCAGCGCGCACACCAGGACCGCCTCGGAGAGGCCTCCCCAAGTCAGCCACGGAAGCCCACGCCGAAGCGCGACGAACACTCGACCAAGCAGTCGACCCGGCCCTTCGAGCGGGCGCGGAAAGACAATTTGAAGCAACACCGCAGCGGCGTCTACCACAGGTGGTGGTCGTGGACCCAGGCCGCAGCACCCCTGGCCACCCCCTCGGACCAGCCACTTTCCCCGAAGAGTCCCCGCCTCGCCCGCCCCGCGGCCTTGCGCCACGGGCCTGGTTGCACTACACCGCGGCCCCACCTTCATGGCCCGAGCACCCGAGGAACGGGAGCAGAGGCCCTAGCGTCGGAAATTCATGGCCAACTACGCAGTCTGGAACGTTCGCAAGCGCCACGAGTCGCTCACCAAGCCCCTCAAGGCCAAGCGCCTGAAGAAGCGCGCCCGCATCCGCATCGGTCTCGAAGAGGCCCTCGAGCGCAAGCGAGCGGACGCCGAGACCCCCGCGGAGAGCTGAACGCCCCCCGCCCCTCCCGGGAACGCCATTACGAGCCCCGAGGCACCTGCCTCCGGGGCCGTTCCCACATGGGCTCCTAAAAACTTACGTGGAAGGGGAGCTCCCCGCGTGCTAGGCACTTTCCTGGTGCTGCTGCTGGAGTTACCCCTCCCGGAATGGTCCGCCGCCTCGACGGCTCCCTGCCGTCGGCCGGAGCAGCGCTTTGTCCGAAAAGGTCCTGTTCGGCCTTTCCCTTTTCGAAACGCCCCTTTTCATGACCCTCTGCGCTCTGGAATGGCGCCAGACGTGCGCCTGCGCAGGGTGGTTGGCCTCGGGGTGTCCGGCAAAGCCGGAGGAGGTGATGATCGCATGCAAAGTAGCTGTAGCCCCCATCCCCAACGGAAGTACTCCCGTCCGGAGGTGCAGTTCGGGTAGTGAGCCAGGCGCAGCGGGACGGGTTCCCGCAGTGCGCAGAGCTCTAGCTACGGTGAGCACCCCACGCCTCGCCCTCCCCCGAGCGGAGGACGACGTTTGGGCGACTCCCCACCTCGCGGCGGCTCCGTAACGTAAGTCGAGGGGCCTCTACGGCGGGCCGGGTGGCAAAGCGTCCACCCGGCCCGTTTTTTTTGGTTCATGCGCTTATTTTGCAGGGCGTCGAGCCTGGGCCATTTGCAGCGCCCGGGGCGCCGACTAGCCTGGCGGCCCGACAAGGCCGAGGCATGCACTTCTTCGACGCCCTGAGCACCGCCGCCGCTTCTTTCGACAGCTGGCTTTCCTTCGGCACCGAGCTGGCGAACATCGTCGCCCCGAGTGCCCCCGCCCCCAAGCCGTTCTTCTGGGACAACAAGATGTTCCAGAAGCCCTGGTGGGTGGACATCATGTTCGGCCTACGGGTAGGGCTCTGCCTCGTCGCAGCGCTGCTGGTGATCGCGGAGGTGCGGGCGCGCCGCGTCGGGGTGCCGGTCCGCCAGCGGATGGTCAAGTGGGTGGCGATCGCGATGACGGCCGTCGCGTTCCTCACCTACTTCGACTTCGGCAACCCGAAGGTCCGCTACAGCAACTACTACCACCGCCACGAGTTCTACCACTACTACCTCGGCTCGAAGTACTTCGACGAGGTGCGGTACACGCGGCTGTACGACTGCACGCTCATCGCCGAGGTGGACAACGGGCGGCGCTCCCAGGTGGCGCGCCGCGAGTTCCGGGACCTACGGGTCAACCTGATCAAGCCCGTCAGCGACACCTACGTGCTGTCGGATCCGGATCAGTGCAAGCAGCACTTCACGGCGGAGCGTTGGGAGGAGTTCAAGAAGGACGTCGACTGGTTCCAGAAGTCCGCCGCTGGCTCCTACTGGGAGCGCATGCAGCAGGATCACGGCTACAACCCGCCCCCCGTATGGACGATGGCCGGTAAGTTCCTCGGGAGCTTCAGCCCGGCCGCTGACGGCTACTTCAAGCTGCTCGCGTCCATCGACGTCACCCTGCAGCTCGGCATGATCGTCCTGATCGGCTGGGCCTTCGGCTACCGAGCCATGGCGATCGGAGCCGTCTTCTGGGGCTGCAACGCCGCCGCGAATTTCTATTGGACGGGCGGAGCTTTCCTCCGCCAAGACTGGCTGTTCCTGCTGGTCGCGTCCGTGTGCTTCGCTCGCAAGCAGATGTTCTTCTGGGCGGGGGCGGCCCTCATGTGGGCCGCATTACTGCGGGTGTTCCCCGCCGTGCTCTTCTTCGGTTGGGGGGTGATGGTCCTGTACTACACCCTGGGGCGCCTCCGTGGCCGACCGGCGGTCGACGGCAAGACGGGGCTGCTCAGCTATCTGCACCCCCATCACCGCCACCTGATCGCTGGGTCCGTGGTGGCCCTGGGGGTGCTGGTGCCGGCGAGCATCGTCACCGCTGGGGGCGTGAGCGCCTACAAGGAGTTCGCGGCGCACATCTCCGTGCACAAGGATACGCCCCTCACCAACCACATGGGGCTCCCCACCATCCTCACCCACACCTGGGAGGGGCGCATGCGCTTCACCCGGGACGACAACCTCGATGACGCGTTCCAGAAGTGGAAGGACGGGCGCAACGAGCGCAAGGACAGCCGCAAGGGCCTGCAGTACGGGATCACGGTCGCGCTGGCGCTCTGGATCGCCTGGGGGCTGCGGCGCACCAAGCTGCTCTGGGTGGGGCCCGCCATCAGCCTGCCGCTCGTGATGTGTCTGACCGACCTCACTTGCTACTACTACTCGATGTTCATCGTCGCCGCGGTGCTCACCGTGCAGCGACGGCCCTTCGCCCCGGTGTATCTGGCGACGGCGGCGGCCAGCGTGATCCTGCTCGGGCGCGACATCGGCTACGCCCGCACCGGCTGGGGCGGCTTCTACTACGTGGACGACAACTTCACGGTGCAGTCGTACCTGTTCTTCCTCATGAGCCTCCTCATGCTCTGGACCTACTCCAGACCCTTCAGCATGGAACGCCTGAAGGCGTGGTGGGCGGGACGGCCCGAGCCACGGGAAGCGCCCGCGCGGGGTTCACGCTCACCGGACCAAGCCGCTTCCCCCGCTCCCGAGCCTGCCCTGCCCGCCGCCGAGTGAGCGCGTCGAGTGCGCGCGCAGCGTTGCCGGTATCTCGATGGGCCAGGACGCCCGCCGATCTCGGGTTTGCGCTGCGCTCTGAGGGGGTCTGCGGCGGTCCCCCGCCAGCGGCGAGGGCCAGGCTTTGTTCCGGTCTCGCGAAGGCTCGCCGCTGCCTCTCGCCGAGAACGGCCGACGGACGGCGCCCGCGCCGAGGACGCCCCCACCAGGACCGAGCCACTCCGCCCACGGCGAAGCGCCCCCGATGACGCAGCTCGGGGAGCGCAACGCGCTCGCTCCCCGATCGGCGGCCGTGCCCCGACGAAGCGTCGGAGCGACGCGCGCCCCCCCCCGCCCCTCCAGGGGCCCCTCAGATCCCGATGAGGCGTCGGAGGCGTGCCACCGCCTCCGCTGGCCCCTCCGGCAGGGCGCGGAGCGCGACCTCGAGGTGTTCGTTCTCGGCGCGGATCGCCTCCACGCTCACGAGGGGCAGCAGGAACGCCAGCAGCTTCCGGGCGCGCTCCTTGGTGAACTGGGGGTGACGCATCAAGTCCAGGGTGACCTGGTTCCCCTTCGCCGCGAGCAGGAACGCCGGGCGCTTCGGCAAGTAAGCGGCGAGGTCCCCCGGCCGACTCAGATCGAGGGCCCCCGAGCGGAGCAGCGCCGCGACGGGAGTCTCCACGGCGTCGTCGAGCACCTTGAGGCTGACGTTCTCGAGCCGCAGATCCACGAGGAGCTGCTCGGCGCCGAAATCGATCCGATCGACGTAGATGGTCCCCGCCGCGCGCACCGGCGTCTTCATCAGATCGAAGCTCGCGGCCACGAAAATCCCCGGCGATCGCGCCTCGATGGTGACGTCCCGCGGCGCCTTCGCTCCCCGCAACTGCGCGGCGAGATAGCGCAGCGCCGCGAGGGGCACGCCCACCTTCATACCGACCGCGTTGCGCGCCATGCGCACGAGCTCTTCGGGGTGATTCTTGAGGTACCCGCCTGCCGCTTGCACCAGACTTCTTGCGTCCAACCTCGCCATGCGGCGCGACTATAGCACCCGAACCCGCACTTCCTCCGAGCCCTTTCCGTCCCCGCATCCCCCAGCACCAACACCTCCGCACCGACGTCCCCGCACCGACGTCCCCGCACGACGCACGCCCCGACGCCAACCCTGCGGAGCCCCTTTCCCGCACGACGCACGCC
>JAEWOQ010000333.1 GCA_023460875.1 Pseudomonadota bacterium
GCGCCGGCGGGCTCCTCTCTCTCGAGCCGCTCAAGAACATCCCCTTCGACGCCGCGGGCGCCGTGTATCTCTCCCTGGGCGGCGAGGTGCGCCAAAGATACGAGTACTACGAGGATCGCAACTTCAGCCGCTCCCCGGGCGCCCCGGACGGATACCTCCTGCAGCGCTACTTGCTCCACGGCGATCTCCACCTCGGGTCGTCGTTCCGCGGGTTCACGCAGCTCCGGGCGGCCTTCGCCTCTTTCCAGGACGGACCGGCCATCCCCGTGAACGAGGACGGCTTCGACGTGCAGCAGGCGTTCCTCGACGTCGGCACGGAGGCCCGCCAGGAGGAGCCCGCGCTCCTCACGCTCCGCGTGGGGCGTCAAGAGCTCTCCTATGGTAGCGAGCGCCTGGTCAGCGTCCGCGAGGCGACCAACGTCCGCAGAGCCTTCGACGCCGCTCGTGTGCTGAGCGCTCTGTGGGGATGGCGCGTGGATGGATTCTTCGGGCGCCTCGTCCAGAGCGAAATCCACCAAATCGATCCGTGGTTCCAACGAAACACGAACTTCTGGGGCGTCTACGGGACCGGGAGCGTCTGGGGCGCCGCCGGGATGAACCTCGACGTCTACTATCTCGGCGTGGAGAGGCCCGACGCCGCCTTCGAGCAGGGCGCGGGGAGCGAGCTCCGTCACACCTTCGGCGCCCGCCTCTTCGGCGAGGCCGGAGCCCTCGAGTACGATCTGGAGGGGATGTACCAAGTGGGGGAGTTCGGCGCGCACCGGATCCGAGCGTGGGCCGCAGGCTCCGACACGGGGTACACCATCCGAGCGGCGCCCCTCACGCCGCGGATCGGCGCGCGCGCCAACGTCGCCAGCGGCGACCACGATCCCCGCGACCGCACCCTCGGCACGTTCAACCCGCTCTTCCCCCGGGGCAACTACTTCGGCGAGTCGGCGATCGTGGGCCCCGTCAACCTCTTCGACGTGCACCCCATCGTGCAGCTGTCCTTCCTGGAGTCCCTCGTCTTCGAGGCGGGCTGGGCGTTCTTCTGGCGCTACAGCACGGCTGACGGCTTCTACGACAACGGGCTCACCCTCATCCAGGCCGCAGACGGGAGCGAGCGCCGCTACATCGGGAGCGAGCTGTCCCTCGTGCTCGACTGGAGGCTCGATCGTCACGTGGGCGTCCGCGCGAGCTACTCTCACTTCTTCAGCGGCGCGTTCCTGAAGGACACCGGGCCAGGCGATGACGCCAACACCCTCATCGTCTTCGCCACTTATCAGTTCTGACCCTTCAGGCTCCGCAGCCACGTTTGCGCGTGGTGCCGCGCCTCGTCCGTCGATTCCCCGACGGCACCGCTCACGTGGTAGACGCGCACCGAGCCATTCGAGCGCAGCTTCGCCATACGGGCGACCTCTTTGTAGGTCTCGTCGCTCAGCCCTGTGAGGTACAGGCGCCCCCCCGCTGAGTCGAGCTTCTCGGCGTACTTCGACAACACCTCTTCGAGGGTCGCGCCCAACGTGCTGCGCCCGTGCAGCCGCAAGATCACCACGGGGTGCGCGGAGTTCTCCTCGGGCACCGGCAAGAGCCGCTCCAAGGTCCGTCCCCCGCCATAAAAGAGCTGTCCGTAGATGTCGAGCACCGTCACCCGCTCCCTCGGGAGGCGCTCGGGCGGCTCGCGCTCCACGATCTGCCCGTCACTGCGCTCGACCCGCTCGACGACCTTGATGTCCGTCGAGGCCCGGTTCACGTAGAGCACCGTCGCCAGCGCCACGCCGAGACCGACGGCCGCTTGGATCGGCAGCACGAGCGTGCCGACAAAGGTGGTAGCGCAGGCCAACCGCGACGACCAACCAGCCCGCCACACGGAGGCCAGGTTCTTCGGGACGATGATCTGCACGCCCACGAGGATGAGCAAGCCGGCCAGCGCCGGCATCGCGACTCGCGCGACCAGCCCGGGGACAGCGATCACTATCAGCGCCATCCACAGCCCCGAGAACACCGTGGCCCAGCGCCCGCGGGCTCCAGAGGCGACGCTGAGCGCGGTCACGCTGACCGAGCCACCCACCGGGAGCCCCCGGAAGAACCCCGCGGCGACGTTGGCCACGCCTTGAGCAATGAAGTCCCGCGACGCGCGGGCGCGCGATCCGTCCGGATTCGGCACGGTGTGACCCACCCCCGCGCCCTGCACGAGCACGATGACGGCGACCGCCAGCGCTCCGGTAAACACCTTCGGCGCCTCCCTGAACTCCGGCAGGATGGGCGTCGGGACGCCCCGGGGGATCTCGCCCACGTCCCGGACGAGCTCGACCCCGTCGAGGCCGAGGAGCACGACGAGCACCGTCGGCAGGGCGATTCCGAACAAGCTGCCGAAGGCACGCATCCGCGTGCGTTGCAGGAGACCGGTGATCGCCATGGCCAAGACCGCGAGCCCGAGGGTGACGACCTCGATCTCGTCCAGTCGAGTCAGCAGATCCCAGGTCTGGCTGACCCGGTTCTCCCCTGCGCCCGCGTAGCCCACCGCGACGGGCAGCTGGCTCAAGACGAGCACCATCGCGATCCCGCCGAGGAAGCCGGTCGTGACCGAGTAGGACACCAAGCGGGTCAGCCGCCCGAGCCCCAGCAAGCCGAGGGCGATGGCCAGCAAGCCCGCCAGCACGACCATGACGAAGAGGAGCTGGTCGCGCTCGCCCACGGGGAAATCGGTGAGGGCCTGGCCTGCCGCCAAGGACGCCGCTCCCGTGTTGGTGATCACCATCAAGCGAGTGCTGGAGAGCAAGCCCCCGGCGATAGGGCCCACCGTGCTGGCGTAGAGGCCGTAGATGGGGTTGACGCCCGCCAGCAAGCCCATGGCCATGCCCTCGGGCACGCTGGCGACGGTCGCGGTCAGGCCCGCCACCAGGTCTCGGCGGAGCGCCTTCCCCGTCGGCGCCTCCCGACGGACCTCCTCGACGACCTCTTGCAGCTCCTCGACACCCGGGATCGTGTCGAGGTCGGGGACCAAGTCGGAGCTCGACTCCGGCTTCTCTGCGCCGTCTGGCTTCTCCTCGTCAGGAGGCTTCGTCATCCATAGCCCTACGTCACCGCCCGGTGGTGGCAGAATGACGCAGAGTCGAATCACGGCCGTCGAGCACATGCGCTCGACCAGCTGTCCGATCTCCTCGACCTCAGCGTTCGCTAGCTGTTCGTTCGCCGCTCATTCCCGATGTTCCTTCGGCGCCCGCTCATCTCGGTCCTCCGGGCGTCGGGACCCCGGCGCACGTCGCCGCTCCCCCGCGCGCCCCCTCCAGCGCGGCCTTGCCCTGCCCGTCGTCCACGCCATGCCCCGCTCGCCTTCCGCGTCCAGACCGCCCGCGGAGACCTCTGCGGCTGGGAGCGCCCCGCGCTCCCGCAGCTTGGCCGCCACCGGGAACAAAACGGCCAGCCCCAGGATGGCCGTAACGACCACCATGATGAGGGCGTCTGGGTGGCCGACGCCCTGGGTGGCGACGACCGTCGCCGCGGCGATGTTGCGCTGCCCAGTCCCCAACCCCAGCACCTCACGGGCAGCGGGATCCCTGCCGCCGAGCAGGTAACCCACGGTGAAGGCGCCGCCGATGAGGAGCAGCGCAGCCAGGACCGTGCGCAGCGTCATGTCCAGGATCGCCGGCAGGTTGACCAGCACCGCTGACGCCAGCAGCAGCACCAGCGCGTAGCTCGAGATGACCCCCAGTGTCGGTCGCAGCCGCCGCGCCCACCCGGGCGCCCGCGCCCGCACGAGCAGCCCGATCCCCAAGGGCAGCAGCATGGTCACGACGAGCGGCACCGCGATGGCGATCGCGCTCAACGTCGTGCCGGGCAGCACCAGCGGCACGATGACGGGCATGAGGAAGACGGTCGCCGGCAGCAGCAACACCAGCAGCGTCGCGCTGAGGGCGACGTCCCCCTCGGCGGCCGTCGTCAGCTTGATCAAGAACGGCGCGCCAGCGGCGCTCCCCGCCAGGATCAGACCAGCCGCCTGCGGCCCCTCCAGCGCGAGCACCTGGGTGACGACGTAAGCGATCAGCGGCACCACGACGAAATTGGCGATCAGCGCCCGGACAACCCTGCGGAGGCGGCGGAGCGGACCGAGGATGTCCCCCAGCGTGTAGCTGACGCCCACCGCGAGCATGCTGCTCACCGCGAAGACGAGCGTCGCCAAGCGCGGCAAACCCGACAGCAGTTCCGTCATCCCTCTCCGATCGGGCGCTTCAGCCGCCTCACTCGGTCCAATCCGAGCGGCGGGTCACGCCCCCCGAAGAGAATGTGGAGGTCGCCGCCGACCGCAGCAACCTGCATTTTACTCCACCCTCCTTCCAACGTCCCCGCCAAGCAGCGCCGCCAAGCAGCGCCGCCAAGCAGCGCCGCCAAGCGACGCGGAACCCAGGGAGCCTCACGACGCGACTCTTAAAGGCTGCCTCTGGCGGACGTCCCCAAGAGCAGCGCTCCCGGAACAGCGCTCCCGGAACGGAGAGCTCACGTCACGACATCAATATTCGGGGCCGGGCGCGCCCTGACGCGGAAAAGGGGACACTTGGCGATCGAGGACTACGCCCTCATCGGCGACACCCGGACCGCCGCCCTCGTGAGCAAGAGCGGATCGATCGACTGGTTGTGCCTCCCCCGGTTCGACTCCGGAGCGTGCTTCTCCTCGCTCCTCGGAGACCCTCGCCACGGGCGCTGGTCTCTCCATCCGGTGCAGTGCACGGTCCACGCGACGCGGCGCCGCTACCGGGACGGCACGTTGGTGCTGGAGACGACGTTCGAGGCCGACGCCGGCGTCGTGCGCGTGATCGACTGTATGCCCGCCGACGAGAAGACCCCCAACGTCGTGCGTCTCGTCGAGGGTGTCCGCGGTGAGGTCGCGCTGCGGATGGAGCTCATCATCCGCTTTGACTACGGCTGGATCGTCCCTTGGGTGCGCACCGTGGACGGCGTCCTCGTCGCCGTCGGGGGCCCCGAAGCGCTCACCCTGCGCACACCGGTCGAGCATCACGGCGAGAACCTGACGACCGTCGCGGAGTTCGTCGTCCGGGAGGGCGAGCGCGTGCCCTTCGTGCTCAGCTGGCACCCGTCCAACGAACCTGCCCCTCCCCCCATCGACGCGCCTCGAGCCATCGCGGCGACGGAGGCCTGGTGGCGGAACTGGAGCGGGTGCTGCACCTACGAGGGCCCCTGGCGCGACGCCGTCGTCCGCTCACTCATCACCCTCAAGGCCCTCACCTACTCTCCCTCGGGAGGCATGGTCGCGGCGGCCACCACGTCCTTGCCGGAGCAGCTCGGCGGCGTCCGGAACTGGGACTACAGGTACACCTGGCTCCGCGACGCCACCTTCATCCTCTACGCGCTCCTCGACGGCGGCTTCACGGACGAGGCCTGCGCCTGGAGGGAGTGGCTGCTGCGCGCGGCCGCGGGCGCTCCCGAGCAGCTGCAGATCATGTACGGGGTCGGCGGCGAACGTCGCCTGCCGGAGCTCACCTTGGATTGGCTCCCCGGCTACGCCGGCTCGACGCCGGTCCGGATCGGGAACGCCGCGTCGACGCAGCACCAGCTCGACGTCTTCGGAGAGGTCATGGACGCCCTGCACCAGGCGCGGCGCGCCGGCATCCCTCCAGATCCGCTGTCCTGGCAGCTACAGCGGCGGCTCCTGGACTTCCTCGAGACGAAGTGGCGCGACACAGACGAAGGGATCTGGGAGATCCGAGGGCCCCGTCGGCACTTCACCCACTCCAAGGTGATGGCCTGGGTGGCCTTCGATCGGGCGGTCAAGGCCGTCGAAGGCTTCGGCGTCGACGGGCCCCTCGAGCGCTGGCGCGAGATCCGCGACGCGATCCACGAAGAGGTGTGCGCCAAGGGATACGACCCCACGAAGCGCGCGTTCACTCAATCTTATGGCTCAGACGCCCTGGACGCCGCCCTGCTGCTGATCCCCCTCGTGGGGTTCTTGCCGCCGGACGACCCGCGCGTCCTGTCGACCGTGGAGGCTATCGAGCGAGAGCTCCTGCAAGACGGGCTCGTCCTGCGTTATCGGACGGACGAGTGCGAGGACGGGCTCCCCGGCAGCGAGGGGGTCTTCCTGATCTGTAGCTTCTGGCTCGTCGACAACTACACGCTCCTGGGGCGGGAGCGGGAGGCCCACGCGCTGTTCGAGCGGCTGCTGGCCCTGCAGAACGACGTCGGCCTGCTGTCGGAGGAGTACGACCCCGCCACCGGTCATTTCCTCGGCAACTTCCCCCAGGCGTTCTCCCACGTGGGCCTCGTGAACACCGCGTTCAACTTGGCTCAGCGAGAGCGCGCTCCCGCGCTGCAGCGCAAGAGCTGAAGACGGTCCCCTCAGGCGTGCTCGACGCGGTTCCTGCCCGCCTCCTTGGCCCGAGCCAGGGCCCCGCCGGCCGCGGTCACGAGCTCTGCGGCGCTCTGGCCGCTCTCGTGCTGCGCCGCGCCCGCGGAGATGGTCACCCGCGGGAGCACCGTCCCGTCCTTCGTCTCGAAGGCCACGGCCGCGAGCGCACGCCGTACCCGCTCCGCCACCATCGCCGCGGACTCCGCCTTCGCATCGGGCAAGATCAGGCTGAACTCTGCGACGCCGTAGCGGGCGACGTAGTCCGTGCCGCGCAGGGTGCGCGTGAGGAGCGCGGCGAGCTTCGCCAGCAAGACGTCCCCCGCGGCGGGCCCGTGCTCGGCGCAGACCCTCTCGAAGTCGTCCACCTCGAGCCGCACCACCGAGAAGGCCACCCGCCGCTCGGCGATCTCCTGGATGGTCTCGTCAGCCCAGCGCCGGTTGTAGACGGCCGTCACGGCGTCGTACATCGCGGCGCGCTCGTAGGAGTCGGTCCGCGTCGGCACCCCTCGCGTCCATGCCTCGTCCTTCCCGCGCGGGTTCTCGGCCACCTGCTTCAAGAGGCGCACCGCGAACCCGTGAGAGGCGCTGACCAGCTGCCAGAAGGCCGTCTCGCTGAACACCACGACGCGGCTCGCCTCCAAGGCCATCACGCTCACAGGGGCGGGGCGACGCTCGAGCACGCTGAGCTCCCCCACCGTCTCCCCTGCCCCGATCACGGCCACCGGCTCCGTCGCCATCGCCTGGCGGAAGACGCCGAGCTTCCCCTCGAGCACCAGGTACATGCTGCGGTTGGGGGCCCCCAAACGGATCAGCGTGTCTCCGTAGTCGAGCTCCCGCACCAGAGCCTCACCCAGGATGTCCCTCCGAGTCGGCTGATCCACCCCCGCGAGCACGTCGAACTCGCGCAGCAGCTCCCCCCAATCCACGTCCCCCGCCCGGGGTGCCTCGATCGCATGCAACGCAGCCATAATCGCCTGTCAGGATAGCCGGAAAGGTCGGCCAATTCGTCCACAATACGCTCACTGGCCCATTTTCGCTCGCACCACCGGCGTCGATGTGCCCCCAAGGGCGCCCACCGCTAGGGACGCGGCTGGCTCGGACACCCAGCCAGCGGCAAGCTACGGCGCAGCCCCATGAAGCAGCTGGTTCGTGCCCTCCTCGTCACCTTCGCGCTCGTCTGCAGCGCCAGCCTCTTCGCCCCAGCGCTCCTGGGCGTCACCACCGCGTCCGCGGCCCCCGCCCGCCGAAGCCTCCCAGCGCAGACGACAACGGCCCCCACCCGCGTGTCCCTGCTCACCATGGGGCCGGGAGACCATCCGTTCGCGCGGTTCGGGCACACGGCGTTGCTCATCGAGTGGGGCGACCACTCCCGGGTCTACAACTTCGGCACGTTCTTCTTCGACGGGCTCCAGGGCGTCAAAGACTTCATGGCGGGCCGCTTCCGCTACTGGCTCAGCGTCTCGGATCTGCGGACTACCCTCGCCCACTACCAGGCAGAGGAGCGCACGCTCATCGCCCAGGATCTCGCCCTCACGCGCGAGCAAGCCGTCCAGCTGGCGCGGCTCCTCGAGGAGAACGCCCGCCCCGAGAACCGCTTCTACGACTACGATTACTACAAAGACAACTGCACCACGCGGGTCCGGGACGTGCTCGACGAGGTCCTCGGGGGAGCGCTGCGACGCAGCGCCCAGGAGGCCGGGCAGCTGACGTTCCGTGAGCACACGGAGCGGCTCTCCGCCGGGGACCTGGGGCTATACGTCGCGCTCGATCTCGCCCTCGGCCGCTTCACGGATCAGGTGCCGAATCGCTTCGAGGAGCTCTGGGTGCCGGACCAGCTCTCGGCCGCCCTCGACGAAATCACCCTGGAGCGAGGCGATCGACGCGTCCCCTTGGTGCGCGCCACGCGGGTGCTCGCCGCCTCCGAGCGCCCGCCCTCACGGGACGCGCCGCCCAGCTGGGTGCCCCGCTTCGGGCTCGTCGGCCTCGCTCTGGGTGCCCTCGCGGCGGGTCTGGGGTACGTCGCCGCCGGACGCGTCGGCTCCTCACCCCTCGCCCGCCGTCTGCTCCC
>JAEWOQ010000334.1 GCA_023460875.1 Pseudomonadota bacterium
AAAATGGTTTTGTGAAGCGCACGAACGTCCAGGTACTGTCGACGGCTATGAAAATGCGAGAGCTGCGGGCAGGTTGTCTCATTTTGATGGTCTTCGGGCTCTCGCAAGCCTGTGGTGACGGTGACGCCGGCGTCGACAGCGGTCCAGGCAACGCTGGTGGATCGAACCCTGGCGGCGCGAACACGGGCGGTAGCGCCAACACCGGCGGCAAGTCGAGCACCGGCGGCGGCGACATGGGCGGCGCGAGCTCAGGAGGCGGCCTGACCGATCCGTGCGCCGCCATCGAGTGCACTTACGGTAGCCAGTGCGTGGACGGCGAGTGCCAGCCCCTCTGCTCGGAGGGGGAGGTCTACTGCAGCGGCGGATGTATCAAGCCACTCACGGATCAGCAGTTCTGCGGCGCCACGCTGGGGTGTGACGGCGGAACGGGACCGAACTCTTCGCTGGGCGGGGCCGGTGGGCAGTCCGGAGAAGGCACGGCCGGTGAGGCCTGCAGCGACATCGCCGAATGCGTCGAGGGCGCCTGCAAGGATACAGTCGTCGTCCCGGGCTCGAACGCTGTCATCGAAAGGGACGGATACGCCGTGCGCTGCGATCAGTGGGAGGGCAGGGTCTGCGTCAAGCCATGGATTCGGATCGACGCGAGCCGCATCGTCAAGCAAGGAAGCGACGAAGGCTGCGTCGACGATACGACGAGCTTTCGCCCCGTTTGGTTCTACGACGATGGCGAGGTGGAGGCCGTCACCTTCTGCCAGGTCGCCGTCGGGAGTGACCACGCACTCTTCTCAACCGATGATTTGATCGAGGAGACGCACGGGGGATGGATGTACGGGGTCTTCGCCTCGACCGAGGATGAAGATCCCTTGTGCGACGATGATTTTCGTAAGTACGCCGAGGTGGACGGCCCCGACAATGTCCCGAACGTCGTCTGGTCGTTCGACCTGATGTCGGAGGAGCGGCCCGGGGAGTTCTTGCGCATCGAGTGCGACTGGCCCTGAATCAACGGACGGTCGAGGTGTCCCCAAGGACGGACGGTCGAGGTGCCAGCGCACGTCCTCCGAGGGGAAGGGGTGGAGGCGCCGGGAATCAAACCCGGGTCGCAAACCCACCTCGACGCCCGCAGGGGGATGGGAGCAACCGGAGCAACTGTTTGCCTCCGGGGTATGCGCGCAGGAACCAGTCGCAGAGCCGACTCCAGCCGAGATCCTACGACTGCGGGCGCAGGGGCGGAGCGTGCGCGAGGTGACTTCTAGCCTTCCACGGGAGGAATGCAGGCTATACGGTCCTACGCCATGGCACTCGAAGCGCTGATGACATGGACGTTCACCCAGAAATCCGAGCCCACACCCGAGATCATGCAGGTGCTGCTCGAGGGAGAGCAGGTGTATGCGGCCTACAAGACGATCCGCGATGTAGCCGTCGTTACGAACAAGAGGATCGTGATTGCGGATCGGCAAGGCCTGACTGGGAAGAAGGTGGAGATCTACACCATCCCGTTCAAGTCGATCGTGATGTACTCGAGCGAGAACGCAGGGGGCCTCCTCGACTTCAACGCGGAGCTGCAACTCTGGACCCGCGCCGGCATGTTCAAGCTGAATCTGAACAAGGGGGTCGACATCCGGGAGTTGGATCGGCTCATCGCCCACTGCATCCTTTGAGCAGCCTTCGCGACGCCCCCTACGACGCCACGGCGCCGGATCTGCGAGCGCCGAGGAGCCAGCGGTGGGAACGTGGCGGTCGCGCGGGAAGGCCCATGCCCGCCGGTGACCTATGCTCGTACTGCGCTTCGAATGACCTCCGTCAGCCGATAGACGCCGGTCGTTGGGTTTCTCTGCGGTTCGCCAGCTTCGTGCGCAGCTCGGTCGAGCCGCTCCGCCCGGCGTTTCGCGTTGTCATAGCCATCCTGCAGGACCTCGAAGCGGATCCGCGCCTGGAGGCGGAACTAGCTCGCCGAGGAAGGGGGTCGCACCATACCGACCCTGCAGGTACCCCCGCTCGAGGTTCTCCTCCTTGCGCGGCTTGTAGTCCGTCAGCGGATACCGCACGCCGTCGAGCAGGAGCGTGACCTCGAACACCGAGGGCTTCGCCGCGTGCTCTCCCCACGCGAAGGGGTCCCGAGGGACTCCGCCCTCCGGGTCCCAGCTCCGGTGGGAGGACAGCACCGCCTCCTGCATGAAGGCGAGGGCCGCGAGCACGTTGCTCTTGCCGCTCGCGTTGACGCCGATCAGGCGGGGGCGTTTCGTGCGAGTTCGCGCAGGAGGCCTGCGGAAAGGGTCATGAAACCTGGGTAGCCAGGGTTGCGGTCGTGCAGGGCGGTGGCCTGACCTGCTGGGACCTAGAGTGACAAGCGGTTGGCCGCAGGCAGGCCGTTGTCGCAACCACGTCGCTCGAGGAAGTCGGCTCAGCCATTGCGCGTGCTGAGGTAGTCGAGATCCAGCGGGTCGCTCTCGACGTACTCGCGGGCGGTCAGGTCCTCGAGCGTCTGGACCACCGCCTGGACATCGACGAAGCGTCCTCGCTTCGGCATCAAGTGGTTCCACGCCGCGAGTTCCTCACGGTGCGGGCGGCGCGTGCGCGCCCAGGGTCCCGATGCACGCGGTCGTGCTGCGCCTCGACCAGCTCCTCCGGGCGAAGCGGCGCACGTGCAGCCTTCGCCTCGGCGCTGAGCTCCCCGAGCACGGGGCGAGGACGCCCTGCGCCGATGCCCAGCCGCGCGCGCGCCTCGTCGAACCGCTCCTCCACGAGCAGGTCGAAAACCGAAGTTCCATCGTGCACGTCGAGGAGCGCCGAGCGTGTGGAGCGCGCGTCGCCCCGATCCGCGGTTCGGACGATGTCGAGCACCTGGAGGAGGCGCGACTCGTTCTCCGCGTTGAGGGGTTTGCCGCTCGCCCAGAAGTGAACGCTCCGGCGGGAGACCGCGAAGAGCTGTCCAAGCTGCGCCCAGGTCAGGCCCGAGATGCGCCGCAGCTCCGAGACGGCCTCCCGCGTGGCCTCTTGCTGCTCGGCGCCTCGGCGTTCGGGCTCGATCCAGCCCTCGCCGCTCGCGGTCGCGTCGTACTCGTGGACGTAGGGCGCCTCCCAAACGCGGTTGGGCTCCGCCGAGGACGTGCTCGACACGGAGAGCGCACCGCTGACGACGATCACCGACAAGCGGGGGAGCCGCTCTCGCCCGAAGATCGATGCCGACGTGGTGAGCTTGTAGAGAGGTGCGCTGCTGTCGATGGTCTGGAGGTTCATGGCTGGCCTCCGTAGCGCCGCAGGAACTCGTCGGTGACCGCCCACCGGAAGATGCTGTAGATCCGCTCGGCGAAGCTCCGCGCCTGCGCGACCGTGGCGTCGACGTCCAAGTCGCGTGTGGCTCCCTGAAAGGCGTCGACGTCGAGCAGCCAGCTCGGCTCCTC
>JAEWOQ010000335.1 GCA_023460875.1 Pseudomonadota bacterium
GCCCAACTCAGCCCAACTCAGCCCAACTCAGCTCAGCTCGACGTCGACCGGCGCCGGCGGCCGCTCGGCAGCGCCTTGCCGTCCAAGCGCGCGCGCAGCCGCTGGAGCGCCTCCGCATGGAGCTGACAGACGCGCGACTCGGTCACCCCCAAGATCTCCCCGATCTCCCGGAGGCTACACTCCTGCTGGTAATGCAGCCCCAGCACGATCTGTAGTCGCTCGGGCAGCTCCTCGACCGCCCCCGCCACGTTCCCCACGAGCTCGCTCTTCGTCGCCAAGGCCTCGGGAGACGGGCTCGTCGCCTGCGGCTCGAGAGGGCCGCCCCCGTCGACGCGGTCGAACCCGGCGTCCTGGATGTCGAGGAGGGTCTGCTGGTACTCTGCCATCGGCATCTCCAGCTTGCGCGCGATCTCCTCGTCCCGCGGAGCGCGACCCAGCTCCTGGGTCAGGTCCCGCGTGGCCGAGGTAATGCGTCGCGCGGCGTTGCGGAGCTTTCGTGACAGGGGATCGAGGGCCCTCAGGTAGTCGAGGATGGCGCCCCGGATCCGATACGACGCGTAGGCTTCGAACTGTTCCTCCGGCATCTCCTCGGGCCGCCGCCTGATCGCTTCCGCCATGCCGACCCACCCCGCCGAGACGATGTCGTCCACCGTCAGGGTCCGAGGCAGGGTGCGCACGCTCCTGAGGGCGATTCGACGGACGAGCGGGCTGTACCGCGCGAAGGTGTCTCGGTCGGCTCGCATTGAATCGAGGCGCTCCGGGCGCTCGGCCTTCGCTGGTTCGACGAGCGCCGCGGTGTCGGACTCTGCCCCGATCGTGGCAGCCGTGAGCGCGCGCACCGAGGGCACAGGTCCCCTCTCGTTCGTCACGTCCTCCTGACGCGCGCCTCCTCCGGGAGCGGATCCGGGAGGAGCCGCTCCTCCTGGAGCAGCTCCTTCGGCGTCGGGTCCCGGGGTGGCCGGAGCTTCGGTCTCTCGATTGGATCGGAGCTCGACGGGGGAACGCTGCGATTGAGGACATGCAAGTGTCATCCTGGTCTCCTTATCGGCACCCCGTTCTCCCCCGCGCGCCCTGGTCCCTCTCGGGCGGGGTCTCCGACCGAGACTGCGGATCATCCCGCGGTCTCGTGAGTCGTTCCCCCCATGGCGCGGCGGCGGAGACGTGCGCCGCTCCTCGTTCGACGACTGGGCAACCTGCACGGGCAGTGCCAACCACGACGTGCCTCACGGATGGCTCCGGTTCGCCCGCCCGCGCCATGAAATCAGCTCATTGCGGGGCCTCGCTCACGTCGCCGCTCCTTGCGTCGGCTCTCAGGTCGAGACAGGAGCGGTTGCACTTGTGCCGTCGGGGGACAACGGGGCCCACCTCCCATCGTGAAGCGCGCGAGCGCCGTGGTGCCGGCAGGCGTGCCCCATCTCAGTTCGAAACGACGCGCCGCACGAACCCCTCGAGCTCCGTTCCACTGGGTCAGGCGGCACGAGCGGCGGCAGGATCGCGCCGGCTCGTGGACGGGTCATGGCACGCAAGCTCGAGCAGTCAGCGGAGACGGTTCCCCCGTCGAACGGCGCGACCTCCACCCGCCGGCTCACCCCGCAGGGATCTCCGGACGATGACACATCGCGGAGCGACGCACGCCCGCGGACGGCGCAGGGCGTCACCGGGAAGGCCGACGCGTGGCTGCACGTCTTCCGGGAGCTCGACCGCGTCATCGACATCCCTTGCCCGATCCTGCTGACGGGACCCCACGGATCTGGGAAGCACACCTGCGCCCGGGCCCTGCACCGGGTCAGCGCCCCGCGCCGCCCCTTCGTGCTCGTCGACGGGGCCGCGGGCGCCCAGCGCTCGGACGACGCGGCGGTCCACCGCGTGGGCGTCGACTCCTCCCCAGAGCTCTGGATCGAGCTGGCTGCCTCCGGGACCCTGTTCGTCAGCGAGCTCACTCACCTGCCCCCGTCCGCCCAGCTCCTGCTGGAGGAGATGCTCGGCCACGTCCGCCACCGCCAGGATGGCTGCCGCCTGATCGTCGCCTCGGAGCTGTCGGTGGAGCAGCTGCGCGCCCATCCGTCCGTGCGCCGAGGTTTCTTTTACCGAGTGAGCGTCCTGTCCTGCGTCGTACCGCCCTTGCGCGATCGGGGGGACGACGTCCTCGAGCTCGCCCGCGAGTTCCTCCACGACGCACTGCAGCGGTGCCCCGTCCCCAGAGAGGCACACCGACGCAACGCCGGCACGATCGGCCGGTTCAGTCCGGCGGCGGAGCAGCTGCTGCGCTCCTATCCTTGGCCTGGAAACATCGCAGAGCTCCGCAACGCGGTGGAGCACGCCGCGGCCTTCGCGGGCGGCAGGACCGTCCGCCCCGTCGATCTACCAAGCCACCTGCGCACGCTCTCAGCTCCTCCATCGGTGTCCCTGGAGCTTCCCCCAGAGGGGCTCGATCTACGCCGGACGCTCGACGCCCTGGAGAGCCGCTTCCTCCAGGAGGCCTTGGATCGAACCTGCTGGAACAAGCAGCGGGCGGCGCGCTTGCTCGGGCTCAACCGCACCACCCTGGTGGAGATGCTCAAGCGAAAGAGGCTCCATCGCCCTGCGGCGCCGGGCTGATCTAGACTCCTGCCCCTATGCGGACCGCGCCCTCGAGCTTCTCCCCTCCGACCGAGGCCTTCGCCGGCTACATCTTCGACTGTGACGGCACCCTCGCGGACACGATGCCGTTGCACCACGTGGCCTGGCGACGCGCCTTGGCGGAGCACGGCGCGGAGTTCGAGTTTCACTGGGACCTCTTCCTGACCCGCGCCGGCATGAGCCTCGAGCAAACGGTCGTCGAGCTCGGTGCGCAGTTCCGAGTTCCGTTGGATCCCACCGCGGTCGCCCGATCTCAGCGGCGATTCTACGCGGAGCTCGAGCCCACGATGGAGCCCATCGCCGACGTCATCCACTACGCGCGGTCCGTCGCCCGGGAGGCCCCCGTGAGCGTCGCTTCCGGCAGCCAACGGCCGACAGTGGACCGCACTCTCCGCTATCTCGGGATCAGCGAGCTCTTCCCGATCATCGTCACGCCCGAAGACGTACTCCGGGGTAAGCCGGAGCCGGACATGTTCCTCCTCGCCGCCCAGCGCATGGGCGTCGCCCCGGAGCGCTGCGTCGTCTTCGAAGACGGGGAGATGGGCATTCGGGCTGCCCGGAGCGCGGGCATGGCCGTCGTACGAGTCGAGGCGCCGCGGCCTCTGGAGCTGGCCGTCAGCGGCGGCTGAGGGCCTGGATAAAGCGCTGAGGTCACTCGGGCCCTCCCGGCTGCTCTGCGTCGTCGATCCTTTGTCGCGCGCCCAACGCGAGCTGCCCTCCCTCGGCCCCATGAGTTATGGTTCGCCGCCCATGATCGCGGCGCCCCCTCTCTTCCACGGCAACGAGCTCTTCCGCAGCAACGAGTCCCCCCGACGCCGGCCTGCGCCGTTCTTGCCGACGACCCGCGACGAGATGCGGGCCCTCGGCTGGGAGCGTTGCGATGTCGTCCTCGTGACCGGCGACGCCTACGTCGATCATCCGAGCTTCGGCATGGCGCTCGTCGGGCGCCTCCTCGAAGCCCGAGGATTTCGGGTCGGTATCCTTCCCCAACCCGACTGGCGTCGCCTCGAAGCGTTCGGCGAGCTCGGCGCCCCTCGGCTGTTCTTCGGGATCACCGCGGGCAACATGGATTCGCTGGTGAACCATTACACCAGCGACAAGAAGCCCAGGAGCGACGACGCCTACACGCCCGACGCTCGCGCCGGAGCGCGCCCGGATCGCGCCGTGCTCGTCTACGCACAGCGCTGCCGGGAGCTCTTCCGGGAGACGCCCCAGGTGATCGGCGGCATCGAGGCGAGCCTGCGTCGCATCGCGCACTTCGATTACTGGTCGGGGAACGTGCGCCGCTCCCTCCTCGTGGACTCTGGCGCCGACCTCCTCGTCTTCGGGAACGGTGAACGCGCCGTGGTGACCATCGCCGAGCGGCTCGCCGCCGGGGAGCCCATCTCCGCGATCGACGACGTGCGCGGCACGGCCCTGCGTCGGCGCGGCTTACCCGCAGGCTTCACCGAAGTCTCCTCCGAGACAGTCGACGTGCCCGGCCCGCTCGGCGTCTCTCCGGATCCCTACCAGTCCTCCCCGGCGACGCCGACCCCCGCCGCCGCGACGGCGGCGCTCGTGCC
>JAEWOQ010000336.1 GCA_023460875.1 Pseudomonadota bacterium
GTCGTGGACACGGGCGCTCTGTACCGGACGGTGGCGCTCGCGTGCGAGCGCGCGGACGTCGCCTGGTCCGACGAGGAGGGCGTCGGGGGCATCGCGGCGGAGCTCGCCCTCGAGGACCGCCTGCGCATGTTTCAGGAGCGGGGGCGCACGCGGGTCGTCGTGCGCGGGGAAGACGTCTCGGACGCCATCCGCACTCAGGAGATGGGGCGGGGGGCCAGCCTCGTGTCCGCGCTGCCAGCGGTGCGGGCGGCGCTGCTCGATCTGCAGAGACAGCTGGGACGCGAGGGGGGCGTGGTGCTCGAGGGGCGAGACATCGGCTCGGTGGTGTTTCCTGACGCGGAGGCGAAGTTCTTCCTCACCGCGAGCGCCGAGGTGCGCGCCGAGCGGCGCCGGGCAGAGCTGGAGGCGGCCGGTCAAGCTGTGGATTTGGAGCAGGTGTTGCAGGAGGTGCGCGAGCGAGATCGCCGGGACAGCGAGCGCCCGATCGCCCCCCTGAGGCGGGCGCCGGACGCGGTCCTCATCGATAGCTCACATCTCACGATCGACGAGGCGGTGGCGCAGATCGTGCGCCGCGTGCGGGAGGTGGCCGGAGTCGAGTCGGGATCGGATGATGGAGCGACTCCGTGATCGCGGCTCCATGATTGGAGCTCGAGGAGCGCGAGCCGTCGCGGACGAGCGAGCGGACGTGCTGGGACGTGTCAGAGCGCTCTTGTCGATCGCTGCGCTGGTGGGCGTCGGGGGGTGTGGACCTGCGGCGGCGCCTCCTCTCCCTGCCGCGCCGCCACCCAGCGCGGCGGCGCCTGCCCTCGCGATCCCGGCGGATCTGGACGTGGTGGTGCGCATCGATCTGGATCCGATCCGGGCGGCGCTGCCCGAGGACGCCGCCCTACGCCTGACCGAAGCTCTCGGCGTGGAGGATGACTCGACGGCCCGCGTGGTCCGGCGGGCCTTGGGGCGCGCGCGGCAGGTGTGGATCGCCTGGCGACCGGGGGATCGCCCCGAGCGCTGGGACAACGTCATCGTGCTGCGCGGTGACTTCTCGGGGATCCGAGAAGGGGAGATCACGCGGGCGTTTCATCCCGCTCGGCTCCTGCCGGGAGGCTGGCGGAGCTACGCGGCTCGGGAGGTGCAGGGGCGCGCGGCGCCCGCGGCGATCTACGCCCATCACGACGCGCTGTGGGTGGTCGCCTCCGTGGCGGAGCTCGACGCGGTAGACCGAGTCCTCGAGGGGCGTGCCGACGACGCGCCCGTGGTGGTGCCAGAGCGAGGCGTGCTGTCCGTGGGTGCGCGTCTGCGGACCGTCGCGGCGCAGCTGCGGGCGCGGGCTCCCAAGGCGGCCCGGTTCCTCGAGCGGGCCCGCACCGCGAGCGCGAGCGCGGATCTGACCTCCGAGGGGTTGGCGGTCACCGCCGAGATGCGCTTCGAGCGAGAAGAGGACGCGGGCAGGGCCTCCCGAGCCCTGGAGCTCCTCCTGGCGGCGATGGCCCTAGAGGGTCCCTCCTGGTTGCAGGAGGTCGAGGTCTCCACCGTGGCCACGACCGTCGCCCTGCGCGCGCGGGTCCCTCATCGCGCTCTCCACCGGGGCTGGCTTTCCCGCTGAGCTCCCCCTACAGGCTCTCTCCTCGGGGTAGGGTGAGCCGCCCTGGTGAGCCGCCCCCAACGCCGGCGCCGAGCACGTCGAACCCGTGGAACCCGTGGAAGCTGTCGAACCCATGTCAGAACGCCCCTCCTTCTCCCATCGCCGTGTGTTCGTGGGGCTCGCCCTGAGCCTCCTGGCTGCTGCGGGCGCGGCTGTCTACCTGTACTTCACCTACATCCAGTACGACCGGGTGGCAGCTCTCCACCTCCCGCCGAATACGGCCGCCGCGCTGCGCCTCGATCTCGAGAAGGTCGTCCTCTACGAGCCGGTGCGTCGGCACTTGCTGCCCCTGGCCAACGAGGTCCCCCCGGGCCGCCAGGGAGCGCGGGCCCCGGGACCAACGCGGCTGGAGCGGGTCCAGAGCGCGACGGGGATCGAGCTCGGAGTGGATCTGCGAGAGCTCGTCCTCGGGTGGGGCCCCGGCCCGACGGACTGGGTGTTGGTGGTGGGGGGCCGCTTTCCTCGGAAGGCGGTCCTGGAGGGGGTCCAGCGGGTGCTCGGTGAGGAGGGGGTGGTCTGGGGTCTGAGCCAGGACGGCGCTGCGTTGGTCTCGGAAGGAGGAATCGCGCTCGGCCAGGCAGGGGACGGCACCCTGATCGCGGCTGCAAACGAGGCGTTGCTCCGGGCCGCCTTGCCCGTGACGGACGCCCATCGACGGCTGGCCCTCCCGGTGGAGGGACCGGCGGGCTTCGCCGTCCAGGGGGACCAGGTACGCGCCCTGATCCCCGCCCCCCTGCGGTTCTTGGTCCCCTCGCTCCGCGCTGTCGACGAGATCGAGCACGTCCATGGGGAGCTGGCCTTGGGCCCTGAGCTCGTGCTGGAGACTCAGCTGCGTCTCCGCGGCTCTACCGCCGAGCAGGTCGTCCAACAGCTGCAGCAACTGAGCCAGAATGCCCGTGGCTTGGCCGCGCTCCCGGGCGTCCCGGCGGGCCCGCTGCAGGCCGCGGAGCGCCTCTCGGCCGAGGTGGACGGCCCCCAGGGTGTCCGGGTGACCGCCAGCTGGACCCGCGAGGAGGTCGACTCGGCGGCGCGTGAGCTGGCCGGGCTCCTCCGAGCTGTGTTCGGCTGGGTAAGCTAGCTGGGCGGCTAGCCGGCCGCTCCTCCGGACCGGCGGGGGTTCCTGGCGTGCCCGCTCGGATATGACACAGTCATCCGAGCGGTAGGGAAGGGTGCGGGCCGGCCGACGGTGACCTGCGGGGTGGTTTGACTCATCCGGGGGCGTGCGCTACCCCGTGCGCCCTGCGTGGGCGTGTCGCGAGGGCTTCCACAGAACTGCTTGCTTCTGGAGCCGCGCCCTCCGGGATGACCTCAGCCCCTCGCCAGGAGCAAATCGACTCAACATGTCTGATACTCAACAGGTCCAGGACGCGCCTACGGGCGACAGCTTCGCGGCGCTCTTCGAAGCCGCGCAGAAGACGGCGCAGGAGCACGAGCTCGGCGGCGAAGGACAAATCGTAACCGGCATCGTGGTGCGCGTCAGCCGCGACTTCGTGATCGTCGACATCGGCGGCAAGAGCGAAGGCGTTCTGACCAAGGACGAGTTCGTCGACGCAAAAGGCGAGTTCAACATCCAGCCTGGTGACAAGGTGGATGTCTTCATCGAGAGCCGCGAGAGCGACGACGGCCTGATCTCCCTGTCCAAGGAGAAGGCCGACAAGATGAAGGTGTGGGACGAGATCTCGAGCGCCTGCGAGCGTGATGAGATCATCGAGGGCACCATCAGCCAGCGCGTCAAGGGCGGCCTGTCCGTCACCATTCGCGGGGGCGTGAAGGCGTTCCTCCCCGGCTCCCAGGTAGACCTTCGGCCGATCCGCAACCTCGATCGGCTTATCGGGCAGACCTACGAGTTCAAGGTCATCAAGTTCAACAAGAAGCGCGGCAACATCGTGCTCTCTCGTCGTGTGCTGCTCGAGAAGGAGCGCGACGCGATGAAGGCCAAGACCCTCGAGAACCTCGAGGAGGGTCAGGTCCTGCAGGGAACCATCAAGAACCTCACCGAGTACGGCGCCTTCGTCGACCTCGGCGGGATCGATGGCCTCCTGCACATCACGGACATGTCTTGGGGGCGCGTCAACCACCCGAGCGAAGTCTTCTCGGTGGGGGACGAGGTCACCGTCAAGGTGCTCAAGTACAACCCCGAGACCGAGCGCGTCAGCCTGGGCATGAAGCAGACCCAGGAGGATCCGTGGAGCCACGTGGCCGAGGCCTTCCCGGTCGGCAAGCGCGTCGAGGGCAAGGTCATGAGCCTCACCGACTACGGCGCCTTCGTGGAGCTGGAGCCGGGTGTCGAGGGGTTGATCCACGTCAGCGAGATGAGCTGGACCAAGAAGATCAAGCACCCCTCCAAGGTGCTCGAGGTCGGCCAAGAGGTGGCATGCCAGGTGCTCGAGGTGGACTCCTCTGCCAAGCGCATCAGCCTGGGCATGAAGCAGCTCGAGCCCGATCCCTGGTCCATCTTCACGGACAACTACAAGCCGGGTGACAAGATCGCCGGCAAGGTGCGCTCGATCACCGATTACGGCGTCTTCGTCGGCATCGAAGAGGGCGTGGACGGCATGGTCCACAAGACCGATCTGTCCTGGACCGTGAAGATCAACAACCCCGGGGACGTGTACGCCAAGGGCGACGACGTCGAGGCGATCATCCTCTCGATCAACCACGACGAGAAGAAGGTCAGCCTGGGCGTCAAGCAGCTGTTCGACGACCCGTGGGGCGAGATCCTCGAGGGCTACAAGTCCGGGACCGTCGTCGAGGAGACCGTGGTGCTCGCGCAGACCGAGTACGGCATCTTCGTGCGCATCAAGGACGGCATCGAGGCGATCATCCCGCAGAACGAGATCCCCGTCGGCACTTCCGTCAAGGCGGGCGAGCGCGTGCGGGCCGAGGTGGCCAACGTCGACTCGATGGATCGGCGCCTCACCATGACCATGCTCAACCCCGGCGAGAGCGTCGCGGCGGAGCAGCTGCAGGTCATGAAGCGTGAGTCCTCGGGCAAGGGCGCCACCCTCGGCGACCTGTTCAAGGACAAGCTCCAGAACCTCGTCGAGAACAAGGACAAGGAAAAGAGCGGCGAGAGCTGAGCGGAGTAGGGCCTGGCGCCGCCGGTGCCAGGCCCCGCCCGCGACGTCGGTGTGCGACGGCTCCTCGGAGAATGGCCCTGTGCCAGTCGACGGGAGCCTCGCTCGGAGGATGGGCGCACGGCAGAGGTCGTGCGCCCGTTCGCGATTTTGGGTCCTCGAAGCGACGAGGTCACTCCAAGCCGAGGCGCACCGTGTCGTCCTCGTCGAGCCCGAAGTAGTGGCCCACCTCGTGGAGCACGGTGACGCCGGTCGAGGTCACTCCAAGCCGAGGCGCACCATGTCGTCCTCGTCGAGCCCGAAGTAGTGGCCCACCTCGTGGAGCACGGTGACGCGAACCTCCTCCATGAGGTCTTCCGGATCCGGGAAATCCGCGTGGAGGTTCGTGGAGAACAGCACGATCCGGGTGATCTGGGTGCTCAGCGCGTGGTTCAAGTGGGCAGCGTGGTCGAGCCCCTCGAACAGGCCGTAGGCGCGCGGATCGAAGCCCTCCTCCACCAGCGCTCGGGAGGGGCGGGGCTCCAGCACGACCAGCACGTTGCCGAGTCGCTCCCGGTACTCTTGGGGCAGGGAGTCGAGGATGCGTCGCGCCTCGTCGGCGATTCGATCGGCGAGGGGCTCATCGAGGTCAGCGTCGTCGCTGGCAGCGTCATCGTTCGCAGCGTCATCGCTGGCAGCGTCATCGCTGGCAGCGTCATCGTTCGCAGCGTCATCGTTCGCGGCGTCGAGCTCCCAGGTGCGCAGGTAGTGCGCGCGCCCCCGGTCGTGGTCGTCTAGCTCGAAGTAGGCGGTCCCCAAGAGGTGGTGCGCGTCCGCGTCGTCGTCGGCGAGCTCCACGGCGCGGCACAGCGTCTCCACGACCTCCTGCCAGTCGCCGCGAGCGACGTGCCCCTGCGCTCGTAGGTAGAGCAGCGCAGGGCTGTCTCGCAGAGGCGGCGGCATCGCGGCGATCACGCGCAACCCGAGCTCCGGATCCTCGTGCAGCAGCTCCTCGAGCTCCGCGAGGGAGTCGTCGTCGATTTCGGTGGGCACGTTTTCGGTCGGCTCCTCTTCCAAAGGGGTGGGTTACGTAGCTACCTTAGCGGAAGGACCCGCCTGGGTCCCGAGCCGCCGCATGTCTGGGCAATACGATCATGGCCCCCCCGATGAGGGGGCGTACGGCGATCTCGAGCCGTCCTGGACCCGTCGCAGGGTCATCTTCTTGGCGATCTGTGGGGTCGCGCTGGTGGCCTTGCTGCTGGCGACCAGCTCGGTCCTCTTGCCGTTCGTGCTGGCGCTCATCATCGCCTACGTGCTGACGCCGCTCGTAGGATTTTGTGAGCAGCGCCTGCGCATGCCCCGGTCGCTCGCCATCCTCGTCGTGTACGCGGTGACCTTCGGGGGCATCTACTCGGGTGTCGCGGCGATGACGCCCAGGCTCTACGAAGAGACGGTGCACCTGACCCGTGATGCGCCGGCCCTGATCCGACAAGCCGCGGCGCGCTGGGGACCGCGAGTGGACGAGTGGGTCAACGCCTATCTGGAGCGAGGGGGCCCCGGACGAGAAGCGGCGTCGGAGGGCGCGGTAGAGTTCGAGCCGCCTGCGCACGAGCCGGCCATCGCTGTGCTGCAGCGCCCCGATGGATCCCTGGCCATCGAGCTGCGTTCGGGGGTGGACGTCGTCCAGGAGAACCCTCGGCGCTGGCGGATCTCGGCCCGGGAGGAGCTCCCCCCCGAGAGCTTCAGCGTCTCAGCGCTGGTGGATGAGGGCCTGGAGCGCTTCATCAACTACGTGAAGCTCAACGCCATCGGTGTGCTGAAGTTGGGTCAGACGATCGTCGCCAACGTGGCCCGGGCGATCTTCTTGACCTTCATGACGCTCATGGTCGCGGGCTATGTGATGCACACCCGCGAGCGCATCCTGGGGTTCTTCCGATCCCTGGTGCCACCCCTGTCGCGGCCGAGCTTCGACCGCCTGCTGTTTCGGATGGACCGCGGCTTGGCGGGGGTCGTCCGTGGGCAGCTGCTGATCTGCTTGGTGAACGGAGTCCTGTCGGCGGCGGGGTTTTGGATGCTCAAGCTCAACTACTGGCCGATTCTGGCCATCGTGGCGGGTGTGATGAGCATCGTGCCGATCTTCGGCTCGATCCTGAGCACCGTGCCCGCGGTGGCCATCGGGCTGACACAGGATTTCTGGACCGCCTTCTGGGTGCTCGTGTGGATCGTGGGCATCCATCAGATCGAGGCGAACCTCCTGAACCCGAAGATCATCGGGGTCTCCGCCAAGCTCCACCCGGTGCTGGTCGTCTTCTCTCTGTTGGTGGGTGAGCACTTCTTCGGCCTCTGGGGCGCTCTGCTGGCGGTCCCAGTGCTCTCTTTGACCCAGAGCCTGTTCAATCACTTCCGCTACGAGTGGCTGCCGTACGCGGGCCCGGACAGCCTCGGAGCCGAAGAGCTGGCTCGGCGGACGGCGCGCCGACCCCCTCCCTAAAAGTGAGGGCCGAGAAACGAGGGGGGCGAGGGGGAGCGCGACTTGCACGGGCCTCGAAGGCGACGCTATAGGCCCGCCGTGGCGAACGAGACGCGGAAGATCCGCAGGGCTGGCGGTCGGGACCAGACGAGCGGCAAGAGCAAGAAGGCGCAGCTGAAGAAGCCGCTCGCCTTGCAGCCAGGAGAGGTGCCCGACCCGCTCGGACCCGCGCAGCTCCGGGCGACGTTCCTCAGGGTGGGCTTGATCGTCGGCGCGCTCTGGCTCGTGGGGGCCCTCGTCGCCGGGGTGAGCGCGTCGTCGACGGTCATCACCGTCGCGCTGGCGGTGCCTGGGGTGCTGACGGTCGCGATCTTGGGGGTGTTGCTCTGGACGCTTCGCCAGGCGAAGAGAGCACGCGGGGTAGCCAGCATCCTGCAGGGGGTGGAGTCCGAGGAGGACCGCAAGGCGGCGCTCGAGAAGCTCGAGGTTGGCTTCAAGAAGAACGACCCCGCGAAGGTGTTCGCCAAGGCGCAGCTGGAGATGCAGGAGGATCCGCGCAAGGCCCTCGCGACCCTCGAGCAGCTCGATCTGTCCAAGGTGATGGCGCCGGTGGCGGACGAAGCGCGCACCCAGCGGGCCATGCTCCACCTGATGCTCGGTGAGGTGAGCCTGGCGCGCCAGCTCGCAGACAACGTGGAGCTGAAGCGCCAGCAAGATCCTCGCTCGCGGGCGATGATGGCGGCGATCGTGTCGGAGGCGTGGGCGCGCAGCGGGCAGGCGAAGAAGGCGATCGAGACCCTCGACGTGTTCGATCTGACGGACGCGCAGCTCGAGCCGCTGCGACCGCAGATTTACCGCTCGTACGCCTACGCGTACACGCACACCAATCGCCTGAAGGATCTGCGGCGGGTGCTGCGGCGCATGCTCGACATCGACGTGCGCTTGCTCGGTGGCTTCCTCATGAAGAAGACCCATCCGCTGCTGCAGAAAGAAGCGCGCCGCCTCGTCGAGCAGAGCGGCGCGGTGCCCCGGCAGATCCACGTGCAGCGCCCTCGAGGCTGAGGTCGCGAAGACGCGGCGACCGCCGCTCGAGGCGTCGCCGCCTCCTGCTCAGGGGATCCCGTAGGCGGGGGTCGTGGACGGCTCGGGGGCGACCTGAGCACCGCGGGTCCCTGCTTGCCCTGGCGGGAGCAGACGGACCGTGCCGACGAGCTCGAGCTCGAGCTGCGGCAGGAGCTCGTCCGCGCTCACCACCGGGAGCAGCGGGAAGTCTTCGGCGATGAGCCGACGGACGTGGGGGCGGAGCTCGGGCAGCGCGAGGAGGACCACGGGTGGGGGAGCCCCAAGCGTCGGCGTGGGGGCGCGGCCGAACGGGGGCGGGGGGGGGGGCACCGCGGGGG
>JAEWOQ010000337.1 GCA_023460875.1 Pseudomonadota bacterium
AGCCCTGGGCCGCCGCGGAGCCCTGGGGTCCTGCGCCCCCCGACGTCTCCGCCGCTCCTGCCGTGCCGCTCGAGGGCGTCGCCCCAGGCTGTCCCTCCATGCCCTCGTTCAGGGCGTGCTTCAGCAGCTGGCTCGCCTTGAAGTTGAGCACTCGCCGCTCGGTGATGGTGATGGGCGAGCCCGTCTGCGGATTGCGTCCTTGGCGGGCGCGCTTGTCGCGCAGGACGAAGTTGCCAAACCCGGAGATTTTGATCTTCTCGCCGCGACCGAGGGTCTCCTTCATCGTCTCGAATACGAGGTCGACGAGGTCGGCGGACTCCTTCTTGGAGAATCCTCCGAGTCGCGCGTAAACCGCCTGCACGATGTCGGCTTTCGTCATGAACACCCCCAATGGGTTCGCCTATCCCACTGAGGATAGGATCTCGAAGCTCGAGTCGAGGGGGCGGCGCTTCTAGGTGGAAGTCTCGGAGCCACGAGCTCGATGCTTCCTTTTGCCGACCGTCCAACTCAACTTAGATGGTACGCCCCCGCTTCGGGAAGTCCATATGTGAGCCACCCGCCAAACTTTAGCCCAGACAGAATCAAGCGACGTCGAAATCGGGCCTGTCCGCTGGGCCTGTCCGCTGGGCCTGTCCGCTGGGCCCCCAGAGATGAGCTGATTGCGGGGTTGGCGGCTGGTCGGGTCCGGCCTGCGGGCGGGCGTCCGCCGAGCTCAAGCGGCCTTGGCGAGGGAGCTATCTTCTGCCTGCAACCCGGGCGCCGCCGGGAGCTGGGAGCTGCGACGGACGAACAGCTGATCCCGGAGCACGAGGGCCGCGACGTAGCCGTAACCGACCGTGAAGAGCATGGCGAAGGGCGCGGCGAACCAGTGATGGGTCTCGATCGCCGCCACCACGCTCGTCGCCGACAACGACGCCAGCGCCAGCTCCGCGATCGGAAGCTTCGCCCCCTGCTTGTAACGTCCCGCCGCTTCGCCCCGCTTGGGCGTGCGCACGAACTCCCCCGCCATCGACGTGAACCCGCTGTACACCGCCTTGCTCAGGTGCGGCGAGAGCCCGGCGCCGAGGGCGATCAGCGCTGGGAGGCGCTTGATGGCGCCCCACGCCGAACGTCCTTGGCTCACCTCCGCCAGCGCATAGAAGCCCGCCAGGGAACCCGTGGCGCCAAGGCACAGGGGCAGATCGATGAGGAGCATCGTGCCGAGGTCCGTCGCGGGGAGCAGCACCAGCGCCGGCAAGAGCAACACGGTGAGGAGCATCATCAGCGGATAGGCCAGGTGCGGCAGCATGTGGAAGCACGCCTCCACACGCTCGTGCACGGACAGCGGCGACGTCACCACCCGCTTCAGGAGCTTGCGCGCCGTCTGCACCGTGCCCTTGGCCCATCGGTGCTGCTGCGCGCGGAGCGCAGACATGTCCTCCGGCAGCTCCGAGGGGGTCACGACGTCCTCACGATACACGAAGCGATACCCAGCGAGCTGCGCCCGGTAAGAGAGGTCCAGGTCCTCCGTGAGGGTGTCGTGCTGCCACCCGCCGGCCGCCTCGATGGCAGCCTTGCGCCACATCCCGCCGGTGCCCGAGAAATTGAAGAAGCACCCGGAGCCATAGCGCGCGCGGTTCTCGACCAGGTGGTGTCCGTCGAGCATCAGCGCCTGCACCTGCGTGAGCAGGTTCGCGTCCCGGTTCATGTGCCCCCAGCGGGTCTGCACCATGCCCACCCGGGGATCGGCGAAGTGGGGCACGATGGCGCGCAAGAAATCGGGCTGTGGCACGAAATCCGCGTCGAAAACGGCGATGAGCTCGCCCTTGGCGCGCTCGAGCCCGTACTCCAGGGCTCCTGCCTTGTACCCGTGGCGATCGGGGCGACGCACGTACACGATGTCGACGCCGCTCTCCCGGAGCTGCCGCACCTTCGCGTGAGCGAGCGTGCGGGTCTCGTCCGTGGAGTCGTCGAGCACCTGGATCTCCAGGCGATCCCGCGGGTAGTCGATCCGCGCCGTCGCCTCCAGGAGGCGTCCGACGACGGTGGCCTCGTTGAAGAGGGGCAGCTGCACCGTCACCACCGGGAGCTCGGCTTCCGCCAGGGGCGTGACCCGCGACGCCCGCTCGATACGACGTCGATGGCGCAAGCACTGATAGACCAGGACCGCCCGGTGCGCCCCGAGGGTGCACAAGGCGCCCAGGACGAGGAAGTAGACGGCAACCAGGAAGAGCTCGATACCCGCGATGTTCATGCTAGCGCAGAGGAGGTAACAAAAATGCGGGCCGACGAATGTCAACGACTTGTAATTCGTTGCATCGGGTTGTCGCGCGACAGAACGTACCGGTCGCCCCCGTCGGGAGCGCTCTGGCCTCCCTCGCCTCGACGTCTCACCACTTACTGGCACGGGGGCCGACCGCAGGGTCGGGAAGGGAGGGCGCCTATAGGCTGCGGGAGACCGCTGCGGTATCCAGGATCGCCATGGCGACCGCCCTGTTCGAGTCGGAGGCCCCCGACGTCCTGTACCTCGTCGATCTCAGCAGCTACGTCCTCCGGGCGTACCACGCGATCGCGCCCCTCTCGAGCCCCAGCGGTGAGCCCACCCACGCCGTCCACGGGGTCGTCAACATGCTGGAGCGACTCTTCCGCGAGCGCCGACCGCGGCTGGTCGGCGTCGCCATGGACGCGGGCCGGGTGACGTTCCGCCAGGACATCTACCCGGAATACAAGGCCCACCGACCACCCGCTCCAGACGATCTCAAGGTGCAGCTGACCCGATGCGAGGAGATCGTGCGCGCCTACGGGCTCGCCGTCTTCAAGCAGGGCGGCGTGGAGGCGGACGATTTGATTGCCTCCGCGGTGCGCCGGGCGACGGCGGATGGCCTGCGCGTCGTCATCGTGGGCGCCGACAAGGACTTGATGCAGCTCGTCTCCCCCACCGTCATCCTCTGGGACACGATGCGGGACCGGGTCTTCGGGCCCGACGAGGTCGTGGAGCGCTTCGGCGTAGCTCCCGCTCAGCTGGGGGATCTGCTGGCGCTCATGGGAGACAGCTCCGACAACATCCCCGGGGTGCCCTCCGTCGGGCCCAAGACGGCCCGGGACCTGCTCGTCGCGCACGGCAGCCTCGATGGGATTTTTGCTCAGCTCGACGCCATCTCCCGCAAGAAGCTGCGGGAGACCCTCGCGCAGCACGAGGAGCAAGCGCGGGTCAGCCGCCGCCTGGTGGAGCTCAAGGACGACTGCCCCGTCGATCTCGACGCCGGGACCCTGCGCTTCGGCCAGAAAAACTATGCCCTCCTCCAGGAGCTCTACACGGAGCTCGGGTTCCAACGACAGCTGACCGCCCTGCAGAAAGAGCGGGATGCCCAGACCAGGACGGACACGACCACGGCGGACGCGACCACGGCGGACGCGACCACGGCGGACGCGACAGGAGCACCCGCCGCTCCGCCGAGAGCTCTGGCCGCGTCTCCGGGCGCGACACCGGCGCCCCCTGGGGTCGTGGAAGGTGCAGCACTCGAGGTCGAAGTGCTCCTCACCCGAGACGCACTCCGCGACTTCTGCGAACACGCGCGCACCGCAGAGCTCGTCGCCCTCGAGCCGTTCACCACGAGCCCGGCGGCGCATCGCGGACCACTCCTCGGCGTCGCCCTCGTCGCCGCCGGTCGCGCTGCTTACGCGCCGCTGGCGCACAGGCACCTGGGCGCGCCGACACAAGTCTCACGCGCCGACCTGTTCGAGGAGCTCACCGGGCTGTTCTCCTCTGGGACCGTCAGCCCCGTCGCCTACGACAGCAAGCGCGCCCGGGTGCTCTTCGACGACGCCGGGGCGGAGCCGCTCCCCGATTTCGCCCATGACGCGCTCCTGGCCTCGTACCTGATCGATCCCGAGCGGAACCACGCCTTGGAGGCCCTCGGGCCCCTCGTCGCCGTCCAACTCCCCGAGTACGAGTCCCTGGCGAAGAAGGGGCGCCAGAAGCTCGACTGGGACGAGCTGGAGGTGGCGCAGGTCGCCCCCTACGCGGGCGCCCGCGCCCGGGCCGCGCTCTCCCTGGTGGAGCTGCAAAGGAGGGAGCTCGACGCGCTCGGCCTGACGCGGTTGTTCTTGGAGCTCGAGCTCCCGCTGGCGCGTCAGCTGGCGCAAATGCAGCGCTTGGGGGTGCTCGTGGACATCCCGCGCCTGCGCTCCATCTCGGCGCAGATCGGGGACGAGCTGGTCCACCTCGAGCAGCGCGCCCACGAGATCGCGGGCAAGGAGTTCAACGTCAACTCTCCCCGCCAGCTCGAGACGTTGCTGTTCGACGAGCTCGAGCTCAAGCCGCTGAAGCGCACCAAGACGTCCCGCTCGACGGACGCCGCCACCCTCGAGGCCCTCGCGGATCGACACCCGCTCCCCGCGGTGATCCTCCAGATCCGCCAGCTCAGCAAGCTCAAGGGGACCTACGTCGACGCCCTCCCCCAGCTCGTCGATGCCCACACGGGCCGGGTCCACGGCGCCTGGGAGCAGGCGGTGGCGGCGACCGGCCGCCTCTCGTCCACCGATCCCAACTTCCAGAACATCCCGATCCGCACCGCCCTCGGCCGGACCATCCGTGAGGCGTTCGTAGCGCCCCCCGGGTACGCCATCGTGAGCGGCGACTACTCGCAAATCGAGCTGCGGGTGCTGGCTCATCTCTCTCGGGACGAGCGCCTCGTGGAGGCCTTCCGAACCGGACAAGACATCCACCTGCGCACCGCCATGGAGATCTTCGAGATCTCGGAGCAAGAGATCACGCGCGAGCACCGCACCCGCGCCAAGGCGGTGAACTTCGGGGTCATCTACGGCCAGGGCGAGAGCGGGCTCGCCAAGTCCCTCGGCATCTCCCGGGACGAGGCGGGGCGCTTCATCGCCGCGTACTTCCGGCGCTACGACGGCGTGCGCCGCTTCATGGACCACACCCTCGAGGCCGCGCGGGAGGGCGAAGCGGTCCGGAGCCTGCTCGGTCGCCGCCGCTTGCTGCCGGACATCCGCAGCGGCAACCGCGCCCGCCGCTTCGCCGCCGAGCGCATCGCCATGAACATGCCCATCCAGGGCTCCGCGGCGGACATCCTCAAGCTGGCGATGCTCGCCCTCTCGACGCCCCCGACCCCAGGAGCTCGCATGGTCTTGACGGTGCACGACGAGCTGGTGTTCGAGGTGCCCGAAGCCGAGGTCGAGACGGCCTGCCAGGTGATCCGGGAGAAGATGGAGGGAGTGTATTCCCTGGAGGTGCCCCTCGTGGTGGAGGTCAAGGCCGGGCTGAACTGGAACGAAGCTCACTGAGCTCGACACCCATGCAGGCGCTCCCCATCGACGCCGTCCTCCCGGAGGCTTTACGCGCCCTCGAGGCGAGCCCGCGACTGGTCTTGGAGGCTCCGCCGGGGGCGGGCAAGACCACCCGCGTGCCGTGGGCGTTGACGCGACAGGCTTGGTGCCGCGGCCGCGTCCTGGTCTCCGAGCCCAGGCGCATCGCGGCGCGCTTGGCGGCCAGGCGAGTCGCCGAGGAGCAGGGGCAGACCCTCGGCGGCGCCGTCGGCTACCGGGTGAGGTTCGAGGACGTCACCGGCCCCGACACGCGGCTCGTCTATCTCACGGAGGGGACCCTGCTGCGTCAGCTCCTCGACGATCCCGAGCTCACGGGGATCTCCTGCGTGGTGCTCGACGAGCTCCACGAGCGCAACCTCGACGCAGACGTCTGCCTGGCGCTGCTCGAGGAGCTCCAGCGACTGCGCCGCCCCGAGCTCCGCCTCGTCGCGATGAGCGCCACCCTCGACGCCGGCGCCGTGGCTCGGTACCTCCACGACGCGCCGCGGGTGCAGAGCGCGGGCCGCGCGCACCCCGTGGAGGTGCGGCACGCTCGTCAACCCGACGAGCGCCCCTTGGAGAAGCAGGTCCGCAGCGCCGTCCGCGAGGCGCTCGAGCGGGAGGGCGACGTGCTCGTATTCGTCCCGGGTGCCGCGGAGATCCGCCGCTGCGGAGAGGCTCTCGCCGAGCTCCCCGGCGAGCTGGACGTCCTCGCCCTGCACGGAGACCTCCCCCTCGAGGAGCAGGCGCGCGTGGTCAGTCCCTCCGAGCGGCGGCGTGTGGTGCTCGCCACCAACGTCGCGGAGAGCTCCGTCACCATCCCCGGAGTGGCGACCGTGATCGACAGCGGTGTCGCCCGCGTGGCTCGACATTCCCCTTGGACGGGCCTGAGTAGCCTCGAGCTCGAAGAGATCAGTCAGGCCCGAGCCACCCAGCGCGCGGGGCGCGCAGGACGCACCCGAGCGGGCGTGGCCGTGCGCCTCTACACGGCGGGGAACTTCTCCGCCCGCCCGGTGCAAGACGCGCCCGCGATCGAACGAGGAGATCTGAGCGCTGTTGTGCTCCAGCTGGCGAGTCGAGGCGACACGAGCGGCCTCCGCTGGCTCACCGCGCCGCCCGACAGCTCTTGGCGAGCCGCCGTCAGTCTGCTCGAGACCTTGGGCGCCTTGGGGAGCGGCCGCCTGACGGAGGTGGGGCGGCGCATGCTGCGGCTCCCCCTGCACCCGAGGCTGGCCCGCTTGCTCATCGAGGGCGAGGAGCGCGACTGCGCCGAGCGCGCGTGTCTGGCAGCGGCGCTCCTCTCGGAGCGAGACCTCCGCCGCGAGACACGGGTCCGCTTCGGCGCCGCGGGGCGGCACCTCGGCGCCAGCGGCGACTCGGACTTGCTCGACATGATCGAGCGCTTCGAGGAAGCCGCGCGGGCGCGGTGGTCGCGCCAGTCCCTCGCCCAGCTCGACCTGGATCCCGCGACCACCCGCGCCGTGGAGCGCCTGGTGCGACAGCTCCGGCGCCATGTCCAGATCTCCAGAGCGGGCCCCGGGGCGGCGCACCCGGATCAGGACGAAGAGCTCGCCCTGTGCGTGTTGGCGGCCTTCGGCGACCGAGTGGCGCAACGGCGCGGCGACGGTCGTGACTTGCTCTTGGCGAACGGCAGCACCGCGGTGCTCGCGGAGACCAGCGTCGTGCACCGGGCGCCCTGGGTCGTCGCGCTGGCGGCGGATCGCGCGCAGGGCAGACGCGGGGGCGCCATCGTCCGCATCGCGAGTCGCATCGAGCCCGATTGGCTCGTCGACCTTCACCCCGATCGACTCGAGCTCGACGAGAGCCTCACCATCGAGGGCCCCGACGAACACGTCGAGCGCACGAGCCGCCTCCGCTATGGGCGCCTCGTGCTCGACGAGAGCCGCGCGCGCGGAGTGCCCGGACCCGAGGTGGCGGAGGTCTTGTCCAAGGCCGCGCGCACCAAGGGTCTGGCCTTCGTGGATCCCCACGACTCACTCACCTCGTTGCAGGAACGACTGCGGCTGCTCCAGGAGCAGGGCGTCGCCGAGCCGTCGCCCGATCTCGACGAAGTCGTGACGAAGGGCCTCGAGCTCGGCTGCGCCCAGGTGACGTCCCTGGCGGAGCTCGCGGAGCTCGACCTCGGTCAGCTCGTGCTCGCTACGCTCCCCAGCGCGACAGCTCGCGATCTCACCACGCACACGCCGCCACGGATCCGTCTCCGGTCGGGACGCGAGCTCTCGATCCACTATGAGCCCGGAAAACCGCCATGGATCCAGTCGCGGCTCCAGGACTTCTTCGGGCTCGCCGAGACCCCTCGGATTTGCCGAGACAGGCTCCCCCTGCTGGTCCACCTGCTGGCTCCGAACCAGAGGGCCGTCCAGGTCACTACGGATCTAGGAGGCTTTTGGGAGCGCCACTATCCGAACATCCGCAGGGAGCTGATGCGCCGCTACCCGCGGCACCCCTGGCCAGAGGACGGCCGCAACGCGACACCTCCTCCGCCGCGACCACCGCGACCTCCGCGACGGCGGTGATTCTTCGGCGCCTCCTCCCGGAGCTCCCCTGCCCTGCTTCACCCGCCCCCCTCCGGGCCACCCGACCTTCGCTCCTCGATTCCGTCCTTGCTCCGACGCCCTGCGCGGGCACGCTTGTTGGAGGGGGAGCCATGCCAGAGGGGAACGCAAGGGCCCGGATCGAAGACGACGCGATCGATCGCCGACGCCTCGGGACCTATCTCAACGACCACCTGATGGGGGCGACCGCGGGAGGCCGCCTCGCCCGGCGCTCTGCGGAGGCGAACGCCGGCACGGAGTACGGCCGAGTCCTGAGCTGGCTCGCCGACGAGATCGACGAAGAGCGCCAGACGTTGAAGCGCGTCATGGCCACGCTCGATCTCCCGGAGAATCCGTTCAAGAAGCTCACCGGGATGCTCTTGGAACGCGCTGGGTCCTTCAAGTTGAACGGGCAGCTCGTCGGCTATTCCCCGCTGAGTCGCTTGCTCGAGCTGGAGGGGTTGCTGCTCGGCGTCCTGGGGAAGCGCTGCTTGTGGCAGACGCTGGAGGTCGTCGCGACGAAGGAGCCGGCGCTGAGCGTATTCGATTTTCCCACGCTCCAGGCGCGCGCGGGGCGTCAAATCTCTCGCCTCGGCCAGCAGCGGCTCAACGCGCGCCTGCCCGCCTTCGAGAGCGCGCCGCCTCCCCGACCCTTCGCGGAGCGCGCGTCGACCAACACCTCGAGCGACACCTCGACCAACACCTCGTCCGGCACGGCGAAGATCGCGGTCGACTCCGCGGAGCAACCGCTTCGACCCCTGCATCCCACCTTCGATCTGAGCGCCGCGCCGAGCAATTATGACGGAGCGGAGCGACGTGCCGGCGAAGAGCGACGTCAGCGGATGATCTTCACCTCCGCCGCAGTCGATCGACGCTCTGGTGCCGACCGGCGCTCCTCGTCGCCTGGGCCCGCTTGACGCTCACCATCAGCACAAATCTATCCCACCACTGCATCCAGTTGATGAGGACATCGATGAGAGCGCTCCGGCGGTGCTCCGGATACCCGCCATCCAAATAGGTGAACATGCATGCGTCCTCGACCGTCATCGACAAACCGGCGAGGCCATGACACAGCATGCACCCAGCATGCGCCCATTTCGCCCGTCGTTTTCCCTACATTCACCTTCCTCTGACGTCTGCGCGCGCGGCGGAGAACGCCGACACCTTCGCGGGACAGCTCTCGTCGTCGCCGCCTCGTTCTCCCTCTTGGGCGTCGCGTGCTCGACGCAAACGCCCCCTCCACAGCCCCCTCAGAGCTCATCGAGCGATACCGCCGCAGCCCCGCCTCATGAGGATTGTGTCGAGACGGAGGAGCTGCAGCGCACCCTCGCCGCGCGCAGACATGGCATCCTCGCCTGCTACGCAGACGCGGTGGCCCTCGACCCGATGCTCCGGGGCACCGTCACCCTGGCCTTCGTGATCCCGCCTTCGGGGAAGGTGACGCGGGTCGACATCGCGCAGAGCGATCTCGAGAACGACGCGCTCCACGCCTGCATCACGAAGGTGGCCAGCGGCATGGAGTTCACGCAAGAGACCTGCAGCTTGCCCCGGGACATCGAGTACAGCGTCCGCCTGAGGCGAGGCTCGAGCGAGTTCGTCAGCAGCATCGACTGACGAACGCCGGCTCAGGGGAGGAGCTTGCCCTTGAGCTGATGGAGCAGCTGCAGGGCCTCGATCCCAGACAGTCGATCGAGATCTGCGTGCCTGAGAAGATCGAGGGCTTCGCGCTCCCCCGGGGGGGGCGCCGGAGCGTCGAAGAGCCCAAGCTGCGCCTTGCTCTCGCGTCGCTGCGGACGGCGCCGAGTGGCGGTGTCCCGTCCAGACTCTAGCTCCTCCAAAAGCGCGCGCGCCCGGGCGAGCACCGGCTCCGGCAAGCCGGCCAGCTTCGCGACGGCGACGCCGTAGCTCCGGCTCGCGGCGCCGGGCACGAGGCGATGCAAGAACACCACGTCGTCCTCGAGCTCCCGGGCGCTCACGCTGTAGTTGCGACAGTGGCGGCTCGCCTCCCCCAGCTCTGTGAGCTCATGATAGTGGGTAGCGAACAAGGCACGGCAGGCGACGACCTCTTCGAGGTGCTCCGCCACGGCCCAGGCGATGGCGAGCCCGTCGAAGGTGCTCGTGCCCCGACCAATCTCGTCGAGGATGACGAAGGAGCGCGCGGTCGCGTGCTTGAGGATCTGCGCGGTCTCGCGCATCTCCACCATGAAGGTGCTCTCGCCCCGGGCGAGGTCGTCGCTCGCGCCCACGCGCGACAAGATGCGGTCGACCAAGCCGATGCGCGCGTAACGCGCCGGGACGTAGCTCCCCATCTGCGCCAACACGATGATGAGCGCGCACTGCCGCAGGAAAGTGCTCTTCCCGGCCATGTTGGGGCCGGTGATCAGCCAGAGCCGCTCTGCAGCCAAATCCTGCGACAGATCGTTGGGGACGAAGCGCCCTGCGGCCGCCAAGCGCTCCACTACGGGGTGACGACCATCTCGGATCTCGAGGTGATCCGACTCGTCCACCTCCGGCCGGCGGTAGTCGTACTCCGTCGCGATCTCCGCCAGCCCAGCGGCGACGTCGAGGTCCGCCAGGCGATCGGCCAAGCGCCGAATGCGCTCGGCGGCCGCGCCGACCTCGGCGACCAGCGTCCCGAGCAGCTCGAGCTCCCTCTCCCGATGGCGCTCCTCTGCGCTCGCGATGCGGTCCGCGAGCTCGTCCAGCTCATCCGTCGTGTAGCGCTCGCCGCCGGCCACGGTCTGCTTTCGCCGCCACGCGGACGGGGACTTGGCGACGTGGCTCCGGCTGACCTCGATGTACCAGCCGAAGACCCTCGTGAACTTGACCTTCAGGCTAGCGATGCCGGTCTCGTCGCGCAGCGCCGACTCGAACGCGACGATGCGCTCCGTACCGCTCCGGCGCAGGGCATCCAGCTCGTCCAGCTCGACGTCGAAGCCGCGCGCGAAGATCGCCCCCTCCTTCGCCTGGGCCGGCGGGCGCTCCGTGAGCGCGCGGACCAACAGCTCGGCGACGTCCTCGACGAGATCGACGGGGCGCTCCAAGCCCAAGGCCGCGCGGCAAGCCTCGTCCTTGAGGGAGTCGAGCCATCCGAACACCGTCCGGCCCGCGGCGAGCCCGTCCCGGACGGCGCCGAGATCCCGCGGCGTCGCCTCACCCAAGGCCGCGCGCATGGCGAGACGCTCGAGATCGGTGCCGGCGGAGAGCGCCTTCCTGACCTCCGCGCGCAGGGGAGCGTCGACGACGAACGTCTCCACCTGGTCGAGGCGACGCCGGATCGGATCGACCTCGATCAAAGGCGCCAGCAGACGTTGCCGCAGCAGGCGCGCTCCACCGGCGGTCTTGGTACGATCGAGGACGCCGAGCAGGGTGGTCGCGCGCCCGCCTCCTACGGAATCGACGAGCTCCAGGTGCGCCTGAGCGGCGCGATCGAGGCGGAGCACCCGGGTCGGATCCCACACGCCGACGCTCCGGATCGCCAGCTCCTTCCCCGGATAGCAGCTGCGCGCATAGCGGAGCACGCGGGCCACGGCGTGCCCCGCCGCCGGCTCGACGTCGGCGAGCTCCGCCTCCCGCCCCTGCAGACACTCCGCGACCGCGGCCTCCTCGATGGCGTCGTCGACCTGCACCGGCGCCCCGCCGAGCACGCCCCGGAGGGCGCTCACGGCGTCGTCCACCCAGTCGGACATCGCGGCGTCGTGGCCGACGAGCACCTCACGCGGGGCCGCGCGCCCGAGCTCGGCGAGGGCGCCCGCGAGATCGGCAACGACCGCTGCCCGCAGCTCACCCGTGGAGACATCCAGCAGGGCGACGCCAACGCCACCGGGCCGGAGCTCGAGGGAGCACAACCAATTGTTCGTCGCGGCCTCGAGGTGCGCGAGCTCCGTGATCGTCCCGGGGGTGATGACGCGCACCACCGCGCGGGGCACGATCCCCTTACACTTGGCCGGATCGGCCATCTGCTCACAGACGGCTACCTTCTCCCCGCGCTCCAGGAGCCGAGCGATGTAGCCGGGCGCGGCGTGGTGGGGGACCCCGCACATGGGCACCTCGTCCGCCTTGCCCTTGTTGCGGCTCGTGAGGGTCAGATCGAGCAGCCGAGAGGCGCGCACGGCGTCCTCCCCAAACATCTCGTAGAAGTCGCCGAGGCGGAAAAAGACGATCGCGTCCGGGCACGCCTCCTTGGCGGCAGCATGCTGCTGCATGACGGGCGTCTGCCGACCAGCCATCCTCACTCCCCTAGAAGAAACTGGTGCGAAGCCCCACTCCCCGCAGGCTGAGCAACATCAACCCTCGGTCTTGGGAATCAACCACCGCCAGAAACTCGAAGCCGGGGACGCTCGTCATCGCCACGGGCAGGATGACGTTCGTGCTGCCGGTGAGGGGCATCGCCAAGGGCGCGAAGCCCCCGACCGCCTCGTACGCGTAGGTCATGTCCCGCAGGCTCGGCTCGAGGCCCCGGTACATGACGAAACGGCTCGTGAGGCTGTCGTGGATGCACTCCGACGCGGGACCACCAGGGCGTACGGGGCCCGTGGCGGCATCGTAGACACAGATCGCGTCGTCCTCCTCGGCCGGGCCCACGGCGCACCCCGGCGGCAACGGCTCGTCCGGGTCGCCCGCTCCAAGGGCAGGACACCCAGCGGTGGAGCTGGAGATCTCGAAGACGCGTCCTTGCTCTTGTGGCTTCCACGGGGCGCAGTCGCGGACACAGCGGAGGCCGTCCTCCGTCGCCACCGCGCGCACGGTGTGCCGGAAGCCAGACACGCTGCCCCGCACGATCCACTGGCCGCCACCGCGGACCCGATAGGAGAGCTCATCCGGGAAACAGCAGGCGATGAGCTCTGGCGCGGCCCCCCCCTCAGGCCGGGGCTCGAGGAGGAGATGATCTTGATAGGCAGCAGTGATGCGGAGATCCCGCGCCGCCGGGAGCTCGCTCAGCTCATTGAGCTCATCGAGCTCGCTGACACCGAACACGGAGGAGCACAGCTCGTAGCCGCCGCCGCCGCCGCAGGTCGCCCCCGCCCCACGCCAGTAGCTGTCCTTGCTCGGTCGCAGCTGGCTCGTGATCTGCACGTAGTCGCCATGGCGCTCGGCGAACGCGTCGAGCAGCTCCCCCTCGAGGCCGAAGCGCGCCGCTCCCACCTCTCGAGCCAGATCGAGATCCTGGACCCCGAGCTCGCAGAACAGCGCGTCCTGGTCCGCGAGGAGCGCCGCGTTGCCGTCGACCTGGAGCACGCCTGCGGGGCGCTCGGCGGCCAGCGCGCCTTCGTAGGCGACCGTGACCGTCTCTTGCGTCGGATAGGAGCGCGGATCGAGCTGCGGCAGCACGAGGGACGCCTGCTCCGCCAGGGTCGGATCCAGGACGAGGTCGTCTCGTCCCACCCCGCTCGTACGCAAGGTGACGCCGACGTACGTCTGAGCGGGGATGGGCTCACCCCCGGGGACCGGGTTGTCGAAATCGACGGCCGCCATCAGCGGGTTCACCTGTCCCTGAGGCATCAGGTTGCTCAGGGGGAGCCCCCGACCGTAGCGAGACAAGCGGGGCAGCGCCCGAAGGGAGGGCGCCCCGATCCCAGTCTGCTGGGTCGTCGCGACGAGGCGAGCGGAGCGGGCTCGATGAGGCACCACCGCGCGACAGCTCGTCTCGCCGCTGACGGTGCGTACGCCGTTGAGCAGGAAGGGCTCGTCCCTCGTGTCCCCGGCGCACCCGCGGAAATCGAACACGTTGCTGGTGTTCGTCGACGTGGGACGTCGGCAGGCCGCGTCGTAGTCTTCCACGTCGATGACCGCGACGCGGCCGTTGCTCAGCAGGGCGAACCCGAACACGCCGCGCAGCGCCGACGGGCGCGCGCCGCGGGCCAGATCGCTCGTGGTGCGGTAGCGGGCCGCGGGCGAGTCGACGTCGACATCGGGATCAGGGTCACAAGCGATCCCCATCTGAATCTCGCCCGTGACGAGATCGGGGACGGGCAAGTCGTGCTGGGCGAAGGTGACGTCCTTCACCGGTGCGCTAAATTCCAGCCGATCGGGGGGCTCGTCGGGGACGAGCTCCGAGTGCTCGCGCACGAGGGGCGTGCGGAGGGCCCGACCAGGCGTGACGTCGAAGATCATCACGCTCGCCGTCGCGTCCCCGCGCTCGTCCACGGCGTAGACGAACTGCTCACCCAGGCTCGTGACCGGGCTGACAGCCACCTTCGTCGTGGTGACCACGCGGCCCGGCTCGAGCAGCGACGTCGCCACCAGCGGAGGCAGCTCCTGGGGCGCGCACCCGTTGGTCACGTCGAGCACGTGCACCAGCGGCCCCCCGCGATCGGCCACGAAGAGGCGCCCGTCTCGCTGCGCCATCCCCGCTGGACGCGCCTCGAAGGCAGCCACGGCCCCGTACTCCTGGAGGGGCTCCGTGCAGCCATCGACGACGAGATCCGCCGGGAGGGGCTGGCTCACCATCTCCGGGAGCGAGCTCTGGAGGGACACCACCGCCTCGGGGATGCAGGGCTCGTAGCTCCCCGGCGCCCGATTCATGATCTCCTGCGCATCGAACACGGCGATCTGCCCCCACTCGGGCAGCGCGACCGCCAGCTTCGGGCGCCCGCTCTCTCGGCGCAGGTCCGCACCACACTCGTAGCTCACGGAGAGCGGCTCCTGCAGCTCTTCGGTGTACTCGTCAGCGCAGGTCTCCCGCAGGCGCCCCGAGGCGTCCGCCGGATCGATGAGGATCTGCATCTCGCCGGGCGCCGTCGGCAGAGAACACGCCGGCCAGGTGGTCAGGTCGCGGGTGACCTCTGCCTCCTCGTCGGCGGTTTCGGGGCGCGGCGGCTGAATGCACTGGGTGGCGAGGCCAAAGATGCCCGCTCGCCCCGGGTCGGCGACGCCCACGAAGCTCGCGGCTCCGCCCGGCGTGCTGACGATGTCCACGGGCTTCGCGCCGACCCGCAGGGGCGTGATCCCCGGGTTGGAGTGTTCCATGTCGATCACCCCTGCGATCCCGCGCCCGCCCGTCACGCGCACGACCGCGACCTCTGCGGTGATGGTCTGGGTGACGAGGGCGTAGAGCTCGTGACTCGGGTTGGCGACAGAGACGCCGCCGCTGGACAGGCGCGCTCCCTCCGGGCAGTCGCTCAGAGGACGCCCCCGTCCATCAGGGCCGACACACACGAACGTCGTCTTGCCGCTCGCGCGGAGGGAGCGCACCGGCGCCTGCTCCGGCGGTTGCCGACATCCGATGACCGCGATGACGGCACACGCGGCCCACAGCCATATCTGCATCTTGCGGCTTTGCATCACTTCGAAGCTCGGGGAGAGCGGGGCGTACCGATCGACGCGACGAGGGCCCCGTAGTTCCAAGGAGAGCGTTGATCGAGGCTCACGACGCCAATGTACGAGTCCGTGAAGTGCGCGACGTAGGCCAACGCTCGCTCGCCATCGAACGCCAGAGCATGTGGACCACGCCCGGTCGATATCTCTGCCTCGATACGCCGCCGCTCGGGATCGTAGATGTAGATGAGGTTCGAATCGAAGCACAGCACGAAGACTCGGCGCTCCCGTCGTCCCTCGGGGGTCCCGTCGTCGACCAGCACGTCACCGACGACGACGCGTGACGGCCCGGCGGTGAGCGGGATGCTGTCGTGGAAGGTGGGCAGATCCTGAGGCTCGCCGGTCCCAGTCACCTCCCGGGTCCGTCCCACGATCAGGCTAGCGGGGGTGCGATTCGCGATGTAGACGTCGATGGGGAGCTGCTCCGCCTCGGCCAGGCACGCCTCGACCGCCTCGCCCCCCAGCTCCTCACAGGCGGCGCGAGCCCGGGGGCGGGGGTCGTCCGTGACGATCCCGCGGGAGTCGACCCCCAGCGTGTTCACGGTCAGCGGAGTCTGTGCCACGTCGACCAGGCGCGGACGCCGAGCCGTGGAATCTTCTTCTCCAAAGAACCGGAGTAGGTTCACCTGCGCCGCGCTCCTGAAGGTGATCAAGAAGCCGGGGGCCTGCTCCGCTGGCGCCGTCGCCCCTTCCGGCAGCAAGCGCGGGGGCACGGCGGCGACACCGATGGGGCGGTTGGGCAAGCCGGACTCGACGTAAGCCAGGCGCGGACCGCTTACCCAGTCGTTGGTGAACGCCGAGACGCGTCCTCCCACCTGGTGTGCCACGACGAGCACCCCGCCGTCCTCGGTCGCGGCGATGCCGAAGGGCTCCGTCGGCAGCTCGCGCCGCTCTTCGGTCTCGGCGTCCGGGTTGTCCCCGACCCGGTGCTTCGGGTCACAGCTGCCGCCATCACGCTCCTGCCCGCAGTCGAGCGCGCCGCCGTCCACGTCGATCCAGTGCAGCGAGCGATCGCTGCGCACGGGGATGAAGAGGCGCTGGGGGGCACCCGGCGCTGCTCCTTCGGGGCGCTGGCGGAGCACGGCGTCCGTCGCGAACGCCGAGATCGTCACGACCTGCTCGATCAAGGAGCCGCCGCCGTCCGGAGGATCCAAGAGGGAGATGGGCGCGCAGCGGCCGGGGGCGACCGCGCGCTCGCTCGCCGTCTGCTCCGGCAGCTCACCACAGGGAGGAGCCTGCCGATTGGGCACGCAGAAGAAGCTCGCGGCCCCGCCGTTGTCCGCGGTGGGACCGGACTCGTCTCTTCCTACGTCACACACCTCGCCCCCGTCGCAGTGCGCGTCGCTTCCGCAGACTCGTGGCACGATGTCGCGCAGGCGCCCGAGGCGCAGGCTCTGGACGGTGCCGCCGTTGAACTGGAGATCGAAGTCGCTGTTGACGACGTAGAGCCACTCGGAGCTCTCATCGACGGCGAGGGCGACGGGGAAGTAGAGCTGGTCGGTGGGCGGCGCGATGCCATCTCCCGCCGGAACGCACGCGGCGAGCATCGAGGCCACCCCGAGGAACCAGCTGCGCGCAGCGATGCCCCCCCGGCCGCGCCGTGTCCGGCTCGCCGCGCACACGTCCTGAGCGAGCGCTCCAGAGGATCGCGCCTGGTGTGGCGAGGAAGTCCCTGCGGGAGTGGGAGTCGATGAAATGGGTCGCATGTGCTTGCAGGCACCGGCACGGCTCAGGTCGAGCCCCGTTGCTCGGCCGTCCACGGCGAGCGGAGCCTAGTGCACCGCTCTCTGCAAGAGGAAGGTCTCGCCCCCACAAAACCCACCTGCTGCCACGCACGACGACCCAACGAGCTGCAGACGTCCCCCTCGGTGTTGTCCGGGGGGAAGCTCTCTCGGACGGCCGAGGCGTGCCCCCGACGCCCGCTCGCCCCTCGAGGCTCTCCGCCGGAGGCCGCGACAGGGATGGTGCCAGGCAGACTCGGGCGGCCGTTAGGCGGCGGCCGGAGCATGGAAAACACCGGGCGCCCCATTTGGGGCGCCCGATGTGAAACGAGCGTCGACGGAATCCGACGGGATCAGACGAGGTCGAAGATCACCACCCCGCGCTCCGTCGCCTCCTCGTCCTCGCACCGAGGACGAGGAGCGTGCGGGAGCGGCCCCCGTTCGAGCGGAAGCTCCAGGACCGGCCGTTCGAGCTGACTTCGCCGCTCTTCTTCTTCACGGCGTCGGATGTGGTCGATGATGAACGGAGGGAGCATGACGCACCTCGTCGGGCTGGGGGTTGCTTCTCGGAATCGCGGAACCTAGTTGCCTCTCTAAGTAATGTAGCCAGCCGAAGGATCGGGTCAAGGCACGGACCGTCTCACTCGCGCTCCGTGCTACCGCGCCCTCCACGAGCCCTTCCACAGGCCACCGCACACTAGCGGCGTTCTGCGTTCCCGCGACGCGCCCCCACGACCCATGTAGGCTGACTCACTACGATACCGACCTTCGCCCCTGGACGGCGCCTCCCCTCCTCGACTTAAGCTCAATCTGCCACCCCGAGCAGCATGTGCAAGGATCGCTCCTCCGTCTCCTCGCCCCACCTTCCGATGAGCTCGATCGGCTCGAGGAGTGATTACGTGAGCCTTGTGTCTGCCATCGAGCCGCTTTCGATCGGCGTGCGCTCGATCGGCAGGGCTCCGCGGAGGACGGGCTGGGCTCCGCGGAAAATGGCGGTGGGCGCTCCTTGGATCGTCGATCCCGTAGGCTCGGCCAGTGCCGGCGCAGCACTGGGGGCGAAGGCGAAGGCGAAGGCGAAGGCGAAGGCAGAGTGCGGCTGAGCGCCAAGAACCGCGCGTGGGGGACCCAAGCGCGCCGCGTCGCGTCGATCGGCCTGACCCTCGCCGCGGGGCTCTCCTTCTCTGGGGACCTCGCCGGCGCCCCGCCCCACCGGAGCAGCGAGGGAGCGTTCGGGACGGCGGACACCTCCTGGGAGGGGACCAGCGAGCTCGTCGCCCTGGCGATCGAGCGCCTCGGCAGGGATCGGATCCGCCTCACCGCGACCCTCGACTACCAGGAGCTCACCCCCGAGGACGGGCTCCTGCTGCTTCATCCCGAGGGGGAGCTCTCCTTCGAGGAGGTGAGCCGCTTCTTGAGGGCCGGCGGCCGGCTCGCGCTCCTGGACGATTTCGGACGCGGTGACACCCTGCTCCAGCGGTTCGGCATCCGGCGTGTCTCCCCACCCTCGCGGCCCCTGTATGCCCTGCGGGGACGACCCGAGCTCGCGATCGCGATGCCCGCCGTCGAGATGGTCGCGGGGGTCGAGCGAGGCCGCCACCCCATCGCCGCCGAGGTGGAGCAGGTCATCACGAACCATCCAAGGGGCCTCGAGCACCCCGACCTCACCCCCGTCCTCGAGATCCCCGCCGCGGACGGCTTCCCCGTGCCCTTCGCGGTGACCGGGATCATCGCCAACCGGGGCCGGATGCTCGTCGTGGGCGACCCATCCATCTTCATCAACCTGATGCTGCGGTACCCGGGGAACCGCAGGTTCGCCGAGGGGGTCGTCGATTATTTGGTGGCCGACGACGAAGCCGCGCACCGCAGCGGCCGACTGTTCATCCTAGCTAACGACTTCCGCCAGACGGGTCGCTTCGGAGGGGGCTCGCACTGGAAGGACGACCTGCAGGAGCGCCTCCACGACCTCGAGGACGAGGTGGACCAATGGCGGGAGCAAGGCGTGCCCGAGGGCGTCGCTTGGGTGCTGGCCTGGCTCGTGGCGGCAGCCTGCGGAGGTTGGCTCTTGAGCCACACGATGCGCGCCTACCGCGCCAGCGTGCCGCGCTTCGCCCGCAAGGCTCCCATCGCGGCCCTCGGCGGGGTCGCGGGGCGGGGGGGGGGGGGGGGGGGGGGGGGG
>JAEWOQ010000338.1 GCA_023460875.1 Pseudomonadota bacterium
GACGTGGACAGCGGCGGGAGGGGGGCGGGCCGGACGTCGGGCTGAGGGGGCAGCGGGTCGCTCGCGGGTGTGGGCGTCGAGCTAGTGGTGCTCCTGGGGCTCACGGCGGGAGCGGGGACGGACACGCCGGGTCCCGGGATGGGGGTCACACGCACCGGCGGCGCGGAGCCACCGAGGCCAGCGGTGCTGCGCCGGGCGGCGAGGTAGCGATCGTACTCTTCGCGGGAGCGCCGGCGTGTGAGGACGTCGTAGGCCTTCGTGAGCGCGCCGAACACCTTCTCGAGCTTGGGCTTGAAGCTCCCGAGCTCCTTGCCGAAGTACCGATCTGGGTGGAACGAGCCCACGAGGTCATAGTAGGCCTCTTTGATCTCCGCCTTGGTTGCGCCCTCGCCGACCCCCAGGATGGAGTAGTGGGTGTGCCGCTCGAGGGCGTTGAAGTACTCGAGGATCATTCGTCGGCGACCCTCGTCGAGGTCCGCGGGTTCCTTCAGTAGCTCGAGCTCTTCGTCGGAGAGCGTCGACGGAGAGCCGTTCGCGTCCGCTGGGTTCGGGCGTAGGCGCACGGAGCTGTTGGTGCGAGGCGCCGCCCCAGCCTTCTCCGACGACACTCGCACGGCAGAGAGCGCGGCGTTCTCGCCATTGCGGATCGCTCCGAGGGCCCGCAAGCGCTGCAGACAGGCGACGACGCGCTCCTCGGGCAACCCCGTCGACGCGGCGATCTCCCCGGCCGCCGCGTACCCGTCCACGCGAGACAGCACGAAGGCGTCCTCGGGACTCAGCGGCAAGGAGCGCACGTCCAGGCCGTCGACGAGGCGGGGAGGTTCTTGATCGGCCAAGCTCACGGAAGATCCATCGAAGCGGGGAAATTTCCCAAAGGAGCATCCAGTGTACTGAGGCGTGTAGTCCGGCGGCAACAAGGCTCTTCGACTGCACACAGGCCCGGTCCGGAGCGCTGCGGCCCGAGCTGCGCTCCGACGGAGCGTGGGGGTGTTGCACTGTCACTGGACGGCCCGAGGGCGCCGATCCGTGAGCGGAAAGCCAGGTCGGATGGTGCCATTGAGCCCCCCGCAACGGGGTGGGACCTGCTGGGCGCGCGCCCCCCGGTGACGCACGGATCGGTGCTCTCGGGCACGCCTCTGGTTGCCGTGAGGGGGCACCGTGGCGTAGGGGCAGGGCCCATGAGCGAAGGATCACGCGTCTGCGCCGCCTGCGGAGCCCTCAACGGAGCTCGGGAGCCGAAGTGTCACCGCTGTGGTGCGTCCTTGTCACCGCTTCCGCAAAAGGCCTTCGGCTTCTTGGATCACCCCTTCCTCGCCACACAGGTCCTGCTGGGGCTGTGCCTCGTGAATTTCGCGCTCGTCTCCCTGGACCACGGCGGGCTCGCCCTCGGGTTTCTCGGCCCCAGCCTGCTGGCGTCGGATGTGCTGCGTTGGGGGGCGACGTACGGCAACCTCGCCGCGGTCGAGCCTTGGCGGCACCTATCTGCCGTGTACGTGCACCTCGGCGCGCTGCACCTGGCCATGAACAGCCTCGCCCTGTTGGCTCTGGGGAGGCGTACGGAGCAGCGGGTGGGCGGCGCTCGCATGATCGTGGTGTTCACGTTGACGGGCATCGTCGGGTTCGTGGCGAGCCTGGCCTGGTACGGGCCGAGCGGACCTCTGACGGCGGGGGCCAGCGGGGCGCTCTTCGGCTTGATGGGTCACGAGATCGGGCAGATGCACGGGCGGCGCGATCCCCGGCTCAAGGACATCCTCGCCCAGTTCTTCGCCTACGCGCTGGCGTTCGCCCTGCTCTTCAGCGTGAACAACGCCGCCCACATCGGGGGGTTCCTGCTCGGCTATCCCCTGGGGCGGGCGTTCCACCTCGAGCGACGACCGTGGCGGCGAGCTTGGTGGTTTCGCGGGCTGGCCGTGCTCTGTGTCGGCGCGGGGGTGGCCTCGGTGGTCCTCAGCGCCGCCTCGGACGAGTGGCGGCAGAGGCGCACGGAAGAGATTCAGTACGGGCTCCGTTAGTGGGCGCGCAGCGAATCCGCTAAGCTCCGCTCGATGCCAGTCGTCAACCCGCTCGCCCGTGAGCTGGTCTTCAAGGTCGTCTACTACGGCCCCGGGCTGGGCGGAAAGACGACCACGCTCCAGCACATCCACGCCAGCACGCGGCCCGAGCACCGCGGCAAGATGGTGAGCCTCGCGACCCCGGTGGATCGCACGCTCTATTTCGATTTCCTCCCGCTGCGCCTGGCCACGCTCCACGGCATGGGGGTGCGGCTGCAGCTCTTCACGGTGCCGGGGCAGGTCTACTACAACGCTACCCGGAAGCTCGTGCTCACGGGCGCCGATGCGGTCGTGTTCGTCGCGGACTCACAGCGGGCGCGCCTCGACGCCAACCTGGAGAGCCTGGAGAACCTCCGAGACAACTTGGCCGAGCACGGCCGATCCCTCGACGAGCTGCCCTTCCTCCTCGCGTACAACAAGCGTGACCTCGGGGACATCGTGCCCGTCGAGGAGCTCGAGCGACGTCTCAATCGTCACGGCGCGCCGTACTTCGAGACCTGCGCTACGTCGGGAGGGGGCGTGTTCGAGGCCCTCGACGCCCTGGCTCGCCTGGTGCTCGAGGATTTCGAGCGACGCATGCCAGAGGCGCAGGCGCAGATGTCCCCGGGGGCCTTCCGCTTGGCGGAGGGGGGGCTCATCGAAGCGCTTCGCGCCGCGGACCAGGGAGGGGAGCGAGACGTGCCCCAGGTGGTGCGCGAGGAGCTGGGCGAGGAAGCCCCGCCCGTGGGGGAGAGCGCCGCCCTCGCCGTAGTGGGCGCCGCCGCTCGAGTATCGGAGAGCAGGCGCCCCGAGCCGCTGCTCTTCGAGGGCCGCAGAGAAGCGTGGACGGACGGCGCGGTGAGGGGATCGATCGGGGACACGCGGTCGACCGTCCTCACGGGAGCCGCGCCGTCGTTCCCCGTCTCCGACGAGGCAAGCGACGCAGAGGCGACCTCTTCCGGCTCGGTGGTCCCGCGCGGTCCAGCGCCGAGCACGCCAACCGCGTTGAGCTTCGTCGCGCTGTGGAGCGAGGAAGATCGAGTGCTCGCCCGCGAGGTCGAGGGCAACCTGCAGCGCGCCGAGTGGGCCGCGGCGGTGCTGGGCTGCGGAGCGCTGGTGCGCCGCAGCCTGGGCCGAGCGGCCCCGGAGGGAGAGGGGGACCTCTTCGCGGTCACCCTGCTCGCCTGTGGCGTCGACGCCGCCCGCTACCTGTGGCTTCGGCGGCAAATCGTGGCGACGCGAGCGGGGGCCGTTCCAGAGCGCGCCGCAGCCCTCGGCGCCTACCTCTTCGCCGTCGACGTGGCGCGCCGCACCCAGGAGCTCTCCGGATCGGAGCAGACGTCCCGGGCTCGCCCTGGGCGCTGACGGAGCCCGCCGGTTCGGGCCGCGCCGCGCCTGCTGAACCGCCGGGCTGAACGGCAGAGCGCGCGCGCCGCGCCTCGAGCGGGCGAGCTCACAGGAGGTCGAGGACGCGTCCCAAGAGCGTTCGGCGCGAGAACAGGGAGCCAATGAGGCGGCGCACGGCCGCTTCGCTGCGGGCTCCGTAGGGATACCACAAAGCGCTCACAGGGGGTGTCCGGCCATCGCTCACGTGCTTCACGTGGCTCATCGCGCGGAGCGCTTCGGTGCCATGCACCCGGCCGTAGCCGCTGTTCTTTACGCCCCCGAAGGGCACCTCCGGCGAGCCGTAATCCGTGACCACGTCGTTGATGACGACGCTGCCGACCTCGAGGCGCGCCGCGAGCCGCTGCGCCCGCTCCAGGTCCTTGCTGAAGACGTAGGCGTTCAAGCCGAGGGGCAGGGAGTTGGCGATCTCGATGGCCTGGTCGTCGTCTCGCACCCGCAGGATGGGCACCACGGGGCCGAAGATCTCTTCCCGCACGATGGGCATGTCTGGCTCACAGCCCGTCAGCACGGTCGGCTCGAAGAAATCCCCCGTCCGATCCGCGCGCTTGCCGCCGCAGCGCAGGGTGGCGCCCCGCTCGATCGCGTCCTTCACCAGGCGCTCCACCGTCTCGAGCTGCTGCGGAAAGATCATGGGGCCAACGTCCCAGATGCCATCGGGGCCGCCCAGCCGCAGGTTCTGGGTGTGGTGCACGATGCGCTCGACGAGCCGATCGTGGATCGCCTCGTGGGCCAGCACGCGCTCGACGGAGATGCATGCCTGCCCCGCGTTGAGGAAGCCGCCAAAGGTGATGGCGCGGGCCGCGAGCTCCAGGTGGGCGTCGTCACAAACCAACGCGGGAGCCTTGCCACCCAGCTCCATCACGCACTCCACCAGCGCCCGCCCGCAGCTGGCGGCCACGAGGCGCCCCGTCTCGACCCCGCCGGTGAAGACGATCTTCTGCACGCCGCTCTCGATGAGCGCCTGCCCGGTGTCCCCACGCCCTGGCACGATCTGGAGCAGATCCGGCTCGAGGCCTGCCGCGTCCCACAGCTCCTTCACCTTCAGCGCGATCAGCGGCGCGTGCTCGCTCGGCTTGATCACCGCGGCGTTGCCGGCGAAGAGGGCCGTGAAAGCATCGCCGAAGGGGATGAGCAGCGGGAAGTTCCAAGGAGAGATGATGCCGATGACCCCTCGGGGTTCGTAATGGACCCGGCTGCGCCGGTGCTTGAGTAGGCGCAGCGGGATCGAGCGGGGCGCCAGCAGGTCGGCGGCGTGGAGCCCGTAGTGACCGATGAGGGCGACCAGTGGCGCGACCTCCGTGACGAACGCCTCCTGGCGCGGCTTGCCGCACTCGGTGGTCAACGCCTCGGCCAGCTCGTCACGGGCGTCGAGCAGCCTCTCGCGGAACATGAGCAAGCGCTCAGCTCGCGCCGCCACGGACAGCGCTCCCCAGCCTCTCTGGGCGGCGCGGGCGCGGTCGACGGCGCTCCGCACCTCGTCCGGCGAAGCGATCGACACGTGCCCGATCACCTGGGAAGACGTGGGCGAGACGCACTCGAGGAGCGAGGGGGCGATTCGTTCGTTCATCGACCAACTGTCCCCCGACGCGTAGCGCTTTGCCAGTGCGTGGGCGGCTCGGGGCCGGCCCCCGCCTGGGCCAGCCCGTAGGACTGTGTCGCCGCGCGGG
>JAEWOQ010000339.1 GCA_023460875.1 Pseudomonadota bacterium
CCCGAGGCCGCCCGGCGCCGAGGCTGAGCGGCGCCTGGGTCCGCCCCCCCACAGATTCGTCCCCCTCCCTTTCGAAAAATCGTCTCGCAGCCATTGACAGTTTTCGAGTGGCGCCTCATTAATTAGCCACCGTGGCCGAGCACGATCCCTCCCCCGACCGCCCCAAGCCCAAGCGCGCCGCGCGGGGCCGGCCTCCGAGCATCGACACGGAGGCGCTCCTCGACGTGGCCCGGGAGGTGTTCCTGGAGCGTGGTGTTCAAGCGACGACCTTGGAGGTCGCCCGGCGGGCAGGGATCTCCGAGGGCGCGGTCTTTCATCGCTTCAAGTCGAAGGAGGCCCTGTTCCAGGCCGCCATGCGCTTCGACGCCGAAGACGCGCCCCGGGTCCTGACGGACACGTGCCGCGCCCTGGACGGCCTCGAGATGAGCGAGGCGCTCACGCTGCTCGCGACGAAAATGCTCGATATAGCGCGGGTGGCCCTCCCCCTGATGATGATGACCTGGTCCAACCCGGACTTCATCAGCCCCACCCAGTGCGACAAGAACCTCAGCATCTACGGGAAGATGCTGAAGGGCATCGCCGCATACTTCGAGGCACGGATGGAGGCCGGGGACCTGCGGCGCACGGACGCGGAGATCCTGACGCGCATCTTCATCGGCTCGGTCCACCACTACGGGATGACCCGCATCTTCGCCCAAGAAGCGGGGGAGTACGTGATCCCGGAGGGAATGTTCGTGCGCGGTCTGGTCGACCTGCTACTTCAGGGCGCTCTGCCGCCCTCCGACCCTGCGCCGACGTCCTCCCCGCGACGCTCGCGTCTCCGCTGAAACCCAGCGTTTTCCGTCGTCGTACCCTACAGTTGCCTGACCTCTCCGCACCTCTCCCCACCCCATGTCCCGCCGCCATTTCTTGAGTACAAGCTTCACAATTGCGACCTTCGCGTTGGGCGCTCTCCTGCCCAGCCAGGCCGCGGCCGTGCAGCCCCTGGAGCAGTTCTTCGACGCCGCTCGGGTCCGCAGCTTCGACGCCCGCGAGCAGCGCGTCACCAGCGAGCAGCGGGACTGGGAGCGGAGCGCGGCCCTGGGTCGACTGCTGCCGTCCTTCTCGGCCACCGGGATCTACCAGCGCAACCAGTACGAGGTCGCGGTGCAGCTCCCCGGGAGCGCCCAGCGTCTGGTGATCTCGCCGTACAACCAGTTCGACGCCTTCCTGCAGTTGGACATCCCCCTCGTCGATCTCGCCAACTACTACCGGTACGACCAGGCCAAGCACATCGCCCGCGCAGCGGAGCTCCAGAGGGAGCTGGTGGGCACGGACCTCGATCGCGCCGTCGCAGGGGCCTACTACTCCTACGTGGGGGCCTCGGCCCTCTGTGAGTCCGCGGAGCAGAGCCTCCGCATGGCGCAGGAGAACGCCGAGCTCGTGGCCACGCGCCGCGAGGTCGGGGTCTCCACGGAGCTCGATCTGGAGCGCGCGCGAGCCAACGTGGAGCGCGCCCGCCAAGACCAGGCGGACGCAGAGCTCATCCGCTCCATCGCTGGGCGCAACCTCGAGACCCTCTCCGGGATCACGCCGACCCCGGTGACCGAGTACCCGGAGGACGATCTCCGCCCTGAGCCAGCGCTGCAGACCTGGCTCGAAGCTCGAGACACCCCGTCCGACAGGGTGCAGGCCGAGCTCTCCGAGGCGGCCGCCGCTGGTCGACGCGCCGCTCGAGCCGCCCTGCTGCCGACGCTCTCCATCAATGGGCAGGAGCGCCTCACCAACGCCACGGGCTTCGCTGGACGTCCGTCTATCTACACCTTGCAGGCCGTGCTCTCCTGGCGCCTCGACTACGGCACCTACGCGAGCGCACAAGCCCAGGCCGCCGCGGACGAGCTCCAACAGATCCGCTCCGAGCGCGTGCGTCGCGGCCTCGAGGACACGATCTTCGACGCTTACAAGCGGGTCGAGGCCGGCATCGTGAAGAGCACGGCAGCCCGAGCCCAGGCTGAGGCCGCTCGCAAGGCCGCCGAGCTGGCCCTCGACCGCTACCGGGCCGGCGCCCTCACCCAGCTCGACGTCACCCAGAGCCAGCGCGACCTATTCCAGGCTCAGACCGCCCGCATCCAGGCGGACGCCGACCTCTCCCTGGCGCGCGTCGTGCTCCGGGTCGTGGCCGGCAAAGCTCCCACGGACCAGCCCCTGAAGGCGCGGCGGCGACCCTTGCCCGCGCCGACGGGCCCCACCGGCTCAGCCGCGCCGTTCACTGACTCCGCCCCTGCGCCCGTCTCCTCCGGGACCGACGGCCCCGCAGATCTCTGATCCTACCACAGCGCCACACCCACGAGCTTTCCCTTTCGCCCCCTTCGAGGTCGTCATGACTGCCCACGCGCTCCGTTCGCGCCCCGCCCTTCCCCGCTTGGCTCATTCCTTCGCTCTCTTCTTCGCCCTCGGCTCCTCGACCATCGGCGTCGTCGGCTGCCAGCAGCAAGCCGCTGCCGTCGAAGAGAAGCAGGAGCCCCCCGCGTCGGTGGAGCTCGCGGAGGCCACCGTCATCGAGGCCCCACAGACGCTACGCCTGACCGGATCGTTGCGCGGCGCCAAGCAGACCGACCTCGCGGCGAACGTCGCGGGTCGCGTCCAACAGACCCACGTCGAGCGCGGCGCGGAGGTGAAGAAGGGCGCCCTGCTCGCCCGGATCGACGTCAGCGCGGCGGCCCTGGCCCTCGCGGAGGCGCGCGTGCAGGTGGAGGCGTCCAAGACGCGGCAGGAGATCAACCAGGCGGACTGCGATCGCTACGAGAAGCTGAAGGCGAAGGGAGCCGTCACGGATCTCGAGTACGACCAGGTCACGGCCAAGTGCAAGACGGCCCCCCTCGATCTGGCCGCGGCTCAAGCGCGCCAGACCCTCGCCGCGAAGAACGTCGGCGACGGTGTCATCCGCTCGCCCTTCGACGGCGTGGTCACCGAGCGCTACATCGAGGTCGGCGAGTACGTGCAGGCCTCCTCGCGGGTCGTGTCCCTCGCGCAAGTGGACGATCTGAGGCTGGAGTTCAGCTTGCCCGAGGCGAACTTCACCCACGTCAAGGTCGACGCCGACGTCTCCTTTCGCGTCGTCGCCTACGGGGACACGGTGTTCCACGGCAAGGTGACCCACATCTCTGGCGCCGTCCGCGAGACCCGCGACGTGCTCGTCGAGGCCTCCGTGCCGAACCCCGAGCGCCGCCTCTTGCCCGGCATGTTCGCCGACGTCGAGCTGAACGTCGGGACACGCAAGCTGCCCTCCGTGCCCAAGACCGCCGTCTTCGAACAGAACGCCAAGCAGAACGTCTTCGTCGTCAAGGACGGGCGCCTCGAGCAGCGCGTGGTGCAGACGGCCGCGGAGTGGCAGGACCGCGTTCCCGTGGTGCGCGGCCTCACGGCTGGAGAGCGAGTCGTCGCCGTCCACCAGCCGACCCTACACAACGGCCAACCCGTGAAGTGACCCGGACCACTCCGCTCGACCTCAAGGATTCATCATGCAGTGGCTAGCGAGAGTTTGCGTTCAACGGCCGGTCTTCGCGTCCGTGCTCATGCTCGTCGTCCTCGTGCTCGGGGCCGCCGGTTATCGTGGGCTCGGCGTCGACCAGTTCCCCAACGTCGACATCCCCGTCGTCGTCGTCACTACGGTCTTGCCCGGCGCCGCGCCAGAGGAGATCGAGACGGACGTCACCGACAAGATCGAGGGCGCCGTCAACGAGATCTCCGGCATCGAGGACCTGAACTCGGTGTCCAGCGAGGGGGTGTCCCAGGTCGTCATCATGTTCGATCTGGACAAAGACACCGACGTCGCCGCTCAGGAGGTGCGAGACAAGGTGAACATGGTGCTGAGCGAGCTGCCCTCCGGCGTCGAGCAGCCCATCATCACCAAGGTCGAGCCCAGCGCCGCGCCCGTGCTCTACCTCGGCTTGCGCAGCAAGACCGAGGGCGTCCGCGAGCTCACGGAGCTGGCCGACAAGAAGGTGCGGCGTCGCATCGAGACGATCCTGGGCGTCGGTAAGGTCTCCGTAATCGGCGGGCGCAAGCGCCAGGTCAACGTGTTCATGGATCCGATGGCGATGCGCGCCTCGGGCATCACGGCGGTCGACGTGATGCACACCCTGCAATCGCAGAACCTGATGACGCCCGGCGGCAACCTGGAGACGGGTCCGGAGAGCCTGACCCTGCGCATCGACGGGCGCGTCCGCACCGTGGAGGACGTCAGCGCCCTCGTGGTGCGGTCGGAGAACGGGCGCATCCTGCGCCTGGCCGACGTGGCCCGGGTCGAGGACGGCGAGGAGGCGGTCGAGAGCTTGGCCCGCTACGACGGCGATGAGGCGGTGGTGTTGTCCGTCGTGAAGCAGGCGGGCACGAACACGATCGAGGTCGTCGACAACATCTACGGGCGTCTCGACGAGATCCGCAAAGAGCTGCCCGCGGGCGTACAGCTCGACGTCATCCGCGACAACTCGCAGACGATCCGCACCAGCGTCTACGCGGTCGTCGAGCACCTGATCCTCGGGGCGCTGCTCGCGGCGGGCGTGGTGCTGTTGTTCCTGGGCAACGCGCGCAGCACCCTGATCGCAGCGGTATCCATCCCCATCTCGGTCATCGGCACCTTCGCGATGATGTGGCTCCAGGGCTACACCCTGAACAACATCACCCTGCTCGCCCTGGCGCTGGCGGTCGGGATCGTCATCGACGACGCGATCGTGGTGCTCGAGAACATCGTGCGCTTCATCGACGAAAAGAAGATGAAGCCGTTCCCCGCGGCCGTCCTGGCCACCAAGGAGATCGGGCTCGCGGTGCTCGCGACGACCCTGTCGTTGATGGCGGTATTCATCCCCGTCGCCTTCATCGGCGGCATCCCGGGCCGGTTCCTCAAGAGCTTCGGCTACACCATGGCGTTCTCCGTGGGCATCTCGCTCCTGGTGAGCTTCTCGCTCACGCCGATGATGTCCGCCCGCATGCTGAGCGGGCACGGTGGAGGCACCCGGCTCAGCCGCGTCGTCGACGTGTTCTACCGCCCGATCGAGCGCGTCTACATGGCGATGCTGGGGTTCTCCTTGCGACGCCGTTGGGTGGTCCTGCTCGCCTGCGCGGCGGCCCTGGGCTCCTGCGGCCCCGTCGCCAAGTCGCTGCCTGGCTCGTTCCTCCCCGAGGACGACAAGGCCAAGTTCCAGGTCACGATGCGGGCCCCCGAGGGCACGAGCGCCGAGGAGACCCTCCTCGTCGCCGAGCGCGCCGCCGTCCACCTGCGCAAGCTGCCCGGCGTCACCCACATCCTGATCACCGTCGCCGAGGACGATCAGAAGTCGCGCAACTACGCGCAGCTCTACGTCGACTTGGTCGATCCTGGGGAGCGTGCGCTCTCACAGCTCGAGATCATGAACATGGCGCGCGAGGCCGTGCTCCCGAACATGCCGGACAACCTACGCATCAACATCGCGGAGGTCCCGGATTTCTCGGTGGGCGCGAACACCCAACGCATCCAGTATATCCTCTCCGGGCCGGACTTCTCGGTCCTGGAGAGCTCCGCCGAGCACGTCACCCGCGCGCTCCGCGAGAGCGGCAAAGCCGTGGACGTGGACACCACTAACATCCCGCCGCGGCCGGAGGTGCGCGTCTCCATCGATCGTGACCGAGCGGCCGATCTCGGCGTGAGCGTGCAGAACGTCGCCTCCACGCTGCAGATGCTCGTCGCTGGCGTCGACGCCTCCACGTTCCCCGAGAACGGCGAGGAGTACGACATCCGCATCCGGGCCGACGAGGAGTTCCGCACGGACGCCTCTTCCTTGTCCCTCATCAGCGTGCCGTCGTCCAAGTACGGGAGCGTGCCCCTGAGCTCCGTGGTGCGCTGGGAGGACGGGCTCGGCTTCTCGCGGATCAACCGCTACGGCCGTGAGCGCCAGATCACCCTGCTCGCCAACTCGGCGCCGGGGGTGGGCGAGACCGAGGTCGCCAACCTGATGAAGCAAGCGTTCGAGGAGTCCAACCCCCCAGCGGGCTACCGACTCCAGCCGACCGGCGCGTCCAAGTCCCAGGAGGACACCGTGGCTGGCTTCGTGCTCGCCCTCGGCATGGCCTTCATCTTCATGTACCTGATCTTGGCTGCGCAGTTCGAGTCGTGGCTGTATCCGGCCATCATCTTGACCTCTCTCCCGCTGACGGTCCCCTTCGCCTTCATCAGCCTCAAGCTCTTCGGGCAGAGCATCAACATGTTCTCGATGCTCGGCCTCTTGGTGCTCTTCGGGGTCGTGAAGAAAAACAGCATCCTCCAGGTCGATCACGCCAACAACTTGCGGCGCCTCGGCAGGAACCGCTTCGACTCGCTCATGGAGGCCAACAGAGATCGACTCCGGCCCATCTTGATGACGACCATCGCCTTCGTGGCGGGCATGACCCCGCTGCTGCTCTCGAGCGGCATCGGCGCGGGCTTCAACAAGGCTACGGCCAGCATCGTGGTCGGCGGACAGACCCTGTCCCTCCTGCTCACCCTGCTCGCGGTGCCGGTCATCCACAGCCTCGTGGACGACATCGGCGATTGGATCGCCAAGTTCCGCAAGAAGGAGGGGATCGACCGCGGAGAGGCCGAGCTCGAGAGCATCCTCGGCGCGGGGAAGCCTCCACTCGAGAGCATCGCCGCCGAGTGATCGACGCCGACTGATCGACGCCGACTGATCGCGCCGAGTAGCGGCGACCCCGGCAGAGGCTCACGACGTCTTGCCTCTCCGTGCAGCTCCCCCGATGATGGCCCGACATGCGTCCCGAGCAGCGACGGTGGCTCGTGTTGGTGGCCCTCATCGGGTTGGGTGTGGCCGTCTTCACGCTGTTGCACTATTCGAGCGCGCCGCCGAAGAGGCGCCCGCCCCAGGATCGCGGTCGGCCCGTCCGGGTGCTGGAGCTGCAGCCGCTCCCCGTCGTGCCGCGAGCGACCGGCTATGGCGTCGTCACCGCGCAGCGAAACTGGCAGGCCATCGCCCAGGTCTCCGGGGCCATCGTGGAGATGGGTGAAGGCGTCGAGGTCGGGCGGATCGTGCAGGAGGGGACACCCCTGTTCCGTATCGATCCCGGCAACTATCGCCTCGAACAGAGCCGCACCCAGGCCACCGTGCAGGCTGTGCGGGCGCAGATCGAGGAGCTGAAGATCCGAGAGACGAGCACCCGTAACAGCCTCGATGTCGAGAAGAAGGCCCTCGAGCTGGCGCGCAAGGAGCTCGATCGCACCCTCGCTCTGTACGAGAGCGATCTGACGTCGATGGCCCAGGTGGAGACGGCGGAGCGCGGCCTGCTCACCGCGGAGAAGGCGGTGCGCCAGCTCGAGAACACGCTCATGGAGCTCCCCGCCAGCCGCCGGGTCCTGGAGGCGCAGCTCGCGCAGCAGCAAGCGGGGGTCGAGGGGGCCCGCATCGATCTCGGCCGCACCGAGATCGTCGCTCCGTTCACGATGCGCATCCGTGAGGTGAACGTCAGTCTCCATCAAGCGGTGAGCTCGGGCCAGATCCTGCTCGTCGGCGATGGCATCGACGTACTCGAGGTGCCCGCGCGCCTCCCGATCGGCAGCGTGGGGCCTCTGCTCAGCCGGAGGACGCGCCCCGCACAAGGACAGGAGGAGCGCGCGACACCGCCCGCGGACACCGACAACGCCGAGCAGGGCGACCCCGACAGCGCCGAGCAGGGCGACGCCGACACGAGCGCCGCGACAG
>JAEWOQ010000340.1 GCA_023460875.1 Pseudomonadota bacterium
CGACTGCGACGTCTTGCGCGCCCTCCACCCCAGGCGGCTCCACCCCAGGCGGCTCCGCCCCAGGCGGCTCCGCCCCAGGCGGCGCGGCGCTGTCACCTCGGGTCTCTAGTTCGGGCTCTCCACCCGCGTCGTCGCCTCCACCGTCCCGGGCCGTCTCGCCCCGCGGCTCAGCGTCGTCGGGCGCCGCGCCTTCGGCGGGCGCGCCTCCGTCCTCGTCCAGCGCGTCTTCCCGCGCGCCCCGATCGGCATCCCCGGACTCCGCCGAGGACGGGGTGCTGTCGCCCTCGTCGACGTCCCCCGCGGCATCAGGCTCCAACACCGGCGCAGCCTCGGACCGCGCGGTGGGTCTCCTCTGTGGCTGCCGACGAGCCTGCTGCTTGGGTGCTCGCTTCTTCCTAGCCATCACTCGGAATCCGTTGTCTCGGCGGAGAGGTCAAGGGGCTCCTGGCTTTCAGCCTCTTCTTCATCGTTCGTGAGGGAGAGCTCCACGTAGATCGGCTCCAGGGGCCCCTCCTGGAACACCCTCGTCATCCGCAAACGCGTCATCTCGAGGAGCGCGAGGAAGGTGACCACGAGGTCGGAGCGGGTCATCGTCTCGGGGAAGAGCTCGTCGAAGGCGACGCGCTCCTTGCCACGCAGGAGATCCGTGAGCTCGTTGATGCGGTCGGAGATCGAGATGCGGTCGACGTCGATGTGATGCTCAGCGGTCTGCTTGATCCGCTTGAGCACGGTCTGAAACGCGTCCAGGAGCTTGAACACGCTGACCTGAGCCAAGGGAGCCGGTCCCTCGACGGAGGGAGCCGGCGCTCCCCGTGTGAAGACGTCGCGCCCGAGGACGGGGGCGCTGCCCAGCTCCTCGGCGGCGTACCGGTACTTCTGGTACTCCAAGAGCCGCCGGACCAGCTCCGCCCGGGGATCGGCGTCGTTATCGGGGTCGTCCTCCTGGTCCTGGGGAGGCGCGGGCAAGAGCATCTTCGACTTGATGTGGGCGAGGGTCGCCGCCATCACCAGATACTCGCTGGCGAGGTCGATGTTCAGCCCCTGCATCAACATGATGTACTCGACGTACTTCTCGCTGATGAAGGCGATCGGGATGTCCCGGATGTCGAGCTCGTGCTGTTGGATCAAGTGCAGCAGCAGGTCCAGCGGACCCTCGAAGGTGGGGAGCACCACCTGGTAGATGGGGGTGGAGGCCTCCGGGGTGGCGGCGGGCGCCGACGAGCGCCCCTGCTGCGCCGCACGGCGAGCCAGCATTTCTGAGCGAGACGCGGGGGGCCGAGGGCCGCTCCTCCCCCGATCCTCCGGCTCGCCTTCCGCGCTGTCCCCCGATGAGAGGGCCGCCTCGGCGGGCTGCTCGGCGGGCTGCTCGGCGACCTGCGCAGGCTCCTCAGCCGCTGCCGGGAGGTCCTTCGCCTCCGGCTGCTCACTCGGCTCGGGCTCGGGCTGGTGGCTCATGCGCCCGGCGGAGCCTAGTGGTCTGGCCGAGAAGTTCCATGGGCATTTTCCCGCCCTGGAATGCGGCCGGACCGAAGCGCCAGGTGGGTCACACCCGACCCTACCGCGGTCGCTCGGACCTGCTAGCTTGCCCACGATGGCAAAGGGGGAGATGATGCCATCACACGAAACCGAGGACGACCCTTGGGTGGGTCGGGAGCTCGCTGAGCAGGTCGAGGTGCGCACGCTCATCGGCGTGGGCGCTATGGGGCGGGTTTATCGCGGGCACCAAAGGGGCATCGAGCGCCCCGTGGCCGTGAAGGTCCTCCACGCAGATCTCTTGCACCGTCCAGGGGTGATGGAGCGTTTCCATCGGGAGGCGCGGGTCGCCAGCCGACTCAACCACCCGAACGTGGTGCAGGTGCTCATGACGGGGGAGGTCGCCTGGCACGTCCCCGCGAGTCAGGGAGGGCCCACCACCAAGCAGGGGGTGGGGCGGCGCGGCCCGAGCCTCTCCGCCGATCGCGACGGCGACGCGGAGAGCCCATCGGCGCAACGGGTCGCGTACCTCGTCATGGAGTACCTGGATGGGGACTCTCTGGCCTCCGTCCTGGAGAACCACGGGGGGCCGCTGCGCCTGGAGCGTGCGCTCCACATCGCGCTGCAGGTCTGCGACGCCGTCGGCGAGGCCCACGATCAGGGCATCGTCCACCGTGATCTGAAGCCAGAGAACGTGATGCTCGTACGCCGGGGCGGCGATCCGGATTTCGTCAAGGTGCTCGACTTCGGCGTCGCGAAGGTCGATTGGCTCGACGGAGCGCAGGCGACGCAGGTCGGCACGGTGTTCGGGACGGCGCGCTACATGGCCCCGGAGGCCGCGCGGGGCGAGCTGGTGACGCCTCGCAGCGACGTCTACTCGATCGCTACCTTGCTTTATCAGTGCCTCGCCGGGCGCACCCCGTTCGACGGCACGAACACGGTGGCCGTGCTGGTGAAACAGTGCAGCGAGGTGCCCCTGGAGCTGTCGACCATCAGCCCCCATGTCCCCGCCGCGGTCGCGCGCGTGGTCCACCAGAACCTCACCAAAAACCCCGCGGAGCGCTGCGCGACCGCCCGCGAGCTCGGGGCCGCCCTCATGGCAGCGGCCCGAGAAGCGCGCGTAGAGGGCTTCGCGACCGCGGCGCGCCCCACCTTGCACGGAGCGGAGGGGCCTCCGCCGACGGATCCCTTCTCTCGAAGGGGCGACGACGGGCGGCGGACGGCGCTGCACCCCCCGTCGGAGACGACCCTCATCGATCCAGACCTCGCCGGGACTCCCACGGGCGATCCACCCCGGAGGACCCGACACGAGGCGCGCACGAGCTGCCAAGAGGCCACCTGCATCGACGCCCCCCGGCGCGAGACCACCCTCTTCGAGGAGGACGGCGCCCCCGAGGATCGACGGCGCTCGCCGCGTACGATCGTGCCCGACGAGCCGCCCCCCGAGCCGCCGCAGCGGGCGAACCCGACCCCAGCGCCCGGTCCCCGGCCTTCCCAGTATACGCCCGGCCCTTCCGCGTCGGTGTTGCACACGTTCAGCGACGCGCCGAGGCACCCTGGGCACGCGTCCTCCCTCTGGTCCGCCGACGCGCCGCCCCCGAGCGCGCCGCGGCGACCCCGGAGGCGGGTGCTGCGTTGGATGGCGACGTTCACGGCCCTCGCCGGGGTCGCCGCGGCAGGAGCTTACCTCGCGGCGCAGCTCGTCTCCGCGCAGAGTGAGAGCCTCGCGGCCTACGTGGACAGGGCCAATGGCGCCCTCGCCCTCGGCACCTGGAGCTCCGTCGACGGCACGGGCTTCGTGGAAATCACGAGCGCCGGCCTCTCCCGCTACCCGGACGAGCCCGCGCTCCGGGAGCTGCAGACGCGGGGCGCCCGGCGCATGGCTCGAGAAGCACGCCGCCTCCAGGACAACGATGGGGAACGTGCTCTGGAGCTCGCGCGCCTCTCCGTGGAGCTCGCCCCCGAGGACGACGCCGTGCGGCGCCTCACCGCGCCCCTCTTGGCCCCGCCCGCTCCCGTGACGGCGGCCGCAGAGAAAGCGCGCCTGGTCGACGATCCCGGCCTCGGAGAGGCGACGCAGGACCAGGC
>JAEWOQ010000341.1 GCA_023460875.1 Pseudomonadota bacterium
CCTCCACTGCGACGTGGAGGAGGGCGACGCGGAGGCAGGGGTCGGCTGCGCTCGCAGCATCCTCGAGGGGTTCGCCCCGCGCGCTTGGCGTCGCCCTGCAACGGAGAACGAGATCGACGCGGTGCTCCTGCCGTACCGCACTGCCCAGAAGGTGGGCGCCACTCGTACGATGGGGCTCGAGCACTCCCTAGCGGCCGTGCTCATGTCGCCGCTCTTCCTGTTCAAGCTCGAGGTCGACGACGATCCCCGCTCCACCGAGCCACGCACCCTCAATCCCTACGAGCTCGCCAGCCGCCTCTCCTACGCGCTGTGGAGCACCATGCCCGACGACAAGCTCATGGCGGCGGCGGCGGCGGGCCAGCTCGTCACCGACGACCAGGTCGCCGCGCAGATCGATCGCATGCTCGAGGACCCCCGCGCCGAGGCGCTCCTCGAGAACTTCGCGGCGCGCTGGCTCGAGTTCGATCGACTCGAGACCCACGAGGTCGAGGCGAGCGTGTTCCCGGAGTTCAGCAGCGACCTGGCTGCGTCGATGGGGCGCGAGGCCCGCGCCTTCGTGCAGGAGTTCCTACGCTCCGGGCGCCCTGCGGCGGAGATGCTCACCGCCGGGTTCACCCACGTCGACGCGCGGCTCGCCGCCTACTACGGGGCCCCCTTCCCGGGTGATGCCCCCGACACGCTCGTGCGCATCGAGACCGCTGGCACGGAGCGCATCGGCTTGCTCACGCTCGGGGCGCTGCTCACCACGACCTCGTTCTCGTCACGGACGTCTGCGGTGCGGCGCGGAGAGTTCGTCTTCTCCCACCTGCTCTGCGAGTCCATTCCTCCACCCCCGCCGGGGGTCGAAGGGCTCCCTGCGGACGAGACCTCGAACCTCACCCTGCGCGAGCGCCTCGAGCTCCACCGGGCGGATCCCTCCTGCGCCGGCTGCCACAATGTGATGGACCCGCTCGGCTTCGGGCTGGAGCACTATGACGCTATCGGCCGCTACCGCACCCTGGACGGCACATCGCCCGTCGACGCCAGCGGTGAGCTCCCTGATGGTACGAGCTTCGACGGCGCCGCGGAGCTGAGCGGCCTCCTGTCCCGAAGACCATCCACGCCTCAGCTCCGCTGACGAGGACGTGAGGATCGATGGCGTTCCAGTCGTCAGCGCCGGTGTCGACGTTCGAGCACAGCACGCTCCCTCGGTCGATCCAGGTGCCCGCCCTCGCGTCTCCCCCCAGACGCTCCGCGATGGCGTGACCGATGCATGATCGGCTGCTCGCGAAGGTCGAGACGGCGTAGTACAGGTGATGACCTCCGCCGAGCGCGACGACGTGGGGGGCCCACAGGATCGTGGCGTCAGGAACGGCGCTCGCGATCCAGTCCGGGTTCGCGACGAAGATGGCGGGCCCCACCTCCCAGTGCAGGAGATCCGCCGACGACTTCGTCGAGATGCCGTCGCCCGTCTGGTACAAGTAGAAGCGCTCCCCGACCGCGATCAGGGTTGAGTCGCTGACGTCGAGCTCGCCGCTCAGCTCCAGCAGCCGCGGCTCGTCGCCGGGCTCCGGCGCGCGATCGGGCATCGGCTCCGGGCGCGGCTCGCCCTCTGCTTCGTCCGGCTCAGGCGAGGTGGTGTAGCGAGCGATCACGTCGTCCTCCGCGGCGCAAGCGCTCAGCGACAAGCCCACGAGGCTACTGGCGACGAGGGCCACGCGACCGACGACGAAATCACGTGAAGTCGACCTGACCGTCGTCATGGCTGCGTGCTCCGCCACGCTCTTCCTCGGAGCTGCGCCGCTTGAGCGCTCGTCGGGTAGTCTCGCAGGAATCGCTCTACTTCCCGCTCGAGCTCCGAGCGTCGCCCCAGCTGTTGCAGCGCTCGGATGCGGCCATAGCGGGCCTCCTGCGCCAGGGGGCCTCCGCGCTTCAAGTAGCCATCGAACGCGCGTAGCGCGGCGCTCGGGTCATGGAGCTGCGAGAGCTCGAGCTCGCCGAGGGCGAGCAGCGCCGCCCCAGCTTCTGCGCTGGTCCGGTGCTTCGTGATGACGGTTCGGTACGTGGTCGCGGCCACGGCGTAGCGGCCCTGGCTCCGATGTTGCCGGGCGACTTTGAGGAGGGCCGCAGGTCCCAGAGCAGGAGAGTCAGGAGGCGCCGGCACGAGCTGCACCTGCTCGTCCCGAGCGGACACCTCCTGGGACTGCAGGACGATACGCTGGATGGTCCCCCCCGAGGCGAGCTCCAAGGTGCGACGCTCCTCCTCGAAGCCGTCATGGCTCACGGTGAGCTCGTGGGCCCCACAGGGGAGACGCGCGGACAGCGGGCTGACTCCCAGAAGCACCCCACCGACACGAACCTCGGCGCTCGACGGTTCACTCGCGACCTCCAGCTCGCAGGGCCCTGGCCCCCCCCAAGAGGCCACGACGCTCAGCCGCGCCGCGTCCACGCCCCATCGAGCCGGATCCAAAGCGTGCTCCTCGATGCCGTCCTGCACAGAGACCGCTCGGGAGGCACGGACGAGCCTCTTGGCGCCCGCGTCGTTCGTCACGAGCACCGCCCCGCGCCCCACGCGGACCTCGACGCGGCCGTCTCGCACGGCTGTCGCGAAGATCGTGCCCTTGACCGTCACGGCGCCGCCGGGTGTCTGCACCACGAACCGGCGCCCCGCGGCGCCCTCCAGCTCGGCGATCAAGGTCCCCGCGCGCAGGCTCAGCACCTGCTCCTCCGCCGAGCCACGCTCGATCGTCAAATGGCTGCGCTCGTCGACGCACAACGAGACCGCCCCCCACCGGAGACATGCGTAGCCCCGCCCCACCCGCAGCTCGTCCCCTGGCGCCATCCGTAGATCCGCGCGCCGCACGGACCTCCCGCTCACCTCCACGTCTCCGGAGACGAGAACGAACGTCGCGAAAACCTGCTCCACCGTCGCAGCCTGGCCCGTCGCAGCCTGGCCCTGGCCCTCCGCGGCTCCTCCCGCCGCCGCGCGATCCCAGCGGGCCCCAGCGACGAGCACGATTAACGCCGCCGCCACGGCCCCGAGCATCCCGACGCTGAGCCTCCGTGACCAGCCGGTCCGCGCTGCACCTCGTCGATCCTCGGAGGTGTCCTCCCCGCGCCCGATGGGCTGAAGCAGCCGCGCCGGATCGTCACGAGAGGCGCCGAGGGTTGCCCAGAGCCCGACCTCGGCCGCGCACAGCGCGCACGCTGCGGCGTGGTCATCGAGGAACTCCGCCTCCACCACGGACAACTGCTCACCACAGGCCGCGCGATCCGACAGCCCCGCCCAGCGTTCGCAAGCCTCCGTCATGGATCCTTCCTCCCGTGCCGCCGGGCTGTCACCGCGCGCGCCTCCGCGATCACCAGGTCACGGCGGAGGCGCTTGCGCAGCTCCGTCCGCGCCTGGGTGAGCCGGTCCTTGACCGTGTTGGGCGACACCTCCGTCAGCTCGGCGATCTCCGCGATGGAGTATCCCACCACGTGCCGCAGCACCAACACGACGCGGCGGGCCTCTGGCAGCTCTCCGAGATACTCCAAGAGGGGCCGGGGCAGCCCCCTATGGGGCAGGGGCTCGACCCCCAGCTCGCCCAGCTCTTCCACCTCCGTCTGCGCCTGGCGGGCCGCCCGCACCCGGCGCTGTCGGGCGTGGCGCATCGCGGTCCGTACGGCGATGCGGTCCGCCCAGCCCATGAGGTTGTCGCCGCGGAAGCTCCCCGCGGACTTGAGGATCTCCAGCATGCCGCTCTGGGCCGCGTCTTCGGCGTCCGGGACGTTGCCGAGCACGGACAGGGCGATCGCATGAACGCGCCGCCGCAAGCGCTCCACGACGGCTCGCTGCGCCACGGGATCCCCCGTGGCGACCAACGCCATGAGCTGATGAGATTCTTCGTCTCGGCGGCGAGCGTTCACCAAAGGCCGTCTCCCCGACTCAGTGGCAAGAGGCTGGGGGACCGGGCGGAACTTTTCGCGCCGCCATCTTCCATCTTACCATACGCCCAGGAACAACCCTGCGTCCAAGCGAGGGCGGAAGCTGCGCTGCTCGAGCAACGGGATCCGGGTGGAGTCCACGGTCGCGGCCTGATCGTAGGTGCCCAGGGGGAAATCTGCACCGAAACTGGACGTGAACCCGAAGGTGCCGTCGAACCTCCAGGTGACGCGGACGCGCGCCCCCAGCGCGAGCTGCCAACGCTCGAAGCGTTCCGCGGTGACGAATGGCTCACCGACACGAGGCGTGGTGCGCTCGATCCGATCGAGCAGAAGCCCCAGCTCCGGGCCCCAGCGGAAGGCGCGCTCCGACATTTCCCAACCGAAAAACAGCTCCGTCGGACGGCGCCGGAGGATGGTCTCCAGCTGGCCGCTCCCCACGTAGCTGGACACGTGCATGGGAGCTGCGAAGGTGTGGCTCAGATCCGCGTACACAGCGCCGCGCCAGGGCCGCAGCTGAGCCCCGACGCTGAGCCCATGCTGCCAGGGAGCGACGCGCGCGTAGCTCGCCCCCGCATACCCGACCCGGACCCCGAGCAACACCTCCCGCGTCTCGGTTGGTGCAACCATCGACTCATCCTCGACGGCCTTCGAGGCTGCGCTGTCGTCCAAGGCTGCGGCGGGAGCCGGCGAGGGCCCGGGCAACGCCACCTCGCTCAACCCGGCCTCGATGTCTTCGACGATCGCCGTGAGCGCAGAGCGGAGCACCACCATGATCTCCTCGCTCGCGATCTCCGCTGAGCCCACGCCGTAGATGAGGCGCTGGCGCATGTGCGGGCCCCGCACGTCGAGCAAGTAGATGCGCTCCCCTGCCTCGCTCCGTTCGAGCCAAACGACCGCGTCGGCACCGTGTGCTCCTGCCCGCGTCATGGCCTCGGCGACCCGGTCGCGGAGAGCCCGCCCCTCCAGCGCCGTCATTCCTCGCACCCGTACGCCAAGCTCACCCAACTCGCCGACAACCTTTCCCCGGAGGGCCCGTCGCCCAGCCACGGGGAGGTGCTCGGGCTCGCAGAACAAGAGCGTTGCGCGCCATCTCGGGTGTTCTCCTCGGTCGGCATCCTGCGCTCCGGCGCCACCCGCACCACCGGCGGAGCCGCTCTCGACGACCATGGCCAAGGTCACCCCGAGGAGGAACTCGAGCATCAATACGCCCCGATCATGTGGCGCCCAGGATCGTCGATGGTCCCTCCTCAGACAAGAGCTGCCTGCGCGGTCATCGAGGCGCGCGGGCGAGGGCGCTGCCCCACCGATGACCTCAAAAGCGCGCGTCGATTTCTCGGGGCGCGAGGAGGCGCTGGGCCGCCCTCTTGGCCGCACGATTCTCCGGAGCGGTGTCCGGGTCGTCCCCGGGGGGCGCCGCGAGCACCGCCTGAAGGAGCTCGATGTAGCGCTGTCGTTCTCCTCGCTGCACGGCGAGGAGCTCGGCCTCGAGCAGATAGTTGCCGAGGTACGTGGGGCCCAGCGCCTGCGCCGCCCGAAAGTGCTGCTCGCTCCGCTCGAGGTCCTTGCCCGCCATCCTGGGTAATGTGGCGTAGATGGCCCCGAGCACCCGATCCGCGCCGCCCTGCTGGAACGGCGCGTCCAGCTCCCGGATCCGGTGCATCGCCCCCGCGACGCGGTCCTTGTAGAACAGCTTCGTCCGAAACCCTTTGCTCTGCGAGAACCTGGAGAGATTGCTGCAATACCAGTACGCGGCTTCCACCGCGTCAGGGCGAATGGCGCTCATGGCCTCGACGAAATCGCCGCCCTCACGCATCGTCCGCGCGAACTGTGGCTCCAGCTCCATGAGGGCGAGCTCCCCCGCGTCCGCCCCCTTCTGGTAATACTCCCCGCGCAGCCGCTCTTGCTCTCCGGCCGCCGGCGCCTCTCCCCCGAAGTGGGCGTCCGCCACGAAGTGGTAGGCCCTGGACAGCCGGGTGAGCGCACGCCAGTGGTGGGGATCCCGCTCGACCACCTGCGCCCAGAGACGAACCGCCTCCAGCGCTGCTGCTCGATCGTCCCGCGCGGCCCAGCGCACCTCCGCCCGCTCGAGGAGCTCTTGCAGCGCTCGAGCGTCGTCGCGCGGCCCCTCCCGCGCCGCGCGTTCCGCGGGCTCTCCTGTGTCCGCCGAGCCCGCGCCCTCCTTTGACCTCTCCCACGCCGCAGACCGTCCCGCGCTCGCACAGGCCGCCACCGCTGGGACGGCACACACCAGCGCGACGCGTATCAGTGCCCGAGCCGCGCCGCGTTCCCTACCTCGTGCCCCCCGCTCGCCCTGCGAGCGTTCGGGCAAAAACACCCGCCACCCCAGCGTCCTCATAATGATTACTCATGCACGATTTGCGGTACCCCGCTAAATTGAAGAATGCCCCGGGGTGGTCGACCCACGTCGCCATTGGCGAATCCCCGGCGCTCGATCCCCTCTTTCTTTTCGCACCCCCGAGGTGAAGTCATGTCGTCATACAAGGTTTTCGTGTTGGGGCTCGTTGGCGGACTGCTCCTCCAGGCCTGTGGCGGCGGGGCGACGGCGAGCGGAGACGGCGCTGGGGGAAGCGGCGGAGGCGTAGGCACCGGCGGGTCCAGCCCGCTCATCCCTCCGGAAGGTGGAGCTGGCAGCGGGGACAGCGGCGACCAAGGGGGCGGAGGCCCGTGGAAGCTCCCGAGCGGCTTCACGGGAGCCGACCTCGGAGGTTGGAAGCTCGGCGATCCGGTGACCGACGAAGGGACGGGGGGCATGCCCGGGAGCGGCGGCGACACTGGTACTTCCAACGGCTGCGGTACGGAGATCATCGGCATCGTGCGGGATTTCCGGGACCGGGATCAGGAGAACGGCCACCCGGATTTCCAGGCGTTCACCGGCAACGACGCGAGCCCGGGCATCGTGGAGAGCGAGCTCGGCCCCGACAAGAAGCCGCTGCACGTGACGTCAGGACCGTACATCGACACCCACGGCCGTTACGACGGGCCCCACGGACGACAGACCAACGGCCCGGATGCCTTCGACGAATGGTACCGGGACGGCAGCCGCTCCAAGCCGTACTTCATCCACTTCTCCTTCGAGCCCCAGGGCAACGGCGTCGTCACCTTCAAGAGCGACGCCTTCTTCCCCTTGGACGACGCGGGCTGGGGCAACGACGGGCGCGAGCACAACTATCACTTCACGACGGAGCTCCACACGGAGTTCCGCTATCGCTCCGGCGACACCTTCACGTTCACCGGCGACGACGATCTTTGGGTCTTCATCAACGACCGACTAGCGATCGATCTCGGTGGGCTGCACCCGGAGGTCACCCAGACGATTCACCTCGACGAGATGGCGACGGAGCTCGGCATCGAGCCCGGGCGCGTGTACCCGTTCGATCTGTTCCACGCGGAGCGGCGTACGGAGCATTCGAACTTCCGGGTGGACACCACCTTCGAGTTCACGAACTGCAACATCATCGTCCGCTGAGGTCCCGCCGTCGTCCCGCCGTCCGGCTCTGCGAGCTACGGACGGGGCGACCAGGACGTCCGCTCGAGGAGCGAGGCACAAGAGCACGGCGGGCGTACGCGCCCGCCGCTCACCTTTCCTCAGGCACTTTCCTCAGGCAGCGAGGCGCCGCACCACGTCCAACGCACGCTCGACGTGCTGCCGCACCCGCAGCTGCGAGCTGAAGGCGCTCTGGACGACGCCCTCGCGATCGAGGACGAAGGTGGCGCGTCCAGGCAGCAGGCCCAAGGTCTTCTTCACCCCGTACGCCGCAGCGACGCTGCCGCCCGCGTCCGTCAGGAGCAGGAAGGGCAAGCCGTGCTTGGAGCGGAACGCTCGGTGGCTGCCGCCGTCGTCGGCGCTGATGCCGACCACCGTAGCCCCCGCGCCGACGAAGTCCTCGTAGGAGTCCCGGAACGTGCACGCCTCCACGGTGCAGCCCGGCGTATCGTCCCGAGGATAGAAGTAGACCACCACCGGGCCCGCCTCTCGGAGCTCCCTCAAGCTCACCTCTCGCCCCGTCTCGTCCGGCAACATGAACTCCGGCGCCCGCTCGCCCACGCTCAGTCCAGCCATGCCCCCACCATAGACGCGGCGCTCCCGGCCAGCTAGACGCCGGCCGTGCTCTACCGCTGGCTCCTCCGTCCCCTACTCTACCTGCTTCCCGCCGAGGCGGCCCATCGCTTCGTCGTAGCGACCCTGCGGCTTGCCCAGCTCATCCCAGGCGTACTCTGGCTCCTGCGGAAGCTCTCGGGCGCGCCTCCCGAGGCCCGCGTCCAGGCCCTCGGGCTCGAGTTTCCTTCTCCTGTGGGCCTCGCCGCTGGCTTCGACAAGGACGCGGAGGTGTTCGAGTCCCTGGGTGCGTTGGGGTTCGGCTTCGTCGAGGTCGGTACGGTCACCGGCGAAGGACAGCCCGGCAACCCGAAGCCCCGGCTGTTCCGTCTGCGCGCCGACAGCGCCCTCATCAACCGCATGGGCTTCAACAACGAGGGAGCGGACGCCGTCGCGCGCCGGCTCGCCGGGCGGCAGAGCCGGCGCACCGTGCTCGGAATCAACATCGGCAAGACGAAGGTCGTCGACCCCAGCGCTGCCCAAGACGACTACGCGAAGAGCGCCCGCCTGCTCGGTCCGTTCGCAGACTACATGGTCATCAACGTGAGCTCGCCGAACACGCCTGGCCTGCGAGATCTCCAGGCGGTCGAGTCGCTCCGCCCCCTCGCCGTCGCCGTGCGTGACGCCCTCGACGTAGCCGTCCCAGGGCGACGCGTCCCCCTGTTGGTGAAGATCGCGCCCGACCTCGGCGACAACGACGTCCTCGCCGTCGCCGACATGGCCCTCGAGCTCGGCCTCGACGGCATCATCGCCACCAACACCACCATCCGCCGGGACGGCCTCGACACCCCCGCCGCCGCGGTCGCCGCGCTGGGCGCTGGAGGTCTGTCCGGAGCTCCCCTGAAGGAGCGCAGCCTCGCCGTGTTGCGGCTGCTCGCGCGACGAGTCGCCGGACGACTCACCCTGATCTCCGCAGGGGGCATCGACAGCGCCGACGACGCTTGGGAGCGCCTCCGGGCCGGCGCCACCCTGGTGCAGGTCTACTCGGCGTTGGTCTACGAAGGGCCTTCCCTCCCAAGACGCATCACCCACGGCTTGGCCACCCGCGCGCGCGCAGAGGGGTTCCCCACGCTGGCGGAGGTGAGCCGCGCCGCCCTCGACGCGGCTCGGCCCGGAGGTCGCGCCGACGACGAGCTCCAGCCCCGGTAGACTGGAGTCATGATCCTCTCCGACCGGGACATCAAGGAGCGCCTCGCCCGCGGCGACCTCGGCATCGAGCCCCTCGACGATCCGGACCTCCAAATCCAACCAGCCAGCGTCGACCTGCGGCTCGCGGCGAGCTTCGTGGTGTATCGCTTACCGCACGTGCCGTGCATCGATCCCCGCGACGCCCGGTCCGTGGAAGACTACACGGAGCGCATCGACATCACGGCGGACGGTGCGTTCGTGCTGCAGCCTGGTGAGTTCGCCCTCGGATCGACCTGGGAGCGCGTGCGGGTGCCGGCGGATCTCGTAGCGCGGGTCGAGGGGCGCAGCAGCATCGGACGACTGGCGGTCGTGGTGCACGCGACGGCCGGCTTCATCGATCCTGGCTTCGAGGGGCAGATCACGCTCGAGCTATCCAACTTGGGGCGTTGCGCCGTGAAGCTCTACCCAGGGATGCGCATCTCCCAGGTCGTGTTCCACGGCATGACGAGCCCGGCGGAGCGCCCCTATGGCTCAGCCCGCGGGAGCAAGTACCAAGGGCAGAGCGGCCCTGCGCCGAGCCGCATCGCGCGGGATCGTAGCGCGCGCGGTCGCTAGCCCTCTCGATCGAGCCACCCCACCGGCGCCTGAGCGCGGTCGATCCAAAACTGGCACGCGCTCGGTGGCGTGGGAATGTTCGCCGCAGCAATGGTGACCCTCCCCCTGCGCTATCGGCTTCCGAATCCACCCGCGGATTTCGTGGGAAGACACGAGGAAGTGAGCAGCCTGGCCACCTCCCTGAGAGAGGTGCGCGTCACGGTGTTGGTGGGACCGGGCGGCGTCGGCAAGACGGCGCTAGCGCTGCATACCCTGCACAAGCGTTTCCCCAAGCGCGTACCCCAGACGCTCTACGTCAGCGTCATTGGACAGCTCGACGGCATCGAGCTGCGGCGGGAGCTCCTGCGAGCGCTGGCGGCGGCGAGCGGTACGGAGATCGGCTGGTCGCAGCTCCGCGACGATCCGGACTCCCTCCTGGAGGCGATCCTCGATCTCGCCGAGATGAGCTCGCTCTGGATCTTCCTCGACGATCTCGAGCACGCTCCCTCCGAAGAGACCGACGCGCTGCTCGAGGCGCTCTCCCGTTATGCGCGCAACAGCCGGTACCTCGCGGCCTCTCGCGCCGTGCCCCGGCCCGGGCGGCTCGCGTCCGGCCGCGTGCTCCAGGTGGGCGGCCTCGACGAAGAGGCCGTGCTGCAGCTGGCGCGGCTCCACGGGGAAGGCCGTTCTCCCCAAGAGCTCACGGCGGCAGCGCGCGCGTGTGGCGGCTCTCCCTGGCTGCTGCAGGAGGCGCTCCTCTCGGGCGTCGAGATCGGCGGCTCCCGCCCGCCCTCTCTCGAGACGCTCCTCGATGGGCTCAGCGACGCGGCGCGCCGCGCCGCCCTCGTGCTCAGCCGCTTCGAAGTCCCTATCCCGTCCGCCGCCCTCGACGTCATCGACGTCACCGCAGAGCAGTGGCGCCACGAGCTCTCCCAGCGCGGCTGGCTCCAAGAGACCCCCGCTGGTCTCAGGCTCCACGAGGTCGCCCGTCATGGGATCACGGCTGGAGGTGACGCGCTCGCTCCCCCCGACACATGGCTGCCCGTCGCCTTGGAGCTCGCCGAGAGCGCCGCGGCGACGCTCCGCCTGGAGGGCATCCGCCTGCTGGTCGAGGCCAACGCGCTCGATCCCGCAGAGCGTATCCTCGACGAATCCTTGCCTACACTGTTGGCCGAAGGCTACGCGCCACAGCTCTGGAAGCTCCTCGACCGCGTGCCTCCTGAGCGCTTCAGCGGCGTGCGTCTGCGCTGCGCCGCAGAGCTCGGCAACCCCACCGTCCTCCGACAGCTCTCCCAACCCTTGGAGGGCTCGACCTCCGATCGTCTCACGTGGGCGGAGACCTTGTACATGCGGGGGGATCTCTCTGGTGCGCTGGACGTGATCGCCGCCCTGCTCGCCGACTCCTCCCCGGAGGCGCAGGCGTGTCGAATCGACGCCGAGCTCTTGAGGGCCCGCCTGCTCTTGGCTCAGGACCGCATCGACGAAGCCAGTGAGCTCCTCGAGGGACTCACGCCGAACTCGCCCGCAGAGGCCACGCGCCGCTCCGTGCTCCTCCTCGCCACGGCCCCGGCGCGCCGCGATGACGATGCACAGCGCCACGCCGCGCTCGCGACCCTCGCCGGGCTCGAGCAGCGCACACAAGAGCTGCGCGACCGCGTCCGGTCCCGAATCCGCTTCCACCTCGCCCTCACCTACCTGCGCTGGGACGCCCTGGACGCGGCGGAGGCGGTGGTCGATCCGCCTCCCCCCGGAGACGCAGAGGACACCCTCGCCTTGTTCGAGGCTCGACGCGCGACCTGGCTCCTCGCGACGGTCGATCTGGCACGGGGCCGCCTCGCCTCCGCTCGAGAGCGCCTCGATCAGCTCGAGCCGTTCTTGAGCTCTCCGTCGCTGCTCCGCTCCGAAGTTCAGTGCACCCAAGCGCGCTTGTGGATGGCCAGCGGCGAGTTTACCGGCCTCGTGCCGCTCTTGGAGGAGGCACGGTGCGAGGCGGAGAGCCTCGGGGTCTGGGCGACGGCCCACCGCTGCGAGCGCATCCGGGCACGCGTGGACGAGCTCCTGCTGGCCCCGGGAGGCTTGCAGAACCGCACGCGCACGTGTCGGCGCCTCCTCCAGGATCCTGACGCGAGCGCGCGGGAGCTGGAGCGGGCCATGCTCCGGGCTATGACGACGGGGCACCGAGTCCGCGCCGCGGAGCACCGCGCCGAGTACTGCGCTTGCCTACTCCTCCTCAGGCGGAGCGCAGACCTCGAGCGGGAGGTCGCGGAGCTGCGCAAGGACGCCGAGGAGATGGGGTCGAGCCGCTGGGCTCACGAGGCCGACCTCTTGGGCATGTTCGGGGGGCTGGACTGGGCACGCCTGGAGGCCATCGCTCGAGCCACCTCCGCGAGCCCCGTGGCCGCGCGGCGCGCCCGCGCCCTGCTCCAACCGGACGCCGAGGATCCGCTGGACCCCCTCGACCTCGCAGTCGTCGAACGACTCCGCGGGAACGACGCGGTTGAGCTCGTCGTCCCCGCCGGAGCGGGAGAGACCTGGCAGAGCGGCTGGGGGCTTGACGTGAGCCGGCGGCGCGCGTGGCTCCCCACGGGCGAATGGCTCGATCTCACTCGACGGGGCCTCTTGGCTCGGCTCCTGCTGGCGCTCGCGCGCCACGGCGGCAGCGCCTCCAAAGAAGAGCTGGTCGAGGCGGTCTGGGATGAACCCGAGTACCATCCGCTCCGCCACGACACCCGCCTCCAAGTGACGGTCCATAAATGCCGTGAGCTCCTGGAGCAGGACGCGGGGGCGCCTCGCCTGCTCGTCACGACCGCGACGGGGTACGCCTTGGCGGGCCCATTCCGGCTGGTCTCTAACGACGAGCTCGAAGAGCGCGTGGACTCGTCCAGGCGACCTCCTGTCGACCGGACCTCGTGAGCTCGAGGCGCCCCGGGAGCGCTCCCTCGCCTCGGCCCTGACTCGGTGGAGGGAACCCTCCTCCTGCTCTCGGAAGAACCATCGACGAGCGTTTGCGCGGGGGGAGATTGGGGCCACACTTTTGGTCGATGCGACGATGCGTTGGTGCTCAGGGCTCCGGCGCGCGAGTCGCGGGCCGCGAGGGGGACGTCGCTCGGGGAGCCGCCACAGCGGTGGTTCGCCCTGGCCGCGCATGACGCGCGGGGGGCTCTGCGCGCGAGGGTTCGTCCGGCGGTCGGCCCACGAGACCAGGAGGGGAAGATGTCAGGGAATCTCTTGGAGATGGTGCACAAGCACCTCGACCAGACGACGATCGACACGATGGCCAGCCTTTTGAGCCAGTCACGTCAGACGATGCACTCCGCGATCGACCAGGTCGTCCCAGTGCTCGCCGGCGGGCTAGCCCAGAGGTCGTCGACCCGTGAGGGCGCGCAGGAGCTGCACTCGAGCCTCGACCGGGTCGACGACTCGATCCTCGACGACGTACCGGGTTACCTCTCCACCAACACCAGCCACGTCACGCAATCCGGGACCGGGATCCTCGGGAACATCTTCGGTGCGGATCTCGGCAACGTGCTCACGCGCCTGGCCCCGTCCACGGGGCTCGGCGAGGCGGGCACGAGCTCGGTGATGAAGATTTTGGCGCCGATCGTCCTCGCGGTCCTCTCGCGACATCGGCGGCGAGAGCGCCTCGACGCAGACGCGCTCGCGCAGTTCCTCGACGATCAGCGGCGGGACGTGGACGCCGCTCTGCCCGCCAGCATGGCGGGGCTCTTCGGGACGAGTCCAGGGCGCTCGGGAGAGCTCGGCGAGCAGATCGGAGAAGATCGTGAGCGCGCCGATCGCTACGATCC
>JAEWOQ010000342.1 GCA_023460875.1 Pseudomonadota bacterium
GACCCGTTTCCCCCCTCGCTGCTCGAGGAAACCAACGACCCCATGCTCGAGCCCGTGCCCCGGTCGGATCGGGAGCTCCTCCGGTGGCAAGACGCGCTGGCGATGACCCGGCAGCGCTCGACGAACCTGCGGACCGCCTACGCTCAGGTCGGAGTGGCCCAGGGACAGGCGCGCCAAGCCTTGGCGGGCGCCCTGCCCACCCTGATCGCCAACAGCTCCATCAACCACCACCTGCTCCGGGGCGACGGCCTCGACATCGGCACGTTCACCTTTAGGCGGATCCCCGATCCGCCGACGACCTGGAACAGCAGCGTCGAGGCGCGCCTCCCGGTCTTCGCGCCCCGCGCCTGGTGGGATCAGCGCACCTCGGAGCTGGCGGTACGCGCGGCCGAGCTCGACGCCCGGGAGGTGGAGCGGCAGGTCATCGGGGGCTTGGCAGAGGCGATCGTCGCCGTGATCACCGCCGAGCGGATGGCGGAGGTGTCGCGGGTCACCCTGCGCTTCGCGCTGTCGACCTACGAGCTGAACCGACGTCGCGAGCGGCTCGGCGCCGCCAACATGGTGGACATCCTGCGCGCCGAGCAGGAGGTGCTGCGCTCCCGGACGCAGGTGGTGAACGCGGACGAGGCGGTGCGACGCTCCCGGGAGGCCCTGGGTCTGGCCCTGGGCTACGACACCCCCTGGGGAGTGACCCCGGAGATCAGGCTCGATCGTCTCCGCGCGGACGCCAGCGCGACCTGTCGGCAGGGCAAGACCGTCGCCGCGCGCCCCGATGTACAGGCCGCTAACGCGGGCTTGGCGGTGGCAGAGCGGAACGTCACCAGCATCGACTTCTCTTACCTCCCCCAGGTGCAAGCGCAGAGCACGGTCACGTACTTCACGGTGCCCAAGTTCGCCGCCAACCAGGACCACGTCACCTGGACGATTGGGGGGCTGCTCACGTGGCACCTGTACGACGGCGGGCTCCGCTACGCGCAGCGAGCCACTAGCGAAGGCCAACGCGACGCCGCGGAGCAACGCGCCCTGCAAGTCCGACGGGACGCGACGGTCCAGGTGCGGCAGGCGTACCGCAGCGTTCAAGTCGCCAAGACTCAGCTCGAGGTGAGCCAACAGACGCGCGACACGGCGCGCCGCTCGGCTCGCTTGTCTCGCATCAAGTTCGAGAGCGGCACCGGGACGAGCTTCGATCTCGTCGACGCTTTGCGCAGCCTCCGCGAGGCCGAGCTCGATGTGACCCTCCGGGAGTTCGAGCTCCTCCAAGCGGAAATCGGAGCCCTCCTGGCGTTGGCCACCTGTGACGGATCCGGGCGGTCCGCGCCCTGACGCCCCTCGACCCCCGCACGGGGTCGAGGTAGGTTCGCCCCCGGATGAACCGGCGACGCCTTCTCTGGAACGGGCTCCTGACGCTCACGGCGGCAGGCTTCGCTTACCATATCTGGTACATCGCCTTCCGCGCGCCCCTCGCGCAGCTCGCGGCCGGGGGGCTCGCACAGAAGATCTTCTACTTCCACGTGCCCGCGGCCTACGCGATGTACCTCGGCGGCATCGCGTGCTTCCTGGGGAGCGCCGCGTATCTCGTCTCTGCGAGCCACAAGGCGAACGGCTGGGCGCGGGCCGGCGCGGAGTGCGCCGTGGTGTTCGGATCGATGGTCCTCATCAGCGGGCCGCTATGGGCAAAGAAGGCCTGGGGCGTCTACTGGACCTGGGATCCGCGGCTCACGACGCTGCTGCTGACGGTCCTCGTCTACGTCGCGATCGTCGTCCTCCGGCGCTTCACGGGCGACGGCGAAGCGGAGCGCAAGTTCGCCGCGGCCTTCGGGGTGCTCGGCACCACCCTGTTGCCCATCATCCACTTCTCCGTGCGCCTCTGGGGCGGCAACCACCCGACGGTGATCACTCAGGGCGGCGGGGGCCTCGGCAGCGACGAGATGCGCATCGCGCTGGCGATCGGCTTCGGGACGATGACCCTGCTAGCCGTGATCCTGCTCGTCGTGCGCGCACGGCTGGCCGTCACGGAGTCCCGTCTGGACGACGCCACGGAGACCGCCGCGACCCTGGGCCTCCTGGACGGCGAGTAATCCCCACGAGACGCAATGAGCCAAATCGATCCCGTCACGACCCAACCCACCACCCAAGACCGCTCGACCGAGTTCGTCCCCGTCGAAGGGGGTGGGGACACCACCAGCGCCGAAGCACTGCTCGTGGCGGCCTACGCGGCGATGTGGATCGCCGTGTTCCTGTTCGTCTGGCTGACCTCGCGTCGGCAACGCAACCTCGACGCACGCCTCAGTGACGTGGAGGCGGCGCTCCAGCGCTTGGAAGCGGCGCCCGGCGACGGGCAGCTCGGGCCAGCCGGCGGCGAGGTGCAGCGCGGCTGAGCCGAGGGGCACGGCCGGATTCAGGATCGGTTGGGCATGACCTTCGAGCACATCATCTACATCCCTGGGGTGCTCCTGATTGGGGTCACCTTGGGCTATGTCATGGGGGCTCGAGCCGTTCGGGCGGAGATGGAACGGATGCGCAAGCGTGCTCGCCGATGACCCAGGGACGAGCTCCTCACGCCCAGCTCCGGGCCACGCCAGCGCCGAGCGCTCGCTGCCTCGGCTGCGTTGGGACGGGGTCGTGCCAGGCGGCTGTCGGAGGTAGGCTTCCATCTTAAAGGCGGGCGCCGGGCCCCGAAGTTCTACGAACGCGAAGGTGAAGACATGCTGGGATTCGAGCCGACCGACGAACAAAAAGCCCTCATGGACATGGCCAGCCGGTTCACGCGGGAGCGCATCATCCCCGTGGCCGCCGAGTGCGACCGGGAGGCGCGCTTCCCGAAGGACGTCTTCGAGGCGGGGTGGGAGCTGGGCCTGGTAAACCCCACCGTCCCGCCGGAGTACGGCGGCGCGGGGCTCGGTGAGCTCGACAACGCCCTCATCGCCGAGCAGCTCGCCTACGGCTGCACCGGCATCCAGACGAGCATGCTCGCGAACACCCTGGCGCTCACGCCGATCCTCCTCGGCGGCACCGAGGAGCAGAAGAAGAAGTACCTGGGGATGCTCACCGCTGAGCCCCTGTTCGCCAGCTATTGCACCACGGAGCCGACGGGCGGCAGCGACGTCGCCGGTCTGCGCACGCGCTTTAAGAAGCACGGTGACGACTACGTGCTCAACGGGGAGAAGAGCTGGATCACCAACGCGTCGTTCGCCAGCTACTACGTCGTGTTCGCTACGAGCGACCCGGATCTGCGGCACAAGGGCATCGCCGCGTTCATCATCGACCGAGACACCCCCGGCCTCGTCGTGGGCAAACACGAAGACAAGCTCGGGCAGCGCGCGAGCGACACGGCCACGGTGCACTTCGAAGACGTCAAGGTCCCGAAGGAGAACCTGCTCGCCCCCGAGGGCCACGGCTTCAAGCTAGCGATGGAGACGTTCAACCAGACTCGCCCGGACATCGGCGCCATGGCGACCGGCTTGATGCAGCGCTGCCTCGACGAGTCGCTGGCCTACGCCAAAGAACGCAAGGCGTTCGGGCAAGCCATCATCGAGCACCAGATGGTCCAGGCGATGATCGCCGACATGGCCATCGGCGTCGAGGCCACCCGCCTCCTCTACCAGAAGGCCGCCTGGAACTTGGACAACGGCGTGCGCGATCCCATCGTGTCCAGCTACGCCAAGGCGTTCGGCGCCGATCGCGCCATGCAGACGGCCGTGGACGCGGTCCAGGTCTTCGGCGGCAACGGCTACGTCCGGGACTATCCCGTGGAGAAGCTGATGCGGGACGCCAAGGTGCTGCAGATCTACGAGGGCACGAGCCAGATCCAGCGCATCGTGATCGCCCGCTCCCTCGCCCGCTGATCGGGCCGAGCCGGGCACGGCGGCCCAGGCTGCGCTGGAGCTCCGTGGTGGCTCACCCGGAACCGCGCCGAGCCACCTCCTCGTTGGGGGGTCCTCGCCCCCCAACGCTGGCCCTCGAAGGCCGCCGCCCGGTCCTCAGGGCTTCCCCGCTCGCCCCCCTGTCGGTCGCGATTGCGGCCATGGGATCAGCGGGTTAGCTTCCGGCCGTGTTCGGCATCTCGTTCTCCGAGCTCGTTGTGATCGCCATCATCGCGCTGCTCGTCGTCGGACCGCAGAAGCTCCCGAGCATGTTGCGGAACCTCGGGCAGTGGATCGCGCGCTTGCGACGGCTGACTACAGAGGTTCGCGCGCAGACTGGGATCGACGAGGTGCTCCGTGAAGAGGGCATCGACGGCGTGCACGAGCTGCGAGCCCTGCTGCGTGGTGAGATCACCGCCTCGAAGGCGCGCGCTCGGGATCCCTACGAGGACACCATCGAGATCGATGAGGGGCAGGAGTACCCGCCCGAGGGTGCGGACGCGGCCGGCGCGCTCCCCGATGATCTGCTGGATGACGCTGAGCTACCCGCCTCCGGCGACGAGCGCGCGGAGCCGTCCGACGCGCCGTCCATCGACGAAGCAGGAGGAACGCGGTCATGACTTCGGAGTCCGTCGAGGACGGGACGATGACCTTCTGGGAGCACCTCAATGAGCTCCGCACCCGCCTGATCCGCGCCATCATCGCCTTCGTGATCGGCGCGGTGATCGCCTGGTGGTTCAAGGAAGAGCTCCTCGTGCTGCTCACACGCCCCTTCGTGGAGGGCTGGCACGGCCCGGATGACAGCCGGCCGACCCTCCATTTTCCGGCGCCGGCGTCGCTGTTCCTGGCTTACGTGAAGCTCGCGATGTTGGGGGGCTTCGTGATCTCCCTGCCCATCCTGCTCTATCAGGTCTGGGCCTTCATCGCGCCCGGCCTGTATTCGAAGGAGAAGCGCTTCGCGATCCCCTTCGTGCTCGTGTCGTGCCTGCTGTTCGCGGTGGGCGCCTTCTTCGGCTGGAAGGTCGTCTTCCCCCTCGCCTTCGACTACCTGCTGGGGTTCTCGCAGACGGCTGCCTCGAGCCCGATCCAGGTGCAGCCCACGGTGATGGTCGACGACTACATCGAGTTCGTCACCCGAGCGCTGATCGCCTTCGGCGTCGTCTTCGAGATCCCGGTGGTCGTGTTCTTCCTGACGGTCGCGGGGATCGTCAATCACACACATCTCATCAAGTTCACGCGCTACTTCATGGTCATCGCCTTCATCCTCGGCGCGGTGATCACCCCGCCTGATCCGATGAGCCAGCTCATGTTGGCGATCCCCCTGTGCGTGCTCTACGGGATCTCGATCGGCATCGCCTGGCTGGTCGGGCGTAAGCGAGCCGCCTCCGCCTAACACGTGCTTCTCCGCGCGACGTCGGCGTGGCCCCCGCGCCGACGTCCTCGGCGGACAGGCGGAGCTCGGCGTCAGCCCTCGCGCGCGTAGGGCTCACCGCGCAGGATCGTCATCGCTCGGTACAGCTGCTCGAAGAGCAGGATGCGCGCGAGGCGGTGGGGCAAGGTGAGCGTGGAGAGGCTCAGATGGAAGCTCGCGCGTCCACTGACCTCCTTGGGGATCCCCTCCGCGCCCCCGATCAAGAAGACCACGTGGCCCTTGCCCGTCGTGCCCCAGGTCTCCAGTCGCCGCGCCAGATCTTCACTGCCCAGGCCCTTCCCCCAGACCTCCAGGGCCACCACCACCGCCTCCGCCGGGACTGCCCTGGCCAGCGCTGTGGCGTCCTTCACCTCTTGCTCCTCGGCGCGAACGTAGCGGCGCAGCCGGCCGAGGTAGTCGTCGACGAGGGCGCGCACCGGCGCCTCACGCACCTTGCCGACGGCGATGACCGTCACCTTCACACGCTCGTCTCCGTCCCGCGGCTCAGCGCTCTCAGCAGCCGGCCCATCCGCGGGTCACTCGGTGTTCGAGCCCGGATCCTGGCGCTCGGAGTCGGGCAGCGGGATCCGCCCAGCGTCCATCCACAGGCCGTCCAGGTCGTAGAGGGAGCGAGCGTCCTCGGCGAACACGTGGACGACGACGTCGACGAAGTCGAGCAGCACCCACTCGCCTCGGGGGAGCCCCTCGACGGACATCGGGGCGTGCCCGCCTTTCGAGAGCTCCTCGTCGACGCCGCGAGCGATCGAGGACACGTGCCGATCACTCGTCCCGGTCATCAGGACGAGGTAGTCCGCATAATCGACCTTGCCGACCACGTCGATGATCTCGACGCCGATGGCTTTCTTGTCGAGGCCAGCCTCGGCTGCGCGCAGGGCTAGGCGTCGCGACGCCTCAGCGACGGCTCGGTCTACGGGCGCACCGGCGGGTGGCGCCGAGTCGCGTGGCTGCGTGGCGCGGGCAGGTTTCATGAGCGGGAGCTTCGGAGACTTCAATGAACCATCCAAGAGAGTGCGGAGCCTGCTCGATCGGGGGCTCGCCCCGGGCGGGTCCGTGGAGGAAGGGGCGCGAACTCTGCCATGGGTCTCTCTGCTGGTCCACCCACAGAAGCGCGGTCGGGACCGCCCTGAAGAGCCTCCGTCCGGGCCTCCACCATCGGTGGAGTGTAGCCCGGCCGATCGTCGGAGCCCACGGGCGGCTCCCCGAGCCGGAGCTCGTCGTCAATCTCCGCGCGGTGTCGCCGGTTCGCCGCCGCCCGGCTCCGACGGCGCCTGCGTCGGGGCGTCCCGGGGCGTGGGCGCTGTGGACGGCTCGCTTGTGGGCGGCTCGCTTG
>JAEWOQ010000343.1 GCA_023460875.1 Pseudomonadota bacterium
CCTCGCGTCCGGCTCGCGCTCCCGGACTCCTCGGAGGCCTCGCCCCATTGCCGCAGCGGTTCACCGTTGCGCGATCTCGCCTTCTGCCGCTCGGCCACCGCGGCCGGTCGCCCTCTGCCGCTCATTGTTGACCGCGCGGCACCCCACGGCGGGGGCGCCGCTGTAGAGTGCTCCATCGACCCACAACCAACGGGTCGGTGGAAAGGTGCTCTTGATCTTCAGCCGAGCCAGCCTGGAGCTCCTCGCCTCGGGGCGCGTCGTCTTCGGGATTTTCTCCGTCCTCGTGCTCATGGCGCTGCTCACCGTCCCCTCGGTGTTGCTGCGGCGCCGGGGTCGTCCTGCGGCGGCGTTGTCCTGGCTCTTGGCTCTGTTCGCCTTACCCGGCCTCGGCGTGCTCGCCTGGTGGGCGTTCGGGAGGACGCACCTCGAGCGCAAGAAGCGGCGCCGCGCGCGGAAGCACCTCGCCTTCGCCCAAGCCCGCGCGGTCCCCGGGCTGCAGCGCGGGACGATCTTCGACCGCCAGATGCCACGCCGCGCCCAGGGGGAGTGCGTCTTCCCGAGCCGAGGCAATCACATGCGCCTCTTGCTCGACGGCCCGGACGCCTATGCCGCGATGGAAGAGGCGATCGCCAGCGCGCGCAGCACCGTCCACATCGCCATGTACATCTGGCAGAACGACACCACGGGCCGGCGCATCCGCGACCTGCTGGTGGAGCGGGCGCGCGCTGGTGTGCAGGTGCGCGTGCTGGTCGATGGCTTTGGGAGCAGCGGTTTCGTGCGGCGGCTGGGCAAGCCGCTGCTCGACGCGGGGGCGCGGGTGGCCGTGTTCTTGCCGTCGCGCTTCACCCCCTTCGACTCGCCCCGCACGAACTTCGTCAACCACCGCAAGATCCTCGTGGTGGATGGCGCCGTCGCGTTCACCGGCGGCATGAACGTCGGAGACGAGTACGCGCTACGCTGGCGCGACGCCATGGTCCGCCTCGAGGGGCCGGCGGTGCTCGATTTGCAGCACGTCTTCCTCGACGACTGGTACTTCGCCACCGACGAGCTGGTCGAGGAGGACTCGGAGCAAGATCCGGAGCTGCTGCTGGCCCGCGCCGCGCCGTCACCGCCGCACACGGTCGAGCTGGCCATCATCGCCAGCGGCCCCGACAGCGAGGCCTGGATCCACGACGCTTACTTCCTCTCCCTCACGCAGGCCAAGGAGCGGATCTGGATCGCCACCCCCTACTTCATCCCGGGGCCGGCGATCCTGGCGGCGCTCCGCACCGCGGCCGGGCGCGGCGTCGACGTGCGCATCGTGGTGCCCGCCGAGTCGGACGTCGCCCTCGTCACCTGGGCGTCGCGCTCGTTCTATCGGATGTTGCTGCACGCGGGGGTGCGCATCTTCGAGTACGGAGGGACCATGCTCCACGGCAAAGCCCTGATCACCGATCACCTGATCGGTAGCGTGGGGACCGCCAACATCGACAGCAGGAGCTTCCGCTTGAGCTTCGAGGTCGGGTGCTTCTTCGCCTCCCGGGAGCCGAACGAACGGTTGGCTGCCTGGATCGAGTCCCTCTGCGACTCCGCGACGGAGGTGACCTTGGAGGCCATCGCGCGCAAACCCATGGTGCAGAAGCTGGCCGAGTCGGTGGCCCACTTGGGGAGCCCGCTCCTCTAGCCCCTCCTCCCGAGGGCTGCGGAAGCGGCGGCGCTCCGGTGGTGCGTTCTCACGGGCGCATCGTTCGAGCACAGCTATAAGAAGCCCCCCTCGTTGATTTCCAGTGCACCCGGGCCTAGCACTCGGGCCAAGCACACCGGGCCAAGCACACCGAGCCAAGCACCGCCGGAGAGCCTCCCACCAGATCGGCCGAGCCATCCGTATGTCAGCGCCGTCCCCCTCCTCCTCACCTCTCGCCTCCTTCAAGGAGCGCCTCATCCGCGGGTACTTGTCGTTGGCAGGCAGGCGCCCCGGCACCATGCTCCTCGTCCTGGCGCTGCTGACCTCGGTGCTCGGAGCGCTCGTGCCCCGGCTCGAGGTCGATCCTCGCCTCGAGGCGCTCCTGCCGCCCGACACGAAGACGTCTCACGCGAACGACGAGGCAAAGCGCCGCTTCGCGAGCGTCTCTCCTTACTACCTGGTCATCCAGTCCTCGGATCCGGACCTGAACCGTCGCATGGCTCAGGAGGCGCTGGCGGAGGTGCAGAAATGGCCCGAGACCCTCTGGGCCATCCAGCGCCGCGACCCGAGCTACTTCCTGGATCGGCGCCTGCTCTACATCGACCGGGAGACCCTGGAAGAGCTCGGGGAGGACGTCGAGATCTTCCTCGACTGGCATCGCTGCGCGGCGATGCCCGGCTGCGTGAACTTCGAGGAGGAGCCCCCAGAGCCCGACTTCGAGCGCATCCGCAAGCACTACGAGTCCACCCCCGAGCTGTCCGCGCTCATCGGCTTGTTCGGCAAAGAGAACGTCCCGGATCCCGAGGCCGCCTATAACGCCGAAGAGGCCAGCCCGGACGGCGTGTCCGACGCCGACGGCGGCCCGATCCAGAAGGTGAGCGCGCAGAGGCGCTCCGGGCAGTTCGGCGAGCTGTGTCGCCCGGACGGCGGCGCCTGCGTCGTGCAGGCGACCATCGACGGCGACGCGTCGGATCTCGCCTTCGCGACGGAGATGCTCCATCGGGGTGAGGCGCTGCTCGAGTCCCTCTACCCCGAGGACAAGCCGAGCGACCTGATCACGGCGGTGACCGGCGTCTACCGCAGCCTGCCGCTGACCCGCGAAGCGGTGATGACGGACCTCCAGTCCACCTTCGGGCTGACCTTGGCCTTGATCGTCGGTGTGCTGGCGCTCCAGTTCCGTAGGCCGCGCGCGTTCCTGCTGCTGCTGCTGCCCCTGGGGGTCGGCTCCATTTGGTCGCTCGGCATGTTCGCCCTGATCAGCCCGACGCTGAACCTGATCAGCTCCGCGGTCATGATCGTGCTGGCGGGGCTCGGCATCGACTTCGGCATCCACCTGATCACCCACTTCAGCAACGAGAAGGACCGCGGGCTCGCGACCAAGGACGCGCTGTACAACAGCCTCGACCAGCTGATGTCGTCCCTGTGGGTCGCGGCCCTGACGACCAGCTGCAGCTTCTTGGCGCTCACGGCGGGGCGGTTCCGGGGGTTCGCCCAGATGGGGATGCTCGCCTCCGTCGGCATCATCTGCATCCTCGTGGCGAGCCTGGTCGTGATGCCCCCGCTCATCCTGTGGCTCGAGCGACTGCGCCCCTTCCAAGGTTCGGTGATGCGCCCCTGGACCCCGCCCAGCGCCCTCCTGGGGCGTTGGCGCCGCGGGCCGGCCCTCGCCGTCAGCTTGTTCGGGCTCGCGTGCCTCGCGGGCGGCATCTGGCAAGCCAGCAACCTCGAGCTCGAGCACGACTTCAAGCGCCTCGTGACCCAAGCGGCGGGCGATCACGGCACGGACTTCGGCCCCGCCCTCCACGGGACCTCACGCGGCGTCGTGCTGATGCTCGCGGACGATCCCGAAGCCCTCGAAGCCGCTGGGCAAGGAGTGCGAGACCGCTACCCGGACGGGCTGCGCGGCAACGAGGGGACCGCCGTGATCACTCCCGGGACATTCGTCCCTCCAGAGCAGGAGGAGCGCCTCGCCGCGCTCTCCCGCTTGAAGACCCTGGCCGCGGACGCGGAGCGGCATGCGAAGGGCAAGCTCGAGCACCGCTTGAAGGCCTGGCAGCCGCTGCTCGACGTCGAGGAGCCGATCCGCGCGGAGGACATGCCGCAGTGGGTCCTCGACGCCTTCGCCGAGCGCGACCGCAGCTTCGGCAAGGTGGGCGTCATCTACCACTCCTACGCGAGCGAGGACGCTCATCACATGATCGAGCTGACGAAGAAGCTCGACGAGCTGCGGGAGGCCTACCCGAAGGTGCGCTTCGCCTCCTCCTCCGCCGTCCTCGGCGAGGTCGTGCCGTTGCTCTCCGAGGACGGCCTGCTCGTGACCGGGCTCACCCTGGTGGGTCTGCTGATCGGGACCTTGCTCGTCGGGCGGTCGCTGCGGCGCACCCTGCTCGTGGTGACCGCCATCTGCACCGCCGTCGCCACCAGCGTCGCCCTCATGCCGGTGCTGGGCTGGAAGGTGAACTTCTACAACATGCTCGTCTTCCCCGTCGGCTTCGGGATGGGGGTCGACGGCGCCATCTACGTGGTGTGGTCCGTCTACCGGCGGCGGGGTGTCACCGATTGGTCCGGGCTCCTCGTGAGCTCCCGCGCCGTCATCGGCGCGACGCTGACCACCTTCGTCGCCTTCGCGAGCCTGACCACCTCCCAGAACGGCGGACTCGCCTCCCTGGGCAAGCTCGCCATGCTCATCCTCTCGATCACCCTGATGACGAACCTGATGTGGCTACCCGCGGTGCTGTCTCTCATCCCCCAGCGCACCGACCCCGAGCCAGGCAAGGGCCCCGACGGCTCCCGAGACGGCTCCCGAGAGGCAGCCCTCCCCGCCCCCGTGCCCCAGCTCGCGGAAGAGCTCCCGGAAGCGGGCTGAGCCCGGACCTCCCCCTACGACCTTCGTCCCCTCGACCATCGACGGGACGAAGACACCCCGAGCAGCGACCTCCCTGAAGCGGTCCGAGGAAGGGGGTCACGGCTACCCGCCGTCTCCCCCTCGATGCACCCCGCCCCCCGCAGGCGCCCCCGATCCCGCCGCAGCAGCGCGGCGCTGACCGGCCCGGCGAACCCGGCGGCGTCGCCTCGAACCACAACGACGGAAACGAACGTTCGACCTTGTTCGGCGCGGGTCACGCGCCGTTAGTGCCCCCGTGGCCATCGTCTCCGCCGCACAGGAGCCGGAGCTCGCGGATGCCTGAGTCGGTATCTACCCGCGAGGATCGGGCGATCCGCTGGTTGCTGCGGCAGCGCCGCTGGATCGTCCTCGTGTCCGCGCTGCTCGGCCTGGTGACGGTGCCGCGGACGGTGCTCACCTACGCCTCCCTGCGGAGCGATCTCGAAGAGCTGCTCCCCGAGGAGGCCCCCAGCGTGCGCGCTCTCGACGAGCTCCGCGCGCGGCTCCCTGGCATGCGCTACCTCGGCGTGGTCGTCGACACGGGGGGCCCGCAAAACGTCCCCCACGCCCTGCGGTTCATCGACGATCTCGCGGCGCGCGTCGAGCGCTACCCGGACGACCTCGCGGACGGAGTGCGCACAGGGATCCAGGAGGAGCGCGCCTTCGTCGAGACCTTCGCGCTGCAGCTGATGGATCTCGAAGACGTCCGCGAGCTCCGCCGCTCCGTCGCGCGGCGCCGGGACTGGGAGGTCACCCACGCCCTCGATTTGAACCTCCTCGAGGAGGAAGAAGATCCGCCCCCCGAGATCCCCTTCCGCAAGCTCCAGGAAAAGTACGAGACCCGCTATGCCTCGGGAGGCTCGAGCACGCTGTTCCCCGACGGGCGCTTCGTCGACGGGGACGGCCAGACGGCGGTGCTGCTGATCCACAGCAGCTCCACCTCGACGGGCTCGGGGCCCGATCGACATCTGATCGGGCGGGTGCGAGACGACATCGCCGACCTCGGTTTTCCCGAAGCCTATGCGCCTGGCATGCGGCTCGGCCTCGCCGGGGACGTCGCGGCTCGCATGGAAGAGATGTCCGGGCTCGAGGTGGATCTGACCCGATCTTCCTTGCTGGTGATAGTCCTGGTCACGTCTCTGCTCTGGTGGTTCTTCGGCTCGTACTGGGCCCTGCCCGTGCTCGGCATTCCTCTGATGCTCGGGGTCAGCTACGCCTTCGCTGCCGTCGCGCTGCCGCCTCTGTCCATCCGGTCGCTCAACTCGAACACGGCGTTCCTCGGGTCGATCGTCGTCGGCAACGGCATCAACACGGGGATCATGCTGCTCGCCCGGGTACAGGAGGAGCGTCGCCTCGGCGCCTCGGTCGAGGAGGGGATCCGGCTCGGGCTCGCGGCCACCTGGCGTCCCACCC
>JAEWOQ010000344.1 GCA_023460875.1 Pseudomonadota bacterium
GGGCCGGACGCGGACGTAGCGGCGCCCCGCTCGGAGGACGAGGCTCCGCCAGCGGAGCAGACTCCTCCCGCCGAGCAGGCCCCGCCCACGCGCGCTCCGGGCGCCACGGGGACCCCCGCGCCGCACACACCGCCCCCTCCTCAGCCGTCCGTGGACGAGCTCCCTCCAGAGCTCGAGCCTGACGGCCCGCTCCCTCCGCCGACCCAGGCCACCCCGCCGCGCCCGAGTGGCGGCGGCGCGGGCGCGGGCCTCGGCTTCGGCCAGTGGGACGATCCCGCGACCCAGCCAACGCTGCCTCCCGCCGCAGAGCAGCAGCAGCCGAAAGACGATCCCAACCGAGTCCTCGCCGAGGACTGGTGGTCCCACACGCGCCCCACCCTGGAGCTCCACGGGTATTTCAGGACGCGCTGGGAGATGTTCCACAAGTTCCACCTCGGGCGCATCGACGCTCCCGAGGACGCCATGTTCCCCCGGCCCGCGGACGATCACTACCGCGACATGCAGGGCCTCGAGCACGGCCCGACCCTGTGCACCCAGTCGGAGGCCGGGACCGGCGGCAACGACAACCCCGCTCAGGCGAACGTCGGCTGTCGCAACAACACCCACGCGGGCGCCAACATGCGCCTCCGCGTCGAGCCGGCCCTCGTCATCTCCGACAACCTGCGCGTCCGTACGCAGATCGATCTGCTCGACAACCTGGTGCTCGGGTCGACCCCCAACGGCTACAACAACGTGCCCTCCGCCGCGGGTTACGCCGTCGCCCCTCGAGACAACTACGAGCCCCACAGCGGCCTCGCCTACACGCAGACCCCGCCGCGCTCCGGCATCAACAGCCTCCAGGACAGCATCCTCGTCAAGCGCGCCTGGGCCGAGTACACGACCCCCATCGGGCAGCTGCGCTTCGGGCGCATGCCGGATCACTGGGGCCTCGGCATCTATCGAAACGCCGGCAATGATTTCGACGGCGACTACCAGACGACCGTCGATCGCATCGCCTTCTTCACGGCGGTCCCCTCCCTGTCCTTGCACATCGGCGGCGCTTGGGACTTCGCCAACGAGCTGCCCACGAGCGCGTCCTTCTCGCCCTACGGCGGTCAGCCCTACGACCTCGGCCAACAGGACGACGTCAGCCAGTACAACCTCATCGTGTACCGGCGGGTGGATCCCGAGCTCGAGCGTCTGCAGCTCGCCCAAGGCAAGGTCGTCCTCAACGGCGGTCTCTACCTCACCTACCGAAACCAGCGCCTCGCGGCGGACGCGGCGGGCCCCTGTGGCAGCCCCGCTGGCGGCGCCACCCTGGACTGTGCCCCCGGCGGCGCTTCCTACGCATACACCCGGCGCGGGCTCAACATCTGGACCCCCGACCTCTGGCTCGAGCTCAAGTACCGCAAGTTCCATTTCGACATGGAGCTCGTCACTCACCAGGGCACGATCCAGAACCGCTCGAACGAGCCGGGGACCAGCGACTATCAAAACGATAACGGGGACGACGGCTGGAAAGTCAACCAGTGGGGCCTCGCCACCCGCATGCGCCAGAAGCTCATCGAGGACCGCCTCGAGATCGGCTTCCAGTTTGGGTGGGCCTCCGGTGACTCGGACGTGGAGGGCCTCGTGCCTCGCGGCACCGGCGCGCCTGGACTCGACGGCGTCGAGCAGCTCGGGGACCGCAGCCTGCAAACGTTCCGTTTCCACCCGAACTACCGCGTCGATCTGATCCTCCACCGCCACATCCTCAACCGGGTGCAGGGCACCTACTACCTGCGCCCGAGCGCCCGTTACGACTTCATCCGTCGTCCGACGGGGACACGCCTCGGTGGTCTGGTGGAGGCCATCTGGACCCGCGCGAGCCAGTTCATGCAGGCGCCCGGCCACGAGCGGGACCTCGGCATCGAGCTGAACGGCACCGTCTACTTCCAGTCGAGCGACGGGGCCCTCAACGATCACCTGCAGCAGATCGGCGGGTTCTACAGCGCCGTCCAGTACGGCGTGCTCTTCCCCATGTCGGGCCTCGCCTATCAGTCGCAGCAGACGCCCGTCACGGGCGGCGGCACCCCCGAGCTGGCCACGGCGCAGACCCTGCGCGTGCTGCTGGGCGTCATCTACTGATCCGCTCTCCAGGTGCCCTCGTCCCGCTCCGCCGAGCGCCTCACGGGGTCCGCTCGCCCTCGCGTTCCCTGGCCGAGCGTTCGGCGACACGCCCGCGTCCCTGACATCCCTGTCGCGATCGGGAAGTGGACGTCGCACCTCGCGGGCTCCGCGTTTGTATGAGCCGCTCCCTCCTCGGCACGTCCTGTCGGGGCGCATCACACAGTCGCCACCCACAAACTAACGGTGTTTTTGCCTGCATTCGACCGGTTCCAGCCCTGGCGGACCGACGCGAACGCCTCCCGGACACCTCACGAACGATCTCGGCGTGAGCTGGCCCAGCGCGTGCAAACAAAGGCCTCTTAACACCGCGATAGGTTCCCTGTAGAAGTTCGTTCGACCTAGGCATCCAGCTCGATCGCCAAACCTAGTCGCCTCCGAGGGGGGCACCACGCGAGAGAGACGGCTCACGTCGAAGGTCGGCAGCACTCGGAGGGAAGAACGGTCCCCCCCCAACGAATCACGACAGACTGAAGATCCCGGGTGCGGTACGCCCCCAGACCATCAAGAGGAGCTTTCATTCAAATGGCATTTTCCAAGAGACTTACGTACATCGCGGCCCCCATGCTCGTGGCCCTGACGGGCGCCGCCGCAACGACCGGTTGTGGTGAAGACGGCCCTGGCGGGCTCGCAGGCGGCCTCTGCTGCGACGACTTCGAGGTCGGCGCAGACCTGAGCGGCGTCGACTTCGGCATGGACGCCGAGATGGAAGGCCAGTTCAAGGTCTTCGCCCAGGCCATGGCCGACCTCTCGGGCGTGGCAGCCGCCACCCTCGGCGACATCGAGATCGCCTGCACCAACATCGCGACCGACATGGGCGCGACCAAGGACGACCTCGCCGCCGAGAGGGCCAAGAGCGGTGGCGCCAAGGTCCAGGGACTCTGCTCCCTCGCGGCTGCCCGCATCGACGCTTACTTTGGCGCCGACGGTGAGTTCGGGGCCGAAGGCTCCCTCAAGATCGACTACGAGGCTCCGAAGTGCTCCGCTTCCGTGAGCGCAAGCGCGGACTGTTCGGCCGAGTGTACGGCATCGGTGGGCTGCGAGTGTGACGTCGATGCCAATCCGCCGACCTGCGAGGGCGGCAAGATGCAGGTCTCTTGCTCCGGCTCCTGCGAGGCCGAGGCGGGCGCCAGCGTCGCTTGCGAAGGCAAGTGCGAGGGCAGCTGCTCTGGGTCCTGCAAGGCCGACGTGGGCGCGAGCGTCAAGTGCGATGGCAAGTGCGATGGCACCTGCAGCGCTGGCGGTAGCGCCGACGAGACGGGCATCCAGGCGGACGGCACCTGCAAGGGTGAGTGCGAGGGCACCTGCGAGATGTCGGCCGACGCCGAGATCGAGTGCGAAGGTAGCTGCCAGGGCTCCTGCGACGCTGCCTGCACCGCAGAGGCGGGCGCCAGCGTGAAGTGCGACGGCTCCTGCGAGGGCGAGGTCGAGCCCCTCAAGTGCGAGGGCGGCACGCTCAAGGCGAGCTGCGAGTGTGACGCTGCGGCGGACTGCAACGCCAACTGCGAGGCCAGCGCCAGCGCCAAGGCGGAGTGCCATCCCCCGAGCGTGGCCATCGTCTTCGAGGCCAGCGGCGGCGCCAGCTTCGACGCGACCGCTCAGGCGCAGCTGAACACGGCCATCGCCTCCCTCAAGGCGAACCTGCCGAACATCCTGGTCGCCGTGGAAGCCCGCGGTCAGGCCTTCCTCGACGGCCTCGACGCCTCGCTCGACGCCGGCATGAAGATCGGCGGCAACGTCGGCGACCTCAGCGGTAAGGCCGTCATCTGCGCCCCGGCGATCATGTCTGCCGGTGCCACGGCCTTCTCCAACATGGAGGCCGCCATCAAGGGGTCCGTGTCGGTGACCGCCTCGCTCGATCTCTGAATCGAGCCAACCTCGAGGGAGGGCCGCTGACGCAAGTCGGCGGCCCTTTCTCTTTGCGCTCCGCGAGCTTGCGAGACCGACCTCCACCGCGCAAATTCAGGCCGCCATGGCTTCTTCCGATGTGAAAACCCTCCCCGCCACCCCCGGCCCCGCCCCGCGCTGGACACCGGTGCTCGCCGGCGGGCTGTGGACCCTGAGCTTCCTCGCCTTCGCGCTGGGGCGCGCTGGACGACTCCCGTTCGAGGTCGCGCTCTTCGGGATCGCGACCGCCGGTCTCGTCGCCCTCGGCATGGGGCTGTGGGCAGCCTATCAACGCTGGGGGCAGAGGCAGGTCCCCGACAGCGCCCTGCTCGCCGCCGCTCCCCTGGGCGTCCTGGTCCTCGCCCTCGCCGCATGGACGTTCTTCCGCTTCCCGTGGCTGCACGACGTGGCGGCTGCGGAGAGTCCTCCGACGTTCAGTTGGCTCATGCCCGTCGAACCGGAGGGCGCGCAGGTGTATGGCGAGGCTGAAGCGAAGACCATCGGGGAGCGCTATCCATCGTTGCAGGCGCTTCGCTTGTCGAGCCGAGCCGAGCGAGCTTTCGGCCACGCCGTCGTCGCCGCAGGCTCTCTCCCTTCTTGGCGCTTGGAGCGCTTGAGCCACCGGGAACGACGCCTCGAAGGGACGCTCCGAACGAGCCTCGGCTTCGAAAGTCAGCTCGTCGTCACCGTGCGGCCAGACGGGCGGGGTTCCATCGTCGAGATGCGCTCTCGTTCGAACATCACCACGGGCGACTTCGGCGAGAACGCCCGCGTGATTCAGAGGTTCATCAAGCACCTCGGCCAGACGTGGATGTGCCGACCGCCCGCGGACTTCGCGCGGAAGAGCGGGTAAGCGAGCTAGGTACGGCGCCGCGGGCCCCGACCTGCGGCCGTTCCACGATTCCGGGCCCGGGGGCCACCTACGACGCCTGCGCTCCCCGTCCCCCGCTGTTCGCTAGGAGCTCTGAGCATCTCCACTAGATAGTTACAACCTGCACGAATTGTGAGCTGTTTACCCACGCTCGGGTTACGCTCCCGACCATGAAGGCCATGGGATTGCTTACAGGGCTGGCGCTGGTGGTCGGCGGTGCGATGGTGGGCTGCGGCTCCGACACGAACGACGGAGCGGTCGGTGGTGATGGCGCGGGCGGCCACACGCTCCTCGACCCGAGCGACGGCGGGGGAGACACCGGCCCCACGAAGAAGCGCGAGTGCAATCCCCAGCTGGGCTGCAACGACCTCCAGGTGGAGTTCGAGTCCGTCGTGCCCACCGTGATGATTTTGGTGGATCGCTCCTCGAGCATGTTCGACACCCCCTTCGGCAACAGCCCGACTCGCTGGCAGCCCCTGAAGGACGCGCTCATCGGCGACAGCGGGGTCCTGCGGGAGCTGCACGGCGCCGTGCGCTTCGGCTTCGCCACCTACACGCACCAGCAGGTCAACGGCGCGGCCGCGTGTCCCCTGATGGATGTCATCGACATCGCCACGGCCACGGACAGCTTCGACAGCATCGTGACCCTCTACGACGAGGTCAGCGTCGACCCGGCGACGACCGGCTCGGACCCCCTCACCTACAAGGGAGAGACCCCCACCGGCGCCGCCATCCGCGCGGTGCTCCCCGTGCTCGAGGCGGATCAGTCTCCAGGGCCCAAGTTCCTCCTCCTCGTCACCGACGGAGAGCCGGACACCTGCGCGGTGCCCGATCCTCAGTGCGGACAGGACGAGGCCATCGCGGCGGTGCAGGAGGCCTTCGCGAAGAACATTCGGACCTTCGTCATCGGGGTCGGCGAGATCGGCCGCGACCACCTGCAAGACCTCGCGAACGCGGGCGCGGGGGAGCCTGTGCAGCAGCGCTCGGCCCACGCGGACTGCGATCCCGCCACCCTCGGGACCTACGCGCCCTCCGGGGGCGACGCGCGTTACTACCGGCCAGAGGACCCCGCGGGGCTCCGCGACGACATCGGGCGGATCGTCGGCGGCGTGCGCAGCTGTGAGTTCAAGCTCAGCGAGGAGGTCGATCTGGAGAAGGCCGACAAGGGCACGGTCCTGCTCGATTGCGAGGGGCTCCCCTACGACGACGCCAACGGCTGGCGCATGAAGTCCACCACGGACCTCGAGCTGGTCGGCGACTCGTGCACCGCGATCAAGACGACGATCCGCCCCGACCTCTACATCACGTTCCCCTGCGAGAGCTACGTCATCGTGCGGTAACTCCCGCGCGCGCCGCACGGTCGCGCGGAGTCCCAGAGCGCCGCCCGGAGTCCCAGAGCGCCGCCCGGTCCCGGGGATCGAGCTCGAGGAACGATAGCCCACGCGCGTCGGTCGACGCTGGTGGGCGCGCAGCGAGTCCGATCGCCCGTTCTCGGGCCTCGTTCGTTGCGCGCGAGCGGTGGAGCCG
>JAEWOQ010000345.1 GCA_023460875.1 Pseudomonadota bacterium
CGCTGGGGCGCAGAGACGGGGGGACCGCAGTCCTGGAGTCGGGCGGAGGGGGCGTGAACTCCGTGGAGCCCGGGGAGGCCGCGAACGGGCTGGCCGGAGCGGGTGGGAGGACCGTCGCGCCGGCGGATCCACCGGATCGTGCATGCGTGAGGGGAGGCGGAGGGGGGCGACGCATGTGCAGAAGACTTGCGAGGGGCGGCGGGAGCGGTCGCTCCGCCACGAGGCCGGCCCCGACGAGCAGGGCCGGAGTCCGTCAGTCGAGCGTGGTCACTGAGTCGCTCGACCGGACTGTCCGATGAGGCGGAGCAAGCCCGTGTTGCCCCGCGCGCCTCGCAGATATACACCCGTCCCATGCCGGCCGGTAAGACTGAGTCGAACACGAACCTCCTTCTCTCGCTCCCCACGGGGACTCTCCACGTCTCCGAAGGGCCGCGGCGCACGTCCGCTGCTCCGTTGAGAATGTGGCATTCCGCCTGCGGCGCTCTCCTCGCGCTCACGGCGTTGGCTGGCTGCGACCAGAAGAGCGCCGAGAAGTGCGATCAGGCGCAGTCGACGGTGCGTCAAGCGCTGCAGGTCGGCGACTTCGCCGCGGCGAAGGAGTGGCGAACGTACGCGTACAAGCAGTGCGCGGACACGGGCGCGCTCAGCGCCCTCGACCGTGAGATCGTCGACAAGGAGACGCAGGTCGCCGAGGCCAAGCAGCGGGAGGAGGCGGAGGCCGCCCAGGCGAAGAAGTACGTGGAGCTGTTCACGAAGTTCGTCGCCGACCACCGCGCGGCGCCGGAGAAAACGTCGAACTCCCCCGAGTGTGGCGATGACGCGGCCGCGGCGCGCACCAAGCAGCGCTGGTGCAAGGTCTCACGGAAGGTGGGCGACGCGGGCGCCTTCGACGTGCGCTATTGGGAGGCGGACCCGAAGCTCGTCCGCTTCTCGACCAACCTGCCCAAGGCCACGAGCTGCGAAGAGCTCGGCGGCGCGGCGACGGTGGTGAAGAGCTGGGACGTCTCCGCCACTGGGGGCTCCGCCAAGCGGCTCCACTGCGACATGACCGGGGGCCCGCTCCAGGGGCTGCGGGTGGTGGTCACGGCCGCCAAGGGCGCCCAGGCCCACGTCTTCTCGCCTGAGTACCTCGAAGCCGACGCGGCGCTCCGCAAGTACGCCCAGGCGGAGTGATGCGGGACGAACGGAGCTCGGTGAGCGCGCGGCTGGCGCGGCGCGCCTGAGCTCGAGCCGCGGCCTGGCATCGGCCACCCCGCGGCTCGTTGGTTCGCCAAGCTCCGCGTTCGCCAAGCCCGCGGCTGTCGGGCGGCCACCGGAGCATGCTCGGCCGGCGGCGTCCGGCTCAGGGCTGCTCAGGTCTGCTCTTTGGTCTTCACGAACCGCACGTCGGGGAAGTCCTTCTCCGTCGTCTCGAGGTGCCAGGAGTTTCGCGCCAGGAAGACCAACGCGCCGGTGTGATCCGTGGCGAGGTAGCCCTCGTTGCCGGATCGAAAGCGGTCCAACACCTTCCGATCGTCGCACTCCACCCAGCGCGCCGTGAAGAGGGACGCGTGCTCGAAGATGACGGGGATGTCGTACTCGGTGCGGATGCGGTCGGCGAGCACGTCGAACTGGAGGGCGCCGACGACGCCGACGATCCAGTTCGATCCGATCGACGGCTTGAAGACGCGGGCCGCGCCCTCCTCGGCGAGCTGCTCCAGCGCCCGCCCCAGGTGCTTCGCGCGCATGGGGTCGACGGGGCGCACCCGCTGCAAGAGCTCCGGGGCGAAGCTCGGGATGCCCGTGAAATTGAGGAGCTCTCCCTCCGTGAGCGTGTCGCCGATGCGGAGCTTGCCGTGGTTCGGGACACCGATGATGTCCCCGGCGAAGGCCTCCTCCGCGAGCTCTCGATCCTGAGCCAGGAACAGCACCGGGTTGTGGACGGTGAGCACTGACCCGCTGCGCACGTGGGTCATCTTGAGCCCGCGCTTGAAGTGCCCGGAGCACAGGCGCACGAAGGCGACGCGGTCCCGGTGTTTGGGATCCATGTTCGCCTGGACCTTGAACACGAAGCCCGTGACCTTACGCTCGGTGGCGCGCACCTCCCGCTCCCGCGCCTTCTGCGTGCGGGGTGAGGGGGCGAAGCGGGCGATGCCGTCGAGGACCTCTCCGACGCCGAAGGTGTTGAGAGCGCTCCCGAAGAAGACGGGCGTCATGTGGCCGCCCCGGTACGCCTCGATGTCGAACGTCGGGCAGAGCTCTCGAGCCATCGTGGCCCCCTCCCGCAGCTCCCGCAGGCGCGCCTCGGGCACCAGCTCGTCCAGCTTGGGATCGTCGAGCCCGTGGCACTCCTCCGCGACGTCCGCGAGGCGTTCCTTGCTGCGCTCCATCAACAGCAGGCGATCCTTGAAGAGATCGTAGCAGCCGAGGAAGTCTCGCCCCATGCCGATGGGCCAGCTCGCCGGGGTCACGTCGAGGGCGAGCGTCTGCTCGATCTCGTCCATCAGGTCGAAGGGGTCGCGACCCTCGCGATCCAGCTTGTTCACGAAGGTGAGGATCGGCACGTCCCGGAGTCGGCAGACCTCGAACAGCTTGCGGGTCTGCTCCTCGATGCCCTTCGCGGCGTCGAGCACCATGATCGCCGAGTCGACCGCGGTCAGCGTGCGGTAGGTGTCCTCGCTGAAATCCTCGTGGCCCGGGGTGTCCAGCAGATTAAAGGTGCAGCCGTCGTAGTCGAAGGTCATCGCAGATGCGGTGACCGAGATCCCACGCTCGCGCTCCACTTTCATCCAGTCGGAGTGGGCGCGACGCTGCGCCCCGCGAGCCTTGACGGCGCCGGCGAGCTGGATCGCGCCACCCATGAGCAGGAGCTTCTCCGTGAGCGTGGTCTTGCCCGCGTCCGGGTGGGAGATGATCGCGAAGGTGCGACGGCGCAGGACGTTTCGTTCGAGCTCGGTGGAGGTCATGGGCGTATCTGATCGGCCCGGGACTATGGACGATGGCGCTGGGGTTGGCCATCGGTCTCTCGAGGAACCTGTCGGGCGCTTGGCTCGGGCCGCGGCCCGCGCTAGGCGAACGCCGTGGTCACGCGAGCCTGGTCGAAGTGGGGGATCCCGGCCTTGCTCCTGATCGTGGCGCTCTTGGCGGGGCGGTGGTGGTGGGAGGCGCAGTACAGTCGAGACGAGTTCACGGGACCCGTAACGAAGGGCGGCGTGACCCTGGAGAAGCTCACCCTCGATCGCATGCCCGCCACGGAGCAGGGGCGGGTGCCGCAGCTCGGCGGATCTCCCGGTGACTGGCTGTTGAACTCGGCGCAGGTGTCCGTCGCCGTCGGAGCGGGGGGAGCGAGCGCCGAGCGCGCCATGCGGTTCGGCGCGGTGCTCGACGCGAGCGGACGTGACGTGGCCGCCGACCGCGTCGAGGATCTCCGGCCGGTCCTCTATGTGGACGGGCGGCGCGTCGATCTGGAGACGCGCAGCGTCGTGCCCGACCTGGAGGGGCCCGTCCCGGCGCTCGTGGTGACGCAGACGGCCCCGTGGGGGGTGATGGACGTGGTGACCCGGATCACCGTGGATCCTCAGCGTCCGTGGCTGCACATCCGCTCCGAGGTGGAGAACCGCCGCGCTGCTCCCCTGCGCCTGGTTCGCCTCGGGGATCGCATCCGCTGGCCTGGAGGTCCGCCCTTCGTGCCTGGGATGGGCTTCGTCTCGGAAGCGACTGCGGGACGCGCCAGCTGGATCGGCCGGGTCACCCCGAAGCTCAGCTACGCGCTGGCCTATTGGGGAGGCGAAGTGGATCTCGAGCTGCGCACCGATCGGGTCGGGCCCTCCGAGCAGATCGCCCTCGCCAGCCCGGTGACCCTCACCACCGGTGAAAAAGCCGTGATCGAGCGCACCCTCGTGCTCGCCCCGGGCGGTTTGGCCCACGCGGGGCGCGACGTGCTCGAGCTACGCGGGGAGCCTTTCGGCATCATCGAGGGCCGCGTCGAGCCAGCGACGGCCGAGCGCGCCACGATCGAGCTCCGGGAAACGGGGGGCGGGGTCGTGATGCTCGCCGAGCCCTTCGCGGACAACTCCTTCGAACTGGCAGCGGCTCCCGGCCGTTACGACGTCACCCTCCACGCCCCGGGCGGTCGCCACGTCGAGTCCGTCGTGGTCGAAGAGGACGGGACCACGTCGGTGCGGCTCCTCGCGCCACGAGCGGGGACCCTGCGGGTCTCAGTGGTGGATACGGAGGGGGTGCCGATGCCGGCGCGGCTGAGCCTCTATGGGATCCATCCGACAGCGAAGCCCCACTTCGGGACCGCTCAACGCGCCCAGGGCACCCACAACATCGCCTACACCGGGGACGGGGAGGTCACCCTCGAGCTCCCGCCAGGGCGCTATGGCGTGCGGGTGACCCGTGGCCCCGAGTACGCGATCCACCGCAGCGACGTGGAGATCGCCGCCGATCGGGGACAGGCGCTGCGCGTGAGCCTCGAGCGCCTCGTCCAGACGAAGGGCTGGATCTCGGGGGACTTCCACCTCCACTCGGATCCGAGCCCGGACTCCAGCGTGACCCTCGAGGATCGGGTCTTGTCCCTGGCTGGGGAGGGAGTCGAGGTCGCCGTGGCCACGGATCACAACCACGTCACGGACTTCGGACCCGCGGTGAAGGCGCAGCGGCTGACGTCGGCGTTGCTCCCCGTGGTCGGTGTCGAGATCACCACCGTGGGCTGGGGGCATTTCAACGCGTTCCCGTACCCCCTCGACGCGCGGCCTCCCCAGTACGCGGGCGTGGTGCCTTGGGAGATCTTCGCGGACGCTCGAGCCTTGGCGCCGCGCGCCGTGATCCAGGTGAACCACCCGCGGATGGCAGGGGGCATCGGGTACTTCGCGCGGCTGCGCGTCGGCGAGGAGGTGGCCCCGGAGGCCGAAGAGGGCTTCTCCTTCGACTTCGACACGCTCGAGGTCGTCAACGGCTTCGAGCTCGACCAGCCCGGCACGATCGAGCAGAACATCCAGGAGTGGTTCGCCCTGCTCGACTGGGGGTACACCTACACCGCCGTGGGTAACTCCGACTCCCACGGGCTCGTGTTTCAGTGGGCGGGTTACCCGCGGACGTACGTGAAGGTGGCCGAGGATCGTCCCGAGCTCGTGACCGAGGACGAGCTGGCGAGCGCACTGTTGAAGGGGCGCGCCCAGATCTCCAACGGGATCTTCGCGGATGTGCTCGTGGCGGGCGAGGGCGGGCCCGGCGACATGGTCTCGACGAGCACGGGGGAGGTGCTGTTGGAGGTGGCCGCCCGCGCGGCGCCTTGGGTCGACGTGTCCCGAGCGGAGGCCTGGGTGAACGGGCAGCTCGTGGCCAAGACGACCTTGCAGCCGCTGTCGCGCCATCAGCTCGTCTACGGTTGGCGCCAAGCCCTCCAGCTCGAAGAAGACTCGTGGATCGTCGTGATCATCCGCGGCGATCGTCCCCTCCGAGAGACCTTCCCCGAGGGAAAGGGGACGCCCTTCGCCATCATCAACCCCGTGTTCGTGGACGTCGACGGGGATGGGACGTTTCGAGCGCGCCTGGCCCCTGCGCCCCCGGACTCAAGCGCCGATCCCGCGCTGGACGAGGATGAAGCCGCTGCGGGGGCGCCGGGGGAGCGGCCTTGACCCGACCGGAGGTATACTCGCGGCGCCATGGCCGAGTGCAAATCTTGTGGTGAAGAAGTCGACGAGCTGGTCACCGTGAACGCCGGGGGGCGCCGGAAGCGGGTCTGCGAGGACTGCGCCGACGAGCTGCGCGAGCAAGAGGAGATCGCGGAGGAGAGCGAGGCCGTGGTCCAGGGGATGATGGGCTTCAAGGGGCGTCGCTGACCCGGAACGTCCCCGACGTCCGCCGATCGGGCAGAACCCGTTCTGCCGTGCTGGCTTGCGTCAGCCCTCCAGGCGCGGCGTGGAAGCGGACAGGTCGCGGGTCTCGGACCCGACGAGCGCCGCCGGGGGGCTCACTTCTGGGGGGCGTCGGGAAAGAATGCTTTTTCGGGCTGCCGCTCTGATGCTAAAGGCGGCGTACCGAACCGTTTCGAGGCAAGCGCATGATTGAAAAGACGACCCGCCGAGATTTCCGCCACACCAAAATCGTCTGCACGTTGGGCCCCACGAGCTCCAGCGAGGAGACCCTGCGGGAAATGGCGACGGCGGGCATGAACATCGCGCGGCTGAACATGTCCCATGGGAACCACGAGTCCCACGGCGAGTACATCCGCACCATCAAGAAGCTGAACGAGGTCCTGAACCATCCAGTAGCCATCCTCCTGGACACCCAAGGACCCGAGATCCGGACGGGGGAGCGCGAGCATCCGCTCCAGCTCGTCGTGGGCCAGGTCATCACCCTGACCGTCAGCCCCGAGGACACCGAAGAGCAGAGCGTCCACGTCAACTACCAGGATCTCGTCAACGATCTGAGGGCCGGAGACCGAGTCACCGTCGACAACGGCATCATCAACCTCGAGGTGCTCGAGATCGATCCCCCGAAGCTGCAGTGTCGGGTCATCGACGGAGGCAAGCTCGGCTCGCGGCGTCACGTGAACCTGCCTGGCATTCGGGTGAATCTGCCCTCCATCACGGAGAAGGATCGCAGGGACATCGAGTTCGGTCTGTCGAACGACGTCGACTTCATCGCCCTGTCCTTCGTGCGCTCCCCCGAAGACATCCTCGAGTGTCGCAAGATCGTCGAGGCTGCGGGGAAGCAGACCCGGATCTATGCGAAGATCGAGAACCAGGAGGGCATCGATCACTTCCAGCAGATCCTGGAGGTCGCCGACGGCATCATGGTCGCTCGCGGTGATTTGGGGGTGGAGATCTCCATCCGTGATCTCCCCGTCGTCCAGCGCCAGATGGTGCGCGCCTGCGCCCTCGCCGGCAAACCGGTGATCGTGGCGACCCACCTGCTGGAGTCGATGATCACCAACCCCATGCCGACCCGCGCCGAGGTCAGCGACGTCGCCAACGCCGTCTATGAGGGCGCCGACGCGATCATGCTCAGCGGTGAGACCAGCGCGGGGGCCCACCCGGTGCGCTGCGTCCAGGTGATGGATAGCATCGCTCGACGTATCGAGAAGGAGCCGTCCATGGGGTTCCACCTCGAGCGCACGGTGCAAGAGGCCCGGGAGCACCTGGCGCGCTCGGCGTGCAAGCTGGCAGACTCGCTGGGCGCTCACGCGATCGTGGTGACCAGCCGCAGCGGGCGTCTGACCGAGGCGGTGGCGTCGTTCCGTCCGAAGACCGCGATCATCTATGGCCTGACGAACGATCAGGGTGTGCGGCGCAAACTGTGGATGCTCCGCTCGGTCGTGCCGCTGGTCGTGGACTTCTCCGAGAGCCCTGAGACCGATGTGCAGCGAGCGATGGAGATGTTGCGTCAGCGGAACCGCTTGCTCCCGGGAGATCCGGTCGTGGTCGTCAGCGACATCCACACGGGCAGCGAGCGCATCGAGGCCGTTCAGGTCCGTACCTTCGCGTGAGCGTGTCGTCCGCGGTCGGAGGGCCGCTGGACGTCGCCAAAGAAGCCGACGCGGGACTCTCAGTGGAGGGCCCCGCGTCGTGCTTTGGTTCGGGCGCAGGTCCAGGTTTGCTGGGAGCGTTCGGGGGGCGTTCGCGGCCGAGCGGAGCCGCTCCTCAGGGCGCCGAGGCGGTGACCGCGCGGCGCAGCGGCTGCACCCCAGTGAGCACGAGCGCCCCTGCGACGAGGAAGACCACGGGGAAGCCCACCCGGTCGGCGACAGGGCCGAGGCACAGGACGCTCGCGGCGAAGCCGGCATTGTAGCAGCCAGCGAACCACCCCATCACCGGGCCGCGCTGGCGTGGGCTGACCCGACCCAGGGCGAACGCGGTCAAGGCCGGGTAGATCAAGCCGTGGGCAGCGCCGAGCCCGATCCCGAGCACCGCCAGGAGGGGAGGGGAGAGGCGCGCGGTGGCGAACACCACCACCGAGTAGAGGAGCAGCGCCGCGACCGCCACGCGCCCGGCGCCGACGCGGTCCGCGAGGCGCGCCAAGACGGTCCTCATGAACACGGCGGCGCCCACGTACCCGAAGAAGAAATCTCCGACTCGTGCTGCGCCGAGCTGGAGGGCGAAGGGCTGGGTGAACGTGAACATGACGCCCAGCCCCACCCCGACCAGGGCCGAGGCGTAGTAGGTCGCCAAGAGGCGCCGATCGGCCACGCTGATCGGCGGATGGTCGACGTCCTGAGCTCCCACGGGATCGTCTTGGAGGCCCAGCACCCCCAAGCTCGCGACGAGGGCGAGCACGCCCGCCGAAGAGAAGGCGACGCCCCAACCCAGGGCATCCGCGAGCGGCTCCGTCACCGCCGGCGCCAGGGCGTTGGTGACGAGCATCGAGAGGCCGAGGTAGCCGATGGCTTGGCCAAGCCGGCTGCTGTCCACGCGGTCCGCGACGAGCACGGCGGTGCTGTTGAAGACGGCGACGAAGGCGAGCCCCTGCAGGATCCGTAAGCCGTACAGCAACGGACCGACGCGATCCACGGACGCGAAGGCGAGGGCCGCGAGCCCCGAGCCGACGAGGCCGCTGAACAGGATCCAGCGCTTCGGGATCCGGGTCACCCCGGAGCCGAGCAGGGGACCCGCGACGGCCGCCACCACGAGGGCCGCGCCGGTGACCCACCCAATCTCCGTCGCGGACGAGCGCAGCTCTGCGCTGAGGTACTTCGGGAGCAGGAGGAACGCCGAGTAGGAGAGGCCAAAGCACATCTGTAGGGCGAGCACTCGGACGTAGTCGCGCGTCCAGAGTCGACCAGCCTGGCCATGGGGGGCAGCGGGGGACGGGGGAGGATTGCCATGCATGGGAACGCGCAGTGAGACCATGGCTCACGACCTCTGCATTGCGGCTCGTTCGAGCCGTTCGAAAGGCCCTGCGGCGGTGGTGAAGTCAGCGAACGTCCTGAAACTCCAGCGCCTCCTTGGGGCGGGGGCTTACCACACGATCCCCCAAAAAGTTTCCCGGTTCGGACGCCTTGTGACAGGCAGGGAGGCGTCATGCCTCTCAGCGACGTCCGAAGAACTCCGCGCCAGGAGCTCGAGAGGGCATCTCGGGGATTGACTCTCCGGGCCCTCGAGCTTGCCACCTGGTCCCTGGAGCAACCTTCTCTGCTCGCGCTGCGGCGGGACTGGCGTCGCGGGGTGGCGGTCCTTCGCGGTCATCTTCGCCTCACGCGCTGGCGCTTACGACGTTCCATGAGCTTTCTATCCCAGGTCGATCGACGAGTGAGCTTTCTGATTGGTGCCGCCCTGGCCCTGGTTGCCTGCGAGTTGTTCTCGCAGGGCGAAGCCGGCAGCGAAGGCGGCGGGGGAGGGGCTGCGGTCTCTCCCGACGTGCCGGGGCTCTCCAAGGCCAAGCGCTCCCCCTCGAAGCAGGGGCCGTGGGCCTACGTGCTGCCCGTCGATCACGGCGTGCGCGCCGACGAGAGCGGAAAGGGGCACTTTCGCGCTCCCCGCTTCCATGGCGAGCACAATGGGATCGATCTCCTCGCCCCCATTGGCACACCTGTCTTCGCGGCGTGCGAGGGGAGGGCCATGGCGGGGGCGAGCCGCTCCTTCGGGCGCTGGATTCACCTCGTGTGTCCGGTACCTCCTGGCCTCGTGCGGAGCGGTAACCCACACGCGTCGTTCTTCTACGCGCACCTCGACGAGTCCAAGCTGCCCCACGATCGCTGGGTACCCGTGGGCAGAGGGGACACGCTGGGCGCGGTCGGCAAGACGGGCAACGCGGCCGCCGCCAGCATCCAGCCGCACCTGCATCTGGAGCTGATCATTCAGGGGAGCTTGAGGGCCGCCCTCGACGAGCGTCACCTCGGCAACGATCAATCGAGCGTGCCGGAGGCCGCCGCGTTTCTCCGCTCCCTCGACGAGCGTTGCCTCGAGCCTCACGGTTTCCAGCCGAAGTCGGGCGCTCTGCGGCGCGCTCGGCGCTTCGATCCCTTCGTGGCGCTCACCTGCTTGAGCCACGACAAACCTTCGTTCGTCCTTGCGCCCGAGCCGCTGGAGTTCGCGAGCAGCGCCTGGAGCAAGTTCTACTTGGCTCGGGGCTTCAACGTGGATCGCGGCCCGGACTCCCTGCTCCTGGCGGGCAACTGAGCGCCCGTCCCGGCTCCGTTGCGGTCGCGCCCAGAGCCCGCGGGTTCACGCGCCGCGACGAGCAGCGGCCCGGCGCACGAGCCACTCGGGGCCGTGACGCAGCAACGTGCTGGCCACGCGCATCTGCCAAGGGAGCACATAGGTGTCCTTGCGTCGCTCGATCGCGGCGACCATCGCGCGGCATGCGCGGTCGCAGTCCATCAGGAAGGGCATCGAGAACTCGTTCTTGTCCGTGAGCGGCGTGCGGATGAAGCCGGGGCACAAGGTCATCGCGTGCACCCCGGTGCCGTGGAGCTCCATGCGCAAGCCCTCCATCAACGTGGCGACGCACGCCTTGGACGCGGAGTAGCTGATGCTCCCCGGCAAGGCACGAAAGCCCGCGACGGAGCCGACGGCCACCAGAGTCCCCGAGCCCTGCGCTTGCATCGGGGCCACGAAGGGGAACACGGAGTTGGCTACGCCGATCCCGTTGACGGCGAGCACCTCGGCGATCCGGTGTGGATCGATGGGAGCGCTGCGTCGTCCCTCGCCGACGCCGGCGTTGGCGATGACCAGGTCGATTCCTCCCACCTCGTCGAGGAAGGTGCCCGCGAGGTCGACCATGAGACCCGTGTCACGCACGTCGGCGGGCAACACCAGGGGGCGGCAGCCGCGCGCTTCGAGCTCTCGCGCCAGCTCTTCGAGCTGCGCTGCGCGACGCGCGACGAGGCCGAAGGTGCGCCCTGGACGAGCGAGCGCCAGCGCCAGCCCCCGTCCGATCCCGCTGCTTGCGCCCGTGAGGAAGACGCGGTCGAGGGGGCTCCGGGTGCGTCCTTCGGCGGTCAAGGGGCTTCCGTCGCAGCGGAGGCCTCGGCCGCCGCGCTGCCGCCGCCGTCCGGGAGCGAGCCGAGCTCCTCGCCGACCGCGGGCTCATCGGGCAGCGCCGCGGCGACCGGCGTCTGACGCTCCACGGCTGTGTCGTCCGAGGTCTCTTCCGCGGCTTCGGGGAGCAC
>JAEWOQ010000346.1 GCA_023460875.1 Pseudomonadota bacterium
GGGAGACCCCAGCGGGGACTGCGCCTTGTGAGCATCAGCTGTGCGATACGGGCGCGGCCCTGGATCCGAGCTGCCATCCCTGCGTCGCCGTCGTGTGCGCGGTGGACGAGACCTGCTGTACGAGCGCTTGGACGACCGCGTGCGCGGACCTGGTCCGCTCGGAGTGCGAGACCGCCCCGGAAGCGCCTCCGGTCAGCGTCTGTGACTACACCCTGTTCTCCGCGACGACCCTGACGGGCGGGGGAAACCAGGGGATCATGGTGGGAGGTCCCGTCGGCGCGGCGGACGCGGGAGGAGTGGGTGACAGAGCGGTCGACCTGGGGCGCGTGACGGTCGATGAGGTCGTCTCGGGGGGCGGGGTCTTCCTGGACGCGACGGACGTCAAGGGGACGGTCTCCGCCAACGGGTTCATCGGCTGCCAGAACAACCCGGTGATCGGCGACCAGAGCATCGGTCGCTGCGGCATGACGGACGACTCCACCGTGGAGTTCCCCGAGATCCCGACGCGCTCGGTCAGCTGCATCTCCGAGAGCGGATCCGTGAACGTCAATAACGTACAGACGTTTCATCCCGGAGAGACGCGCCGCATCATCATCGGCAGCAACACCGCTCGGGTCATCTTGAGCGGTCCAGGGGATTACGCCAACGTTCACTTCAACTCGGACGGGACCCTGATCTTCGCGCTGCCGGGGGTGTACACGTTCAACTCCCTGCACCTGGGGGGGAACAACCCGAAGGTGTGGGTGCCGCCGACGGGCACCGTGAACATCGACACCTGCTCGAATCTCCATTTCGACAATGGCGCTCAGACGTACACGTGGAGCCACAACGGTTCGGTGTATTCTCAGGGGCCGCGCCCCGACCCGTTCAGCGTGCAGTGGTACACGGCGAAGGTCTGCAGCGGGTCGGACCACGTGAAGTTGGGTCCCGGGGCGATCGCCTCCGGCGTCTTCATCGCGCCCCACTGCAAGGTGCACATCTACAGCGCGAACAACATCGGCACGGTCGAGGGGCTCGTCTACGCCCACGCGCTGCAGCTGGAGCCCGGCGTGCACATCGACGCGACGAACCTCGTGGGCGAGGCGTGTCGTGACGCGGGCATCGGCGAAGAGCCCCCGAGCTGTCCCACCCTCGACATCCCAGAGTTTCCGCCGGTTCTGAACGAACCCTGCCGCTCGGGGCTCGACTGCCAGGTGAACACCCGCTGCACCGACGTCGCCACGGATCCTGCGTGCGATCACTCCAAGTGCCTCCTCGGTGAGGCCCTCGACGCGGGCTGCGATCCCTGCGTGGCGCGCATCTGCGCCGAGGATCCCTCGTGCTGCACGGAGGAGTGGAGCGCGAGCTGCGTGGCGAAGGTGAAGACCGTGTGCGACGCCTGGTGCGGCCCCGTGACGGGCTGCACGCACCCGGTGTGCACCGTGGGGGGACCGCTGGCGGCGGATTGTAGCGACTGCGCCGGCACGGTGTGTGCGGAGCCCGGACGGGAGTACTGCTGCACGACGGCCTGGGACGCCGCCTGCGTGGCGAGCGCGCACACCCTGTGTGGGGGAGCGCCGCCGCCGCCGGAGTTCTTCGCCTGCGACTACGCGCTCATGGTGGGCAACGACTCGAACGGCCTGGACGCCTACGGCACCACCATCCGCGGGAACGTGCGCCTGGGGACCGCCGAGAGCTCGATCAACGCGGAGGGGTTCAAGCGATCGCAGGTCGATGGTGACGTTCACGCGCTGGGGTCCTTCACCCTGAGCAACAGCGACGTGAGCGGTGGGGTGCAGGTCGCGGGGACCTGGAACAACGCGGGCGGCAGCGTGGGGGCTCCCCCCGTAGGATCCAGCCCGCTGAACCACGCCCTGCCCACGAAGACGCTGACGTGCCCGACGGGCGGCGCGAATCAGACCTTCACAAACCACGCCACGTTGGCGCCGGGCACCTACGGCGACGTCCAGGTGAACAACTGGGGCAGCAACATCACCCTCACCTTGCAGGCCGGCACGTACAACCTCCGCTCGCTCCGCCTCGCCGCCGACACGCGCCTGCAGCTCCCCGCGACGGGTACGGTCGAGATCAACGTGTGCGGCTCGGTGCGCTTCGAGCAGCAGACCCAGATCCTCGGCCTGAGCGGCGGAGCGGATCCCCTGCGCTTGCAAGTCTACTCCGCGTCTACTGACACGAACCCCTGGAACTGTGACGCGAACGCGATCTGCATCGAGAACCAGGCGTCCCTCGGCGGCGTGTTCTCCGCGCCCGGCGGCGGCGTCTACCTCGGGAACGGCGCGCGACTCTACGGGCAGCTGCGGGGGGCCATGGGGCGCCTGCGCCCGAACAGCGTGCTGGACGCCAGCGGGACGACGGGCGACGCCTGCCGTGCGGCGATGTCCGCGTGCACGGTGGATACCCCGGACCCCACCGTCGACGACGTCGGTGAGTGCGTCGCCAACGCGGCGGGCTTCACGGATCCGACCTGCGCGACCCCGGATCTCGCGGTGGGCATGCCCTGCGGCGTGGAGATCCCGGTCTGCAACCATGGGACGGTCGACGCTCCCGCGGGCGCCGAGCTCACCTTTTATCCCCGGGGCGGGCACCAGTTCGCCACGAGCAGCCCCGATCCGGCTTGGGCGGTGGGCACCTGCACGGTCACGGTGCCGATCCCGGCGGGGACCTGCGTGGAGCAGCCCTGCGATCCGGCTCTGCTCGACGAAGAGCTGACCATCCTCGTCAACGGCAACGGAGCAGTGCCCGAGTGCAGCGGGCTCGACAACTGGTCTGTCTACGCGAACACGACCTGCGGCGGGGACCCGATCGTGGTGACGGAGATCTATGAGGCCAGCTGCCCCTATGCCTCCTCGGCGCTGTGGAGCCTGCTGGCTTGGGAGGCGACGACCCCCGGCGCCTCACGGGTCACATGGAGCGGGCGCACCGCGCACACTGAGGAGGGCCTCGCCGGGGCTTCGTGGACGCCCCTGGGCGTCGCGGCTTCGGCCCCCACCGACACACAGAGTTGCATCCTGACCAGTGAGCTCGCCGGATGCCCTGTCGACCTCACGGAGTCCCTGTGGGGTCCCGGTCCCCAACGGCGCAACCAGCCCGCGTTCCTGGAGCTCCGGGCCGAGGTCGAGTCGAGCGGAGCCGACCTCGCCACCCTGCATGATTGGAAGGTCACCTACAGCTGCGTCCACGACGAGTGACCCCAGAGTGACCCCCGCGGGCGCGGGCGCGTTCGTTTGCGGGGGCGCCAGGAGCAGCGGTACAACGGAGCGTCCATGAATCGTTTTGCTTTGCGTTCCTTCGTGCGGCTCACCGGAGCCGCTGGTGTCCTCCTCGGTGGGTGCGCGCTCGTCGTGGCGTGCTCCGGCGATGATTCACCGGGGCCTCCGGGCTCTGCGGCGGGCTCTGCGGCGGGAGGGGCGTCGGGAGGAGCCTCCTCCGGTGGGGGCTCGGGAGGCGTGGATGGGGGCGGCGGCTCGGGGGCGGAGATGGGCCTCGGCGGAGCCGGGACGGGCGGTGAGGGGACCGTGGTGGGCACGGAGTGCGAGAGCGACAGCTGCGCCGCCTTCGGGCAGAACTTCGCTTGCTACGAAGAGGACGGCGCCGCGGTGTGCCGGTGCAAGCCGGGCTTCGCCGGCAACGACTGCCGGGACATGAACGAGTGCGCCAGCGCGGACGCCTGCCACCCCGACGCCGTCTGCGACAATCATCCGGGGGGGTACCTCTGTGAGTGCCGCCCGGGCCACGCGGGCAACGGTCAGAGCTGCTCGGACGTGAACGAGTGCGCCTCCGCGGCACTCAACGCCTGCGCCGCAGGCGCCCAGTGCACGAACCTCGGGGGCGGCTACGAGTGCGCGTGCCCGGCGGACCAGCACGGCGACGGCTTCTTCTGCAAGGCGACCGACGCGTGCGCCTCCGACCCCTGCGCCGAGGGCGACTGCGTCAACACCCCGGGCGGCTACAAGTGTGAGTGCCCCCTCGGTCACGTGGGCCCCGACTGCGACGAGACGGCCCAGTGCGCCGCGATCGTGTTCGACGACGCGCTCCTCGACACGACCGTGCGCATGCTCATCGGCAAGGAGACGGGCGACATCGAGCCCGAGGATCTCGAGGGCTTCACGACCCTCTTCCTCCCGGAGGACGACCGCGCGGGCGGCCCCACCATCGGGAGCCTCACGGGGCTCGAGTGTTGGACGACGCTCCGTGAGCTGTGGGTCGGCGACAACGACGTGGCCGACCTCACTCCCCTCGCGGACCTCCACTCCTTGCGGGTGCTCGATCTCGGCTGCAACCCCCTGGGCGACCTGAGCGCCCTGGCGAACCTCTCGGGCCTCGAGGAGCTCTACTTGGATCACTCGTGGGGCTGCGAGGAGACGGAGAAGCTCACGAACGCGGACCTGCAGGCCCTCGAGGATCTCGTGGGGTTGCGGCGCCTCCATTTGGGGGGGCACGGGCTGACGGACCTCTCCGCCCTCGCCGGGCTGGGCCGGCTGGAGGTGCTCGAGGCCAACGACAACGGGCTCTCCGGCGTCGCTCCGCTGGCCAGCTTGCCCGGCCTGCACACGGTGCAGCTCTCCGGGAACGCCCTGGTCGACCTGACCCCCCTGGCGGCCCTGCCGCGGCTCCGCGTGCTCTCCCTGGACGACAACGGGCTGAGCAGCGTCGCCGGGCTGGCGGAGGCCACGGAGCTGCGTCGCCTGAGCTTGCGAGGCAACGCCCTGACGACCCTGGCGGGACTAGAGGGTCTGGTCTCCCTGAGCCGCCTCGACGTCGTCGGCAACGCGCTCACCTCCCTCGAGGCGATCGCGGGCCTGGCGCAGCTGACGGATCTCCGCATCTCCAACAATTCCATCACGACCTTGCAGCCGCTCGTGGACAACCCGGAGTACGGCCGCGGGGGCGAGCTGTGGATCATCCAGAACCCGCTGCCCTGCAGTACGCAGCAGCCGCTCCTGGACGAGCTGTCGGCTCGGGGGCTCACCGTCATCGGGACCTGCGCCGAGTGAGCTGCGCCGAGTGAGCTGCACCGAGTGAAGTGCACCGAGTGAAGTGCACCGAGTGAAGTGCACCGAATGACCCGCAGGGCGGGGCGAGCCGCTTGGCGCATGCCCCGTTCCTGCTAGCCTCGCCCCGTGAAGCTGTACACCTTCGACGGTGTGAGTCCGGCCCTCGAGCTCCTGCCTCTCGCGGCGCGCCGCGCCCTCGATCGGGGCGGCTGGAAGATGTCCCTGGTGGCCTGGCAGCGCCTCGATCGGGCCGCCCGTGAGCGCATCACCGCCCTCGGCAGCGAGGTCGACTTCGATCGGGAAGAGCTGGCCGCCGTGTGCGCCGCCGCGGACCCGCCGGTCACGCCGATCCCGGCGCGGGAAGACCCGAGGCCGGACAGCGCCCCGGAAGAGCTCCTCGCGGCCCTGGGCCCCGATCGCCCGCTGCCCGTGTCCTTGTGGGCGCTGCTCTCCCCGCTGGATCGTTATGTCCTCGTGAAGGTGGCCTCTCGAGGCAACCCCGAGCGCCTCACCTTGGCGTACCGGGAGATCGTCGGGAAGAGCGGGACCTCGACCCACGTGGCGCCGACGGGCGGCGTGCGCATGGTGAGCGTCTCCGGCAAGGCTCCGACCCTGCGCCGCGCCGTCGCCGAGAGCTGGGTGTCCATGTCCGAGACCGCCTACGCGCGGCTCGAAGGGATCGACTCCCCCAAGGGGGACGTGCTGGCGACCGCGCGCCTGGCGGGCATCCAGGGGGCGAAGCGCACCTCCGACTTGATCCCCCTGTGCCACCCGCTCAGCCTCACTCACGCCCAGGTCAGCTTCGAACCCCGGAGGGAGGAGCATCGCGTCCGTGTGCTCGCCGAGGTGGAGGTCATCGATCGGACGGGGGTGGAGATGGAAGCCCTCGTGGCGGCGTCGACGGCCGCGCTGACGATTTACGACATGCTCAAGTCCGTCGATCGCGGCATGAGCATCGGGCCGACGCGGCTCCTCGAGAAATCGGGGGGACGCTCGGGTCACATCCAGCT
>JAEWOQ010000347.1 GCA_023460875.1 Pseudomonadota bacterium
CGACCAGTGCAACTGGTCGCCGCTGTAAGCATCTTGCTGAAGGTGCCACCCTCGGCGGATGAGCTGCGCAGGCCGGCAGCGACTTGCTCCTCTTCGAGGGCGGCGAACCTCACGGAGGGCACCTTCACGGCACTGAATTCCGCTGTAGGATGCAGGCATGGACCTGCAAGGCGAGCTCGAGTCGGGCTCGGCTCCGAGGATCAAGAAGGCCGCGGCGAAAATCGCGAAGGAGCGGCTGCCCGGATACGAGAAGCCTCTGCTGGAGGCGCTGAGAGGTCTCGCCTCGAAACCGAAGTCGTGGAGCGCCCTGTCAGGAGTGATTCGCGCGATTGGCCTGACAGGGAGTACCGAGTCGGTTCCGCAGCTCGAAGCGCTCGCTGCCACACCCATGGACGCGGAGGTTCTATACAGAGACTTGGGCTTTGCCATCTGCATGCTGAAAGACGTCGCCCAGGGGAGGCTCAGCTATCTCCTCGGCGTCATCGACTCGGAATCAGACCTGCTCGTTGCCGGAGCGTGCTCTGCGCTTCTCGCCTCGGGCTTCATTCCGGAGCGCGAGTCCATCTCCAGGATCCTCGAGGCGGTGTCCTCTCGCACGGAGAACGAGGGTCGCGTGGTGACTCCCAGGATGTACATCGCCGCGGCGTGCTACCGCTGGCCTCGCGAGTCGACCGAATCTTTCCTGCTTTCTTGGCAGGGGGCAGCGTCCCCACTGATGGTGGAGCTCGCAACCGACGCTCTCGCCGGACGAAGAACCAAGCGAATTCTGGTCTAGAAGGGACAAAAGAGACCGAACGGTCGCTTCGTGTGCAGGCGGAGTGGGAGGGGTCGCGGCTGCACCACGTCTCGCCGTACTGCGCGTTGGAGCGGAACTCCGCGGGGCGGTTGCGGGGCGGCGCCTCCGGGGGCTGAGTGGCCCCAGGGTCGTGGGGTGGGTAGCCGTGAGGGGGCGCCTGCGTGCGGTGGGGTGCAGCTGGTGTGCACCTGTGGGTAGCGGTGGCCTCGCATCCTTCGGGTCGGGGCGAAGGCGCCGAGCGGAGAGCAGGCTGGCGGGGGAGGAATGAAGACCGAACGCGAAAGGATGGGCGAGAAGGACATCAACTGGTTCTGGAGGTCGCTCCCGTGACGATCGGACGCTACGTGCCGTTCGGTCCGGCGGAGACGTCGCGCGCGGCGCCTCTGCCATTTCCCGCTCGGGCCCGGTACCCTCGCGCGGATGCACCACTCGAGACTGCCCGTGCTCACGCTCGCCGTCCTCCTCACGTCCACCGCCGGCTGCGACTGGATCGACAAGGCCAAGAAGGCCAAGGCCGCTGCCGAGAGCCTCACGGAGGCTGCCGAGGAGATGAGCAAAGCGGCCGAGGCGGGAGACGCCGCTGCCGCGGAAGCCAAACGGAACCTGGATCCGAACTTGGATCCGGAGCAGGCCAAACAACAGGTCGAAGCCGCCCGGGCCGAGGCGGCTCTCGCCGCCCTTGGGAAACACGCCGAAGGTGAGGGCGCCGTGGTCAACTGGCGACAGCTGGCTCCCTTCGTACCCGACGCGCTCGGTGACTTCTCCGCGAGCAAGGACCTCGACGGCAAGACGCAGACCATGGGGGCGGTCACCGTGTCCAACGTAAAGCGCTCGTACCAAGCCGGCGATCGCCGGGCGACCATCGAGGTGACGGATACGCACTTCTCCAACCTCCTACGCGCTCCGTTTCGGATGGCGGCGCTGGTGAAGGAAGACTCGTCCTCTGGATACAAGATGGGCAAAGAGGTCGCGGGACACACCGCACTCGTCGAGTGGTCCAAGCCTCAGCGCCGCAGCCAGGCCTCACTGCTCGTGGGCGAGCGCTACCTCGTCGCCGTGAAAATCCAGAAGACGGACACCCCCGACGACGCCGAAAAGCTGGCGGCGGCCCTCGATTTGGCCGCCCTCGCTCGACTCGTGCCCACCGAGTAGAGGAAGGGCGGCGCCAAGGGAGAATGAACCCGGGGAGCTCAGCATCGGTCTCGATATGCGCGTCATCTTCGCCGGCCGAACGGCGGTCCTTCCTATGGTAGCGCTCGGCTACGACGCATTTTGAGCCGGTGGGCGTGGATTCTGGTGTAGCGGCAGGCAGTGGCCCGGAACCGGGGGGTGCGAGGAGCAGGAGGTTTGCCTCCGGAGGACGAACGCCGCCTCCGGACTCCCGTTGGTAGCGATGGACTGCGGTGAGCTCCTCCCAGCGCAGGGCGTAGGGATGCCAGCGGGCGTCGTCCCACCAGCCGAGGATGTGCTCCGACGCATCCGAAGCGATCAGCATCAGCTCCATTCGCCACGGGTCGAACGCGTAGCGGACGCGGAGCGAGTGACGGGCACCACATCCGATCGTGACGTCGAAGGTGGCCGGCCACGAGAGGCGGCTCGCCGTCTCTGCGCTACCGTCCGTGTCCAGGTAGCTGCGCCAGAAGTCCGGGGCGCGGAGAATTCGTTCCACGATGGGGATGCTCCGCGTCCTGCCACGCGCCGCAAGGTGCGAAAAAAAAGAGACCGAGCGGTCTCTTTTGGGCAGGGCAGCGCTGGCGTAACTTTTGGGGGCGGGCGAACCCCGCGAACGCTCGGGGCGGATGGGCGGCCGTGTAACTCGAGGGAAGGCACGAGCGGAGGTGAAAAGCGACCGATCGGTCTCTTTCGCACCCAGACGGAGTGAAGCGGGCCGTGGCTGTACCACGTCTGGCCGTACTGCGCGTTGGAGCGGAACTCCGGGGGGGGGCGGGTGCGGGGCGGCGCCTGCAAGGGCTGAGTGGCCCCAGGGTGCTGCGCGCGGTTTCGGAGGGCTTCGAGCTGTCCCGCAGGCGTATGTGGACACCCAGAGTGGCGTATTGGAATGGCAGGTGCAGAAGTTGCCTCCAGCTCATGGCGGAGAGGCTGCTCGCTCGCTTGGTCGATGAGGGCTCATCGCGGGAGGAGGGTCGACGGTCCCGAGTGATCTAGCGGCGAGGGGCCCAGTACAGGGCAGGGGCTTCGCCGGAACGTACGGCATAGACGACCCCACCCGGTTCGACGACGAACTCGGACACCCCCGTGGCGAAGATCTGTTCGGCCTCTGCATCGAAGTGGTGAGCGCGGAGTGTGCCGAGGCCCGAGCGCGGCTGGGGGAGATACAAGGTG
>JAEWOQ010000348.1 GCA_023460875.1 Pseudomonadota bacterium
AGGAACAGCAGGATCGGGCCGCGGTTGTCCTTACGGAGCTGCCGCACCGCGCTGTACTCGACGATGCGCCGCTTCACGCGCTCGAGACCCCAGTGATCCTCGTCGAGGCAGCGAGCCACCTCGCTCACGTCGAGCCGATCCGGGGTGGAGTGGGACCAAGGCAGGTCCACGAGCCACTCCACGTAGTTTCGGGTGACCTGGAACTCCGCGGACTGGGGCTGCATCCCGGCGAGCCGCGACAGCTGTTTACGCGCCGCCCGCTCCACTTCCTCGGGCATGTCCGTGAGGGCGAGGCGCTCCCGCAGCTGCTCGACCTCGTCATCGTCGACGCTCTCGCCCAGCTCCTCACGGATCGTGCGCATCTGTTGGCGCAGCACGTAGGCGCGCTGGGAGCGCGTCATCTCCTCGGCGACGAGGTTGGAGATCTCGTCCTTGACGCGCAGCGCCTCGAGCTGCCGCTCCACCATCTTGGACACGAGCCGCACACGACCGCCGACGTCGACGGCCTCGAGCACCTGCTGGCGCACGTGCACCCCCGCGAGCTCTTCGGGAAAGTTCGAGGCCACGAGATCCGCGAGGGCGCCAGGCTCCCGCACGTTGTCGAGGATGCTGGCCGTCTCGCGAGGCAGATCGGGCATGAGGGCGAGCACCTTGCGCATGCTCTCCCGCAGGCGATCTCCGAGCGCCGTGAGCTCTTCGCTCGGCGCTCCGGTCTCGCTGATGCGCTGCACCTCGGCGCGCATGTAGGGCTCTAGGCCGAGGGGCTCGGCGATGTGGAAGCGCCCGATCCCATTGAGGACCACCGAGTAGTTCGAAGCGTTCACGCGGATGACCTTGACCACGCGGGCCAAGGTGCCGACGGTGAACAGCTCGTCAAAGGTCGGCTCGACGGTGCTCGGATCCCGCTGGGCGACGACGCCCACCATGGCGCTCTCCCGATCGAGCTCCTCCACCAGCCGCACGCTCCTCGGGCGGCCAACGTTGATGGGGACGACGGACATGGGGAACAGCACCGAGTTGCGGAGCGGTAGGATCGCGATGCGTTCCGGTCGAGCCGAAGGTGGCGGCGCAGCAGGCATCTCTTCGAGGTATACGTCGGTTTGCGGTACCCGGAAACCGGCCAGCCACCGAAACCGGCCGACATGGACGACATGGCGCCTCGCCGCGTCCCTCGCCGCCTCTCCGCCCCCGACTCCCCAGAGCGAAGCGCGCTGGGCGAGAGTCGCCGCCCGCGTGCCCCTGTGGTAAGGCGGGCCAGCCATGGCACGCGTGCTCGCCGCCCCCGAGGAAGTGACCCCGCGAGGGTCCCTCAGCTCTACGCCCTCGATGCGGTCGGGCAGGCCCGCGACGGCCGCCCTGCCCCGGCGTCTGCTCGGCTCGATCGCCCCGCTCCTGGCCGTGGCCGCCTTGGCCTGCGCCTGCAACAAGCCGACGAGCTCGCCGAACCCGCGGGCGGCCCTGGACGCCTACACGGCCGCCCTGGCGGAGGGCCGCGTCCAGGATGCGTACGCGCTCCTCAGCGCGGAGGCGAAGCGCGACATGAGCTCCGAGGCCTTCGAGCGCATGGTGCGGGAGAACCCCTCGGAGCTGCGGGTCCTCATCGAGGCCCTCGAGCGCCCCACGGCCGATCCCTACGTCACCGCGCGGGTGACGGCCCCGGACGGTGAGACCCTGCTGATGGTCTACGAGGACGGTGCCTGGCGCATCGACGCCTCCGCCGTAGACCTCTACGGGCAGAAGACCCCCGCCCAGGCGCTGCGCTCCTTCGTGCGCGCTTACGAGAACCAGCGCTACGATATTCTGCTCCGCTTCGTCCCCGAGGCGCACCGCGAGGGCCTCGACGCCGAGAAGCTGAAGCAAGCCTGGGAGGGGGAACAGAAAGAAGAAATGGACCGGCTCGTCGCGGCCCTGACCGCGGGGCTCGCCGAGACCCAGGTCGAGCTCGTAGGAGAACGAGCCACCATCGCTTACGGCTCCGCCGGCACCGTCGAGCTCCTGCGGGAGCACGGCGCCTGGAAGATCGAGGATTTCCGATGAACGCATCCAGCGGCCTCCCCACCCCCGAGACCCCCCGCACCGCGTCGGTCGAACGCGTCACCGGGGAGACCCAAATCCGGATCAAGCTGAACCTCGATGGTACGGGTCAGCACTCCATCGAGACCCCCATCCCCTTCCTCACCCACATGCTGGAGCAGATCCCGCGTCACGGGTGCATCGACCTGTTCGTCGAGGCCCACGGCGACGTGGAGATCGATGGCCATCACACGACCGAAGACCTCGGCATCGTGCTCGGGAAGGCGGTGCTCGACGCGCTGGGAGAACGCCGGGGCATCCGCCGCTATGGGTCGGCCACCTTGCCCATGGACGAGGCGCTGGTGACCTGCGCCATGGACCTGTCGGGTCGCGCTTACTTCGTCTGGAACGTGGATCTGCCCAAGGCCAAGCTCGGCACCTGGGACGTCGAGCTCGCCGAGGTGTTCTTCGAGGCCTTCGCCCGCGCCGCCCAGGCGAACCTGCACGTCGTGAAGCACGCGGGACACAATCTGCACCACATCGTGGAGATCTCCTTCAAGTCCTTCGCGCGGGCCCTACGCGCCGCCACCGAGCTGGACCCCCGCACGGTCGGCGTGATCCCCTCTACCAAGGGCGTGCTCGACTGAGCTCCAGCCGCGCACCCCCGGGCCCTCCTGCCGAGGAGGAGCCGCCCCACAGCGCGGCCTCGACACCGCACCCGGCCTCGACACCGGCCCCCCTGCTGCCCCCGATCCCCCATGCACGTCATCGTCGTCGACACCGGCCACGCCAACCTCCGGAGCGTCGAGAAGTCCCTCGAGCTTGCCGGACGAGAGCTCGACAAGACCGTCCACGTCCAGCGCAGCGCTCGTCCCGAGGAGCTCGCCCGCGCCGACAAAATCGTCGTGCCTGGACAGGGTGGATTTCGTCATTGCGTGGAGACCCTCTCGGGGCCGATCGCGGAGGTGCTCCAGGAGAAGATCCGAGGAGGGACCTGGTATCTGGGGATCTGCCTCGGGCTCCAGGCGCTCTTCGAGTCGAGCGAGGAGGCCCCCGGCGTGCCAGGTCTGGGTTTGCTCCCGGGGGCCGTGAAGCGCCTCGAGGCGGCGCCGGGCATCAAGATCCCGCACATGGGCTGGAACCAACTCGAGCTCGCCTCGGGCGGCCACCCGGTGCTCGCGGCGGCGGGCGGCGAGGGCAGGTGGTTCTATTTCGTGCACTCGTTCCACGCGGTGCCCGCGGATCCGACGCTGATCAAGGCCACCGCCTCCTACGGCCCGAACCGCGTCACGGCGGCGGTCGCCCAGGACAACGTGGTGGCGACCCAGTTCCACCCCGAGAAGAGCCAAAC
>JAEWOQ010000349.1 GCA_023460875.1 Pseudomonadota bacterium
CCTCGACACTCAAGAGGCCGGAGCGGGGCTCGTGGCACTTGTCGAGGTCACCGACGCGCTCGGGTTCACCGATGAGGAGACGCGCGAGCACTTCCCGCCCGCTCGTCTGGAGCAGCTTCGCCGGGTCTTCCGGGGGCTGCTCGAGGCCATCGACGAGGAGGAGGCCGCTCCAACTAGTAGGCATCTGACCCTTATCCAAGGAGGGGGCAGCGATGAGCAGCATTGACGAACAGCTTGCCGCCGACATTGAGCGCTACCGCGAAAGGCTCTGCATTCGGAAAGGAGACCGATGGATTTGCAAGTGCGGCAATGAGCTATCGAAGGATAGCACGTTCAGCTGTGATGCCTGCCTCGAGGAATCCCGCAGAGAGCGGGAGCGCGAGCAACTGAGACAGCAAACGGAAAGACATCTAGCCACCATCACCAGGCGAGCCAACAGACCCCTAGGCGCCTTGCCTGAGTGGGAGCACGGCCGCGTTGACTCGCCGATCTTCCAGGCGAAGATCCATCCCACGTTCCAGCGTTTCGCGGCCAAATACGAGCCGAAGCACGGGAGCGTTGCCCTCTTGGGTCCGTCCGGAGCTGGCAAGACAACGGCCGCCGCTGCGATGTTTCGGCGACTGGCCGATGCCCGGCTACGCGCTGAGAAAGAGCGTAAGCAATGGGACGTATCGATCGAGCTTGATCGGTGGAGCCAAGCACTTTGGACAACTGCACATCAGATCGCCAAGGCTCGAAAGCAGCACAAGCTAGGCGACGATGACGCGCCGCTTGTGCTGGAGTGCATGGACTGCTCGTTGCTCGTCATCGACGAGATGGGATTCGAGCCGCCGAGCGAAGCGCTGTTTGAGATCGTCGATGCCAGGTACAGCAAGCGGAAGCCGACCATCATCACGAGCGGCCTTTCGAGCGCGGAGTTTTCCGCCCGGTACGGGGGGGCGATGCTCCGAAGGTTGACCGATGACGGAGCGGGGAAGCTCGTGGAGGTGGCCCCGTGAAGGGACAGAAACCGCTCACGCTGCGGATCCAGGAGGCGGCATCGCAGAGCGACCTCCCCAAGGACGCTCGACACCTGATCCACGTGATGTGTGTCTACGCCAATTCCAAGACGGGGGAAGGTTGGCACGGTCAAGAGACCCTCGCGAAGTACATGGGATGCTCTGACCGCCACGTCCGGGCCTTGCTGGCGGACCTCAGCCGGGACGATTCGGTCCCCGTGCGGGTGGAGCGCCAGGCCCGATACGCGGGGGTCAGGGGTCGAACCTCCGACCGCTGGCGCCTGGTTCTCACTGCCCATCTACCGGAACACCATTCCGGTAAAGAAGAGCGGATCAACCGGAATGACGTTCCGGCAGAAGCGCCGCCCGATGGGGGATCTACCGGAACACCACGACCGATCTACCGGAACACCACGACCGATCTACCGGAACGGGGTTCCGGGGATCCTCGGAGTGAACCTCGGAGTGAACCTCGGAGTAATTCCGCTCGCTCCACTTCGCGGCCGAAAAGCGGTTCATCTTCTGGCTCATCGAAGAAGGCCAAGAAGGCGTCAGCCAAGGCGAAGCCCAAGGCACAGCCAACGCCAGTCCCGGGCGCTCACGACCTGAAGGTCCACTACTGCGCCGAGTTCGAGAAACACCGGGGGGCCAAGCCGGAATTTGGCAAGCGCTGGAGCCGAGCCGTCAAGGCGTTCGGCGAACTGGTGACCACCCATGGCCTCGACAAGTCCAAGACCATTGTTTCCCGGGCCCTGAGCGACTCCTACGCGCGCCGCATCGAACCTTGGAACCTCGTGGACGACGCCGTGCGCTGGCTCGGCGCTCAGCCCCAGGGCGCGAACAAGCACGCGGTGCAGCGGAGTCTCGTCGCCGGGTGGAAGCCCAGCACAAACCCCGATTGGGATTCGCCGGATTCGGTGGTGACCCCGTGAGGCCCCTGGAGCGACCCCAGCACCCGACGCCGTGCTTCGACGACGAGGCGACGTGCCGCGCGCGGGTTGAGCGGGAAGAGTTCGAGTGGCGCCTGCAGGAGGCCGCAGCGGCCTTCAAAGCAAGGCACGGCCACGAGACGCCCCCAGGCTGGGCGGAGCGCCACCGGAGCAGGTTTGCCGCCTGGCAGACCGCCAAGGCCGCATGCCCTGGCCTGCGCTTCGCCGACTGGGCCTCGAGCTACCGCGAGACCGCGTCGCGGGAAGCGGCCGATGCTTTCGGGCCGCTCGACGAGTCGCGCCTACGGGGGGCGCGGTGACGCTGGGGGAGTCGCGCTCCCCCACAGTGCTGACCCAGATCCAGCGTGAGACGGTAGGCACATGAGCACGACTCACCGAGGATCGAGGCTCCGGGAGGTCCCGGAGGAGCTCCGGCGCATGGTCGCCGAGTGCCACGCCAGGCGAGGCGCCACCGGCGCCGCCAAGGCGATCGGCGTCAGCCGTCCGGTGATCCTCGCAGTGCTCGCAGGGACGGGAGTTACGTCCGGCACCCTGGCCCTACTCCGAGAGTACGCCCGCCACCGCCACGCCGCGCGCCTTGGGCTTCCCCTCGCCAGTGTCGAGGGCGTTGGCCGCCGTGGAGGCCCGTCATGCTGACGACCTACCGAGTCTTTGCCAGGGCGCTCCGGGCCGCGGCTGATGTCCTCGAGGAGGCTGCCACCGAGGCCGCAGCAGAGCGAGCCGACTGGACGGACCAGGCATCGAGTGTCCTGGGGTCGCGCCGCCACATCACTGCATGTCGGCGACGGATGGCCACCGGGAAGCCCGGCGCGGCGAAGGTCGGCAAGCGATACCTGCTCAGCGCCGACGCGCTCCGCGAGGAGCTGGCTGCTCTCGGCCGTCCCGCTCCCGCCCCCTCCGAGGAGGAGACGACGGACTACGGAGCACGCATGCATGGGGCGCTCCGAGCCCTCGACGGGGGCCGCCGATGATGCGCCGGATCGCTGCTCTGCTCCGTCGGGTTGCCGACCTGCTCGAGGGCCCCGAGACCATCGAGACTCACCATCCCGTTGTCATCCTCGATGACGAGGAGCTCGCCGAGCTCCTCGCGTCATCGCGCCAGATGGCGATGGCCTTCCACCACCATTCAGCTCCCCCCATCGGGGAAGCCTAACAGGAGCATCGCATGCCCGAGAAAGTAGTGCTCGAAACGGAGCATCAGAAAATCGTCAACGTCGACCGCGGGAGCGCGGTCGTCCGGTGCGAGTCCCGCGAGTGGGGCGAGCTGCACTTTGCCGCGCCCGGCGCCGTCAAAGCGGGGACCATCCTCGCCCGCGACTCCGAGACGGGGGACTTCGTCCCGTTCGTCGTCGACGGGAACACCAACGGCAACGGCATCCCGTCCGCCGTGCTCACCTACGAAGTGACAGCGACCGAGGCCGGAGACGTCACGGTCCAGGTGCTCACAGCCGGCCTCGTCAACGTGCCCCGCCTCGTGATCCACGGAGACGAGCCCGAGACCCTCGGGGGCACTCCGATCCCGGCCGCGGTGCTGGATGGCCTCCGCGCCATGAGCATCCGCCCCGTCGGATTCCAGCAGCTGGCGCGCTTCGACAACTACCCCGGACAGGACGCCGATTCCTGATCCCCCCCGAAAGGAACCAGTCATCATGAGTACCACCGACGAGTACCGGCGGGTTGCCGCCATCGAGCGCGAGAGCCAGGAGCGCGCCCGCGCCGCCATGGAGCAGGTCTATCAGCTGCAAGGCAGCATCGTCCCGGACACCACGGGCGCCAAGCCCGCCCCCTCGACCTCCGGGAAGTCCATCCTCGAGCAGGCGCTCGACGCCCACGAGGGGCGCAACGGCGACGCACACATGGCGGACATCCTGGGCCCCGCCCCGGGCGCCGCTGCGCCTGCGCCCGTCTCGACGGGTCGCGACGACACACTCATCAACCAGGTCCTCGACCGCATGGAGGCGCCATGCTGACCCTCAAACGGCTCCTGCAGCTCAGGGATGATCCGGCGCGACTTCGCGCCGAAGCTGACGCCGAGTTGCAGCGCGAAGAACAGGAGGCCGCCCGCCGCGCCGCCGAGGGCCCCACGGAGGAGGAATTTGCTTCCTGGGACGCGAAGAGGCGCGCCGAGTACATCGAGCGGCTCGCCGCCGAGACGGAGGAGCAGGAGCGCGAGCGGGAGGAGCGCGAGCGAGCGGAGCGCTATGCCGAGGTGGAGGCAGCCATCGCGGATCTCGAGTCGACCATCGCCGCCGACGCGGCCAGCGGTACCGTGCTGCTCGTACAGCTGATGGAGCTCCTGACGGACCAGAGGGCCCGCGCCCGTCGCCTGCACGAGCTCCGGCGAGAGCTAGAGCAGGCTGGGGGGCCCCCAGCTCCCCCGCTGAAGGTCCCCTCGCTGGAGAGCTACGGCTCGACCTTCGAGGAGTCGGGGGAGGGACTCGAGGGTGATGCCCGCGAGGTGCATGTGGCGGTGCTCCGGCTCATCGACCCCGACGGCGTCCAGCATCGAGCCGGCGTCCGGCACCGGCGCCGCCAAGCGCTGCAGCGGGAGTACCAGACGGCGCTCGACTACATCGAGAGGACCGAGCCGGAGGTCCGCGCCCTGAAGGCTGGGAGGATCGTCGACGTGCCGTCCCGCAATGGGGTGGAGCTCTACCCCGGCCCCCGCCGCGGGGCGGGTAGTCGTCAGTGGCGCGCCATTCGTACGGCGAAGGAGAGAGACCGCAAGGTCGCGGCCATGGAGAACGCGCTGCAGGAAGCGCGAGAGACGGTCGAGCGCACCCAGCACGCAGCAATCAAGAGCAGCATCACGCGCAAGCCCGAAGCGCTCACTAGCGACCCACAGGACGGGACCCCATACGTCCAAGTCGCTGGAGTTCGACCGGAAGATCCGCCGACGAGGTTCGTCCCGAAATGGTTGGCCGACGCGACCGACGGCGTGAAGCAACCATGAGAATGAAAGGTGCGATGTTATTCGCTTGTTAGTGCAA
>JAEWOQ010000350.1 GCA_023460875.1 Pseudomonadota bacterium
GACCACACCTTGAACAGACCGTCGAAGAATCCCACCGGATCGCCGTCCCTCGCGCTCAGTCTGCCGTCTCGGCGAGCTCCGCCAGGATCTCCTCGATCACGGCGTCGGTGGTGATGGACTCCGCCTCACCCTCGAAGTTCAGGAGGACCCGGTGCCGCAGGGCGGGCGCCGCCACCTGGCGCACGTCGTCGATGCTTGGCGCATAGCGGCCCGCGAACAGGGCGCGGATCTTCGCCGCCAAGAGCAACGCCTGTCCTCCGCGTGGGGAGGCGCCGGTCGCCACGAAGCGCTGCACCCGCTGCGTCGCCCCCTCGAGCTCGGGGTGCGTCGCCATGAGGAGCCGCACCGCATAATCTTGGACGTGGCGGGGCGCGGGCACCGCCCGGACGGTGCGCTGCAGGCGCACCACGTCTTCACCGCTCACGACGGGTTCCACGGTCACGCGGTGCTCGGTCGTGGTACGATCGATGATCGTGTGGAGCTCTTCCCGGGACGGGAAGGGCACGTGGAGCTTGAAGAAGAAGCGATCGAGCTGCGCTTCGGGGAGCGGGTAGGTGCCCTCCATCTCCAGCGGGTTCTGGGTCGCCAGCACGAAATAGGGCTGCCCCAGGGTGTAGGTGGTCCCACCGACGGTCACCCGGTGCTCCTGCATGGCCTCGAGGAGCGCGCTCTGCGTCTTCGGGGTGGCGCGGTTCACCTCGTCCGCCAGCACGATGTTGGAGAAAATGGGGCCCTTCCTGAACTCGAAGCGCTGGGCACCGCCGCCCTCCTCCACCACCGTCGTGCCGATGATGTCGGCTGGCATCAAATCGGGGGTGAACTGGATGCGCGAAAAGCCGAGCCCGACGCTCTGAGCGAGAGTGCGCACGAGCAGCGTCTTCCCGAGCCCGGGGACGCCCTCGAGCAGCGCGTGAGAGCCCGCCAGCATGCACGTCAGCACCCCGTCGACGATCGGCCGATGCCCGACGATCACGGCGCCAATCGCCTCCCGCAGGGCGCCCACCTGCCGCAGGAAGTCATCCACCTGTTCTTTCGCCATCTCGGTCTCTGCCATGTCTGCTCGTTTCTACTCGAGAACTCTCTGGAGTGCGTCTGGGGGCAAACTCGATGTCGGGAGAGGTGTGGAAGCGTCCGCCAGGCGCTCTGTCATTCGCGCGGACGGATGAGCTGGAAGTAGCGGCGCACGTGGGAGCGATAGCCTGGCGGGATCCCCTCGCGCTCGATGACGTCCTCGGCAACGGTCTCGTACTCCGTGAAGATGCGCTTGTATTCGCCGCTGGCGAACCCGCGCTGAGCCGCGCTGTAGATGACCTCGCTCGAGGCGGTGCCTTCCCCCGTGTCCGGCGCCACCGCCATCACGTCCTCCGTCCGCCCCTGCGGGGGGCTGGCTTCGTCGCCGCGCAGACCGGGGTCGTGACCGCTACCAGCTTCGGAGCCAGAGCCGCCCGGCTGCTCCCCCTCGCCAGGTCCCCCTTGTCCGGGCCGCTGCCCTCCTCCAGGCATCGGGATCGGTCGCCCATCGGGTCCCAGGGTCATCCCAGAAGGCTGCCCAGGCTTGGCGGACGCACCTGGCTTCCCCTCGCCCTCGCCCGCCTGCTGACCACGGGCCTTCTGCTGCAGACGCCGCATCCGCTCGGCCCACTCCTCCTGCTGCTCCCCGCCCCTCTGCTGCCGCAGCATGTCGCGCATCTCCCGCATCCGCTCGAGGAGCTGCTCCTTCTCCTTCTGGCTCAGCTGCTTCTGCTGCACCCGCCCGACGGCGTCGGCGCTCTGGTCGATGAAGTCCGAGGACTTGCCCTGGGCCTCCGCGAGCTCGCGCGCCGCCTCCGCGAGCTTGCGATCGAGCTCTGAGAGGGGCTCCGTCTGGCCTTGCTCCCCAGACCCGGGATCGCCTCCGCGGCGCCGCCCGAGACGCTCGAGCTGTCGCTCCGTCCTCTCCAGAGCGCGCCGATCCGCGTCCGTGGCGGTCCCCTCCGCCTGCTTCCGCAACAGGCGCTGCCGCTCGGCTTCGAGAGAGCTGCGCTCCGCGCTCGCTCCTTGCCCGTCTTTCTTCGCGCTGGAGACCTCGCTCGCCCGCTCGAGGGATCTCCGGAGCTCCTCGAGCTCCGCCTTGCTCGGCGGGTCCTCTCTGCGTCGAAGCCGCTCCGCCAACTCCCGCAGGGCCTGCTCCGCGTCCGCCAGCTGCGCGGCGCTCAGAGCTTCACCCGCTGGTCTGCTGAGGGCGGCGCGCTCGAGCTCCTCCCCCAGCGCCTTCAACTCCTGCTCCAGAGACTCGAGCTCGCGTCCGGATCCTCGGATCTCCCGCTCCAGGGCGTCGAGGCGAGCGAAGGCCTCCCGCCGATCGAGGCGCTCCGCCGCGAGATCCTCCACCAACCTGTTGAACTCCCGCACGTTGGTCAGCGCCTCGGGCGTCTCCGTCACGCGCTCGAGCTCGTCGGCGGCCCCCCGCAGCAGCTCGACGTCGTCCGAAAACAACGTCACCCGGTCCGTCGGCGGCGGCGCCAGCTCGGGGATCACGGCGGCCGGCTGCCGCACCTCGAGAGCCCCCAAGATCCCCAAGCCGAGGATCAACGACAGCGGCGCGCCCCACTGAGCCGGGGCCCGCAGCGGGACAGCCCCTCTGGGATCCAACCGGGGCGCGCGGGCGAGCGCGTCGGCGATGGCGAGCCCCATGAACGAGCGAGCGAGCTCCTCGTCCGAGGCCGCTCGTGGCGCTGCCGCGTCCGCCTGGAGCCGACGGCCGAAGGCCAGGGCGCTGGTGAGCCGATCCTCCAGACCATGGTGGCGGTCGAGGGCCAGCGCTCCTTCCTCTGCGCGGGCGGTGGTGCGCCACGCCCGCACCACGACCGCCACCGTGGTGAGCACCGCCAACCCCAGGCAACTCACGATCACCCCTCGGCCCCACGGCCCAGGCTCACCGGAGGGCGCCACCTTCACGTACGCCAAAGCGCTCACCGCGATCAGCAGCGGCAGCGGACTCCAACGCGCCCCCGCTTCGACAGCGCCGTTGAGCCGCAGCCGGCGCGCCGCCACGTTCGCGGCCCGCTCCACCCGTGCGAGAGGCCCGGAGAGGGGCGCCCCCCGTGTCCGACGTTCGGCCGGGGAGGGGCTCGCGTGAGCGTCTGCGGGTGGCTCGGCGCGACGCGGAGTGGGGGAGTTCGAGCTCACGGGGTTCGAGTCTATCCCGGCGGCGACGCTCGCGCATTTCGCAGCTTGACCCCAGCCCATCGGCCAGCCTCAATACTCGCTCGATGGCGAAAAGCGAAAGTCCCCTGGTCCTGGTTGCCGACGACGAGCCGAGCACGTTGGCGTTGGTCGCGAGCCACTTGCGGGGCAAGGGTTATCGGGTGATCGAGGCGAACGACGGGGACGACGCCTGGGACAAGGCGTGTCGCGAGCTGCCGGATCTCGTGGTGCTCGACGTCATGATGCCGGGGATGAGCGGCTGGGAGGTTTGTCGCAAGATCCGTGAGGCAGTGTCCCTTGCCCATACGGGGATCGTGATGCTCACGGGGATCGGCGAGACTCTCAATGAGCTCACATCGCCCCTGTACGGCGCCGACGCTTACCTGGACAAGCCGTTCCAGTTCAATCAGCTCGCAGAGGTCGTGAAGACGACCTTGGAAGCTCGCCAAGGGGGAGCCCTGGGGCGCCCTGACGGCGCGCAAGCGAGCAGCGACTCCGAGGAGAGCGAAGTCGACACCGGCGAGCCTCTCGAGAGCGAAGAGGGCAGCACCGGCGCGATCGAGCGCAACAAGACCAACGGGCGATCCGCGACGAAGGTGTTGCAGGCTGCAGAGCGGGCGGCTGCCACCGGCCCAGCAAAGGCACCCGCCAAGAAGGCGCCAGCTAAGAAGACCGCCACCAAGAAGGCACCTGCCAAGAAGGCGCCCACCAAGAAGGCGCCTGCCAAGAAGGCACCTGCCAAGAAGGCGCCCACCAAGAAGGCGCCCGCCAAGAAGGCACCTGCCAAGAAGGCGCCCGCCAAGAAGGCACCTGCCAAGAAGGCACCAGCCAAGAAGGCGCCCGCCAAAAAGGCGCCCGCCAAGAAGGCACCTGCCAAGAAGGCGCCCACCAAGAAGGCACCTGCCAAGAAGGCGCCCGCCAAAAAGGCACCCGCCAAGAAGGCACCCGCCAAAAAGGCACCCGCCAAGAAGGCGCCCGCCAAAAAGGCGCCCCCCAAGAAGGCGCCCACCAAGAAGGCGCCCGCCAAGAAGGCGCCCGCCAAGAAGGCGCCCGCCAAGAAGGCGCCCACCAAGAAGGCACCTGCCAAGAAGGCGCCCGCCAAGAAGGCGCCCGCCAAGAAGGCACCCGCGGCCCGCTCCCGCGCGTAATCTCCTCTTCGACTGGCGGGCTCACTAGGAGCACCGACCGGCTCGCCACCTGGAGCGTCGCCGATCAGGCCCAAACCCCTCGCGGTGGCCTGGTGGTCTCACTCGATTCGACCTCCGTGCACCGATCCGGCCTTCCAAGAGGAGGGCCGGCGATGAGGCCGCACCTCGTGCCATGAAGGTCCTCACGGAAGGTCCGTTACCCGGTCCGTGGGGCTCATGGCTTCCAGGGCAGGCGCGAGGAGCACCGGTCTCGCGCCCATCGCCGCGATGGCCGTCTGCCTCGCGCTGCTCGCCACAGCCCGCCTCGGCGCGCAGGAGCCGCGTGCGGCGACACCTGGCGCAGCGCCGTGCCTGATCACCGCCGAGGTGACCGGCGTCATCAACGGCGCCACGGCCGCCCACCTCGAGCGCGTCATCGCTGCGGCGACGGAGCAGAGCTGCTCGGGGGTGCTCGTGACCCTCGACACGCCGGGCGGCTTGATGGACGCCATGCGCGACGTGGTGCGGCATTTCCTCGGTGCCCCGGTGCCGGTGATCGTCCACGTGGCGCCGAGCGGTGCCCGCGCAGGTTCGGCGGGCATGTTCATCACCATCGCCGCACACGTCGCGGCCATGGCGCCAGGCTCGAACATCGGCGCGGCTCACCCGGTGCTCGTCGGCGCTGGCGACAGCGGGCAGCCTTCGGAGACCGTCCGCAAGGCGGAGAACGACGCCGCCGCGCTCGCTCGCGCGATCGCCACGCAGCGGGGACGCAACGCAGACTGGGCGGAGGACGCCGTGCGCGACTCCGCCTCGTTGACCGCCGGAGAGGCGCTCGAGCAAGACGTCATCGATTTAGTGGTGGAGTCTCCGAGAGAGCTGCTCGACCGGCTCGATGGGTGGTCGGTGTCCGTGCAGGACGAACCCCAACGGCTGCTATCGCGCGGGGCGCGCCTCATCCCACACGGCATGACGATACAGGAGCGCGTCCTGCACCTGCTCGGTGATCCGAACGTCACCTACCTGTTGTTCATGCTCGGCATGCTCGGCTTGATGATCGAGCTGTACAGCCCTGGCGTGCTCGTGCCCGGGGCCGTGGGGTTGCTGTTCCTCCTGCTGGCGGCGGTCGGCATGAACCTGCTCCCCATCAACGTGGGCGGGGCGGTCCTGTTGGTCGTCGCCGTCGGGCTGTTCATCGGCGAGCTGTACACGAGCACGACGGGCTTGCTCACCTTGGCGGGGGTGCTCTGCCTCGTCGGCGGGGCGGCCCTGCTCCTGGATCGAGAAGATCCCAACTTCTTCGCGGACACCTCCGTGCGCTTGTCCTGGGGCATCGTGCTGCCGCTCGCGCTGCTGGCCGCCGTCACCAGCGGGCTCCTTGCCCGGCAGGTGCGACGGAGCGCGCGCGCAGAGCCGCGGACGGGGCGCGAGGCGCTCATCGGTGCGCCAGCGACCGCGGCGACGCACATCGACGCCGAGGGCGGCACGGCCCTCGTGCACGGCGAGCGCTGGCGGGCCGTCAGCGACGCTTCGATCAAACCTGGCGCACGTCTCCGCGTCACCGGCGTAGAGCGGCTCACGGTGCAGGTGATCCCAGCCCCTCCCTCCAGCTCCCCGGCGGCACCCCCGGCTCCACCTCGTCACTCGAAAGGCACCTGAATGCTCGACTTCGGCCTTGAACTAGGACTGTTGCTCGCCGCTCTGATCGCGGTCAGCTACCTCACCTCGAGCATCCGCATCGTCAAGGAGTACGAGCGCGGCGTGGTGTTCTTCTTCGGACGCTACGCGGGCCTGAAGGCGCCCGGCTTGCGGCTGATCTTCGCCCCGATGTACCGCATGGTCGTCGTCGATCTGCGCACCATCGTCGAGGACGTGCCTCCGCAAGACATCATCACGAAGGACAACGTCTCCGCGACGGTGAACGCCGTCATCTACTTCCGCGTCATCGATCCCGACCGAGCCGTGCTTCAGGTCGAGAACTACCGCTTCGCCACCAGTCAGCTCTCTCAGACCTCCCTGCGCTCGATCGTCGGCTCGCATAGCCTCGACGACCTCCTCGCCGAGCGTGAGAAGCTGAACGAGCAGCTCCAGCGCATCATCGACGCCCAGACGGACTCCTGGGGCATCAAGGTCTCGAGCGTGGAGATCAAGCACGTGGACTTGCCCCACGAAATGCGACGCATCATGGCGCGCCAGGCGGAGGCCGAGCGCGAGCGCCGCGCCAAGGTCATCGCCGCGGAGGGAGAGTTCCAGGCGGCCGCGAAGCTGACCGAAGCGGCCGCCGTCCTCGCAGGCCAACCTGGGACCCTCCAGCTGCGCTATCTCCAGACGATGGTCGAAGTGTCGGGCCCCAACAACACCATGACCTTCTTCCCGGTTCCCCTCGAGTTCCTGCAGGGGCTCGGCAAGCGCTAAAGCGCGCCCCGCGATGATGCGGCGCCGAGCGTGCGACGCGCGCCCCCAACGTGCGATGCCCGACGCGTGGCTACCGCGACCGCCGCGCGGCTACCTCGCACACCTCCGGTCGTGGTACGTCGGAGCGAGGCCTCCGCTCGCCCGCTGCTCCCGATGCACCTCGACGCGCGCTCGACCCCCTGCCCCGCCGCCAACGTCGCCACCAACGTCGCCGCCGACGTCGCCGCCGCGCGCAGCTGCAGGCGCCTCTCTGCCGCCGGGCTCTTCTGGGCCCTCTGCGGCCTCCCGCTGGCCGCGGCCTGCGCGGGACAGCAGCCGTCGACGAGCGCCGCCACGCA
>JAEWOQ010000351.1 GCA_023460875.1 Pseudomonadota bacterium
GCGCGCCACGCCATACAGGTCGCCGAGGAAGCGGCAGGACGCTGGATGTTCACTGTTCAGGGGCGCCCAACGAGCGCGTCTCATCGCCAACGGGATGAGATCTGTGGGCTGATGGGGCTCCGCACGACCGGGCCCGCCCTCGTCAAGGAGCGCCCAGCAACGCGGGTTGGCTCGGCTGCCCCCAACAGGTTGGGCCGCAGACTCCCTCGATGCACAGGTCGGATGCACAGCTATAGTGATATTGTAGTCCGCAGACTTCTCCGTCGACGATCTTCGGCACGCACGTGACGTCGCCTCCAACTCCTCTGCAGCTCAGCCCTGGCTGACAGCTGCGCGAGTCGACGAGGCAAGGCTCGTTCAGGCCGGCCTTCTCTCCGCAGACGCCTTCGCGCCCCTCGTAGGGGCGCGTTGCTGGGTTGGTCTTGTCGCAGTACTGCGACTCGCAATGGCCGTAGGACGTGCAGCGCTCTCCGTTGGCGCGCCCGTCGAAGAGGTTCGAGCACTCCGCGGGAACGGGGCCGCCCCGCAGGACCTCCGCCCACTCGTCGCAGCTCAGCTGCGAAACCGACTCGAAGCAGCGCTCCGCCCGAGGCAAGTTCACCCGGATCTCGCCCGCTGCCAGGGCGTCTTCCAGCTCGCGCGGGCGATCCGGGAGGCACTCCACCAGCGTCGAGCGCACGCTCTCCCCCGAGCAGCAGCGAAGGTTCAGCTCGCAGATGGTCCTGGCGCGCAGCTTCAAGTAGGCGTCGCCGTCTTCCGATCCATGGAGGTCGAGGCACGCCGTGGGCTGCAGCGCAGCCAACGTCACCAACCACGAGGCCCCGCGAAGTCTCCTGAGATGTCCGAGCACTTGTCGGGAGAGTAGTACCGCTCGACTGGGACCGCAGCCCTCACGCCGCCCGATGCGACGGCCGCAGCCAGCCCGGCGGTATCGCGAGGGCGTCGCTGGGGCCGACCTCGGGCAGGACGAAGGTGCCGTTGATGCGGGGGACGCCAGCGGTGTCGTGACCCGGGACGAGCAGGAAGACCGCCGCAGCGTCGACGGCGCGGTTGGTCTCCACCAGGCGGCGCGCGAAGTCCGCCAGCTGGAAGCGCGCGATGAGGCCCGGATGTATCAGGAGCAGTGGCTCTCGCGCGAGGAGCAGGCGCTCGGCGACGCGCTCCATGAGCATCCGCAGCTCACCCCAGTCCAGGCCGGGCCTCCGGCGGGAACGTGGCCCGCGCCGTGAGGCGGCCGGGCTCACGGCGCCCGCGGCGATCACGACCACCAGAGCGCGCTCGGACCATCAGGCCGCGAGCAGCTCGCCGAGGATCTCGGCCTCACGCTCCTCGTCGATGAAGCCCAGGTTCTTCAGGTGCTGCGTGGTCGCGATGGGGCCCGTATCGAAGTGCTCCATGACCTTCGCCACCTGCTGCGCGTCGATCCGCGATCTCCCCTGGAGCACACGACGAACACCGCCGGTCGGCAACCGCAGCATGACCCCGAAGGCGCGCGCTCGAGCCGCGCTCGGCCAATCTTCCCTCTCGCCCTCGACGGCCACCGCGGCTCGTCGGCCCGCATCCTCCGCGTCCATCAGCAGGTGTCCCAGCGCAGCCGCGGAGGCGATTTCGCTGCGCAGGCGAGAGCTGGCCTGCGGGTTCAGCGCCATCGAGGCGGCCCAACCCGACACGTCGTCTCTCGTCGCTCGTAGAACCAGCAAGTCGATGGCACGAGCGAACCCCGACGTGTCGACCGTCACCCCCTGGTCACGCAGCCACGTCGTCAGCTCCGGCACCGGATCGTCGCCCCAGCCGAGCTCCTCACGGACCTCCAGCGCGCGCTCGTAACCCTGCAGCCAAGGCTTGATTCGAGGCGGAGGGGTCGGGGCGACGAGCTTCCGAAGACGATCGCTCACCGGATCCCTCGAGGCTTCGGACACGAAGCGGAGGACGCGCTCCAGCTCTGACGCCGAGCTCGGCACGAACTGCCGCAGGGTCAGAGTTTCGAGGGTGTGAGACACGAACCAACCATCGGCGTTGAGTCGCGTATGCTCCCGGAGCTTGGCGTCGAGCTCACGAAGGTCCGTCTGAATCGTGCGCGCGGTCTGGGCCGGGACGAGCCAACGCCAATCGTGCTCGTCAGCGCGGCTGTCGGCTGCCTGACGCGCCAGACCTTCCCAGAACGCTAGTTGGTGACGCTCGGCGACGACCCGCGTCGCCTCACGCACGGCCTGCAGGAGCACACGCGCCGCGTGGGCGCCGTCCACGAGCTCCGCCCCCCGTTGTTCCACGAACGTGAGGCCGGGGCGCGTCGTCCCCCAGGTCTCGTTGTCCCAAGAGACCTCCAGAGAGCTTCCAAGGCGTCGAAGAACCACGTTGGGGAACGCGACGTCCTGCGCAGCAAACCGCAGAGAGTGGTGGTTGCGCCACTCCGACCGCGTGACGAACCACTCGGATTCCCCAGGTCCGTCGAGAACCTGCGGCGCGTCCTCCGTCTCGTCGACCCAATCGCAGCCGTCGCGGCATCGGATCGCACGTAGGGGAAAGGGTTCTTCGTTTGCCAGTCGGGGTCCTACCCGAACGAGCCATTCCAGGATGCTCCCGAGGTTCCACCGGACTTCATCGTTCGTCCCGGCTTCACGCGAGACGTTGCGAGTCAGGCAGCGTCCCTTGACCCACAGCGCGATACTGCCCCACCCACCGTCGACCTCGGGGTCTCCACAAGGGTGCGGGTCGCGGCCCAAGGAGATCGACACGGCGAACGTGTCCTGGTCGCCGAACTGCTGCCTCCACCAATCGCCGTTCATGGCCACGCCTCCGGAAGAGCGCGTTGTTTGCGCAGCCTCCTCTTCGCCCGCGCGTCGATGATCCCCGCATCCTCGAGCGCCTGCAAAACCCGCTCGTCGACGTCACCACCGATCACGGGGAATCCGTGCCATGCATCTGGACCTGCATGAGCCGAAGGGTGACAGCAAAAACACCATTCCCCGCTGGCTACCCAGAGCTTGTTCTCGCCGACGTCGGGAACCGAGATAGCCCGCTCGAGGAGCTCACCGGGTTCGTGCTCGGCCATCCTCGGACACAGCGAACCGAATCCTTTCGGCCACTTGTGCTTCTCGGGGTAGGGCACGTACACGCGAGACATCCCGACCGGGAACGTAACCCACCCGTCAAGCGCAGTCACTCCCGGACGGCTGGCCCCTCTGTTCCGCGAGGCTGATCGGCGCGCGCCGCGCTCCCAGCGGGAACATCGTTCACTACGGGCGACGACCGAACGACGCGCTACCCCTCTCCGGCCCCCAGTACGTCCTTCAACGCCTCCTCGGGCACGACGATTCCGCGGCGCGCCAGCGGCGCTGCGACATCGTGGCGCATCGCCTCGCGGGCGGACTGCGCGTAGGCGCTCGCCTCCATCCAGCCCAGCTCGTGCACGTGGGAGAGCAGGAACCCCTCCGTCGTCACTCCCTCGCTGACGCGGCTCCGCGACCGCTTCCAGAACGGCTCGAAGCTCCGCATGGCGTCCAGCGCGACGTCCGCGAGCCGCGCCCGCTCGGCGTCGTCCAGGTCGTCGGCGATCCAGTCGAGGTAGAGCCACCCGAGCCGACCGTGGGGCGCCTCGTCCCGCACGATGCGCTCGAGCACCGACCGCGTCAGGGGATGAGCCGCCGTCGCGAGGCACCCCGCGAGCATCTGGATGCTGAACGCCTCGCCGACGCAGCACACACGCACCATGAGCTCGTTCGTCTGCTGCCGCGGACTCGACGAGCGGTCGATGCGCGGGCACAGCGCCCCGAAGGCGACCCGATAGGGCGCGCCCCCACCGAGCTCCATGGCGATGCGGCTCGTGAGCTCGACGTGCAGCACCTCGTCGGCGACGAAGTCGCTCGCCATGCCGATCAGATCGAGGGGGACCTGCGTCTGCAACATCAGCCGCAACAGCTCCGCGAAGGCCGCCGCCGTGCAGTATTCGTTGTAGGCCGCCTCCGTCCAGGACACCCGCGCGCGGTCCACGAGGAGCGGCGGGTAGTCCCCGAGCCGCGCCCTCAAGGTGCCCCAGGGCAGCTCGTTTACGTGCGAACGCACGCTTCTGAAGTGCTTCTCCGCGGGCCCACCCAGCCACTCGATCTCGAAGGGCTCCTTCATCGCGCCGTCACTCCGCCGCTGTCATTCCGCCACCGTGCATCCAGACGGACGGATACCCCCGGCGGGCCCAGCCCCGCCCCGCAGCCCCCCGTCCAACCACGCCCAGCCCCGCAGGCCGCCGTGGCACACAGTGACCCAACCAGGATCGCACTGCCTGAGCCACCCTCAGTCCTCGCCCTCGAAACCAGCGTTGCCGCCGGGGTCCGCTCCGGCAGCGCACCCCGCCTCGCCGTTGTTGAGAGGCGCCCCTCCGATCCCCCCGCTGTTTCCCAGGGGCGGCTCGTAGCAGCTCCCGTAGCCGCCGCTCCCGTAGCTACCGCTGTCGTACCAACAGCCGTTCGGGTTGCCCACGAGCCCACCGGTCCCGAAGGGTCCATCCGCAGAGGGCCCTTCGCCCTCCACGCGACCGCAAGAGAACAACAGCGTGCCCGCAGTGAGGCCCGCGGACGTCAACAGCATGCGCCTCGCGCGTCGCGTTCGCGGCGTCATGGTCCACGACTCGTGCATCGATCGTGCCTGGCATCGATCGTGCCAGGCATCGATCGTGCCAGCGTACTCCCAAGACGCTCGCGCCCCGCTCCGAGCACGATCCCCTCACCGCACGGGACAGGTGCCGCCTCCGGCCCCGTCGTCTCCACCCTGTCCACCCTCACCGCCCTGGCCTCCGGGCCCCGCGCCCGCCCTGCAGCTCGGCGGCAGCTCCGTCCGACAATCGTCGTAGATCCCCTCGTCGTACAGGCAGCCCTTCGGGTTGCCATGGATCCCACCGGTGCCGAGCGCGCCGCCGCTGGCTCCTCCCGAGCCAGGGCCCGAGCCGACGGATCGAACCTCATCGTTTCCAGGCCCGCACGAAAACAACAGCGTGCCCGCGGTGAGCCCCGCGGACGTCAACAGCATGCGCTTCGCGCGTCGTGATCCCCGCATGCCCGCCGCTCTGCATCGACCATGCCAGCAACCCGACGACTTCGAGCGCCTCTCCGCCTCTCGAAGCGCACTGCCGACTCCCGAGCACGGCCCGCCCAGCAAGGCCGTGAGGTTCACCCCCATCGCCTACCCACGCACGGCCCGCCCCTGCGCGGCCCACCGCCGCACCCTCGACGGACTACGGCAAGCCACACGCCATGGCGCCAAACTACGGCAAGCCACACGCCATGGCGCCTTGGGGACCTTCTCCTCCGCGGCGCTCCAGCGCTCCACTTCCCACGCACGGCCCGTCCCTGCGCCGCCCATCGCCACGATCTCGACGCTCACGCGTCGGCGATGGAGATCCGCATCCGCAAAAGCAACCCCGCCGGCGGATCGCCACGATCTCGACGCTCACGCGTCGGCGATGGGGTTTCATCGCGCGGGTTTTCTCTCGACGCTGCCCCCGCGGTCCGGCCGCTCCCGCGGACCAGCACCGCGCCGCTTCAGCACCGCCCAATATAACCGAGTCGGTATATTGCATACAGCGCATATAACAAACTCGTTCTATTGGACACCCTCACCTCCCCCGCGCTCGGCTCGGCTCGGCTCGGCGCGCCGCCCGCGCCGCGTGCGCCCCACCCAGTTGAACACCCTCGCCTCCCCCGCGCTCGACCCTCGGCTCCACAGTCCTCAATCCCGCAGAAAGTGGCAGCTGTAGCCGCCGGGGTTCTTCTGGAGGTAGTCCTGGTGGTCGTCCTCGGCGGGCGTGAACGGACCCGCGGCCACGATATCCGTCACGAGGGGCGCCGCCCACTTGCCGCTCCGATCGACCCGGGTCTTCGTCTCGCGGGCGATGCGCGCCTGCTCGGCGCTCGTCGTGAAGACGACCGAGCGATACTGGGTGCCCACGTCGTTCC
>JAEWOQ010000352.1 GCA_023460875.1 Pseudomonadota bacterium
GTAGTCCCCCAGCTGCAGGCGCGACGCAGCGGCGTCGTCCACCAGCACCGTCGCGTGCGGGTGCATCTGCATGATGGTCGCCGGCCACAACGCCGAGATCGGGCCCTCCACGAGCTGGTGCACCGCCTCCGCCTTGCCCTTGCCCGTGGCCAGCAGCACCAGGTGCCGCGCCGACATGATCGTCGCCAGACCCTGCGTCAGACAGTGCCGCGGCACCCGCTCCACGTCGTCACCGAAGAACCGCGCGTTGTCCTCGCGCGTCTGGGCCGTCAACGTCTTGATCCGCGTGCGCGACGCCAGGCTCGACCCCGGCTCGTTGAACGCGATGTGCCCGTCCGTCCCGATCCCCAGGATCTGCAGGTCCACACCCCCCGCCCCCACGATCGACTCCTCGTACGCCGCGCACGCCGCCACCAGGTCCTCCGCGTTGCCGTCCGGACCCTGCACCGCACCCGGAGCGAAGTCCACCCGCGAGGCGATCTCCGTCTCGATCACGTTGCGGTACCGCTCCGGATGATCGACCGGCAGCCCCACGTACTCGTCCAGCATGAACGCCCGCACCCCCGCGAACGACAACCCCTCCTGCACATGACGCCGCACCAGCTCGTCGTACACCTTCAACGGCGACGACCCCGTCGCCAACCCCACCACCCCCCCCCGCCCCGCCCCCCCCACACCCCCCCCCCCCGGCGCCCCTACGCCGTCTCGTGGGCGTTCAACCCGAAGGGGTATCTCACCGTCTCCGGAGCGATCGAGGTGCTGCCGCGGCATCAGGCGCTCGGCGGCAAGGCCACGGCGGAGTCCGCCAACGAGGCCGAGGTGAGCCGCCGGGGTGCATTGTTCATCGACCAGGAGCTGCACCAGGTCGTTGCACCAGCGCTGGAGCGCAAGCTGCGCGACGTGGCCCTCGCCCGGCTCCGTAAGGAGGGCACAGGGCTCCTGTTCTACAAGGGCCATCCGCGCGGACGGAATCGCGCCCAGGAACTCCAGGAGCAGGGCCTTCCTGTCATCGATCGCACCGGACCCGTGAGCGCGGAACAGCTCATCGCAACCGAGCGTATCGCAGCGGTCGTGGGATTCTATTCGACCACCCTGATGCTGCTCTCCGATGTCGACGTGCCGAGGCGCGTCGCCGTTTTCCCCGATCCAGAGGATCCCGACGTGCGTCGCCCCTCGCTCGTACGCGCCGCCCGCGCGCCCATCGAGGCCTCTGGCGCCACCGTGCTGGTTGCGGGGGGCAAGGGCGGGCAGTAAACAGATGCATCGCCGCCCATGCTGATCCGACGCGTTCTCAAGACCCTCTGGGGCCTGCTGGATTGGCGTCGTCGTTGGGCGTTTCTCGGGTTGATCGCGCTCCTGTTCGTGGCGGGGCTCCTCGAGATGACCGGCATGGTGGCCTTGTTCGGCTACATCGCTGGGCTCGAGCCCGACCCCACCACCGGGGCTCGCCGGGGCCATCTCGCCCGTCTCTTCAACCCTTTCTTCGGTGAGTTGGGTCAGCTGGACTACGTGCTGCTGGGTGGCTCCGTCGTCGTCGGGGTCCTCCTCACCAAGAACCTGCTGTCGAGCCTCGTTCACTTCGCGCTCAACCGCTTCTTGATGAAGCTGAACCAGCACGTTTCCAAGCGCCTGTTCGAGGGGTACCTGCTCGCGCGGCTCGAGACCTTTGGTGCACGGGGCATCAACGGACCGATCGCCAAGATCAACCGCACCTTCGATCTGTTCAGCTCCAGCTTCGGGGCCACGGCGCAGATCATCGCGGACGCGGCGACGCTCACGATGGTGGCGTTGCTCCTGCTCATCGTCGATCCCATGATGACGCTCGGCGGGGTGCTCATCTTCGGAGTGGCGGGCACGCTGCTCTACATCTTCACCCAGAGCACGCTGGCTAGCATGGGGCGTCGAGAAAAACAGGCGCGTGGTGAAGCGGGACGGTTCCTTCAGGATGGGTTCAATGGGCTCGTCGATGGGCGGCTCAACAACACCCGCGGCTGGTTCGTGCAGAACTATGTGGGCGCCCTGAGCCGCCAGGCGCTGGTGAGGAGGCGCACCCTGCTCCTTTCGCGCCTGCCGGTCAGCATCAACGAGGTCCTGCTAGCGGTCACGATCGTGAGCTTCGTCTCTTATCTGACCTTGCGTGACGTGAGCGTGCAGGAGGCCTTGCCCACGCTCGCCATCTTCGCCTTCGCTGGCCTGCGGCTGACAGGAGCGATGTCCCGTGTGAGCCGGAGCCTGCAGACGATCCGGCGCAAGATCGGCGAATTCGAGCAGTTCGAGCGAGATGCGGCGGAGGTCGCTCCCAACCTGTTTCTGACACGAGCGGACGAGCAGCCGCAGGACGGCTACCTCAACGACGAAGCTCGCGATCCAAAAGACGACGGCCACCTGCGCAAGGCGCTCGAACTGCGCGACGTCACCTTTACGTATCCGGGCGCCGCCCAGCCCGCCGTGCAGAATGCGTCCGTCCGGATCGAGCGAGGCTCCTTCGTGTCCTTTTGTGGTCCCTCCGGGGGCGGCAAATCCACCCTCGTGTTGCTCTTGATGGGCATGCTGAAGCCAACAAAGGGCGAGGTCTTGCGGGACGGGCGACCCGTGCAGAATCACATCCGCGCTTGGCACCGACAGCTCGGATACGTCCCCCAACGCCTTTACCTCGCGAGCGGCACGGTGCGGGAGAACGTCGCCTTCGGTCGCGCGGCCAACGAGATCGACGATGAGAAGGTTTGGCGTGCGTTGGAGCTCGCCGCCGCTGCCGACTTCGTACGTTCGCTCCCAAAGGGGATTCACACGAAGCTGAAGGAAGCGGGCTCGAGTCTCTCCGGTGGGCAACGGCAACGCATCATCATCGCTCGCGCGCTGTACAAGGAACCCGAAGTCATCTTCTTCGACGAGGCCACCGCGGCCCTGGATAACGTCACGGAGCGGGAGATCGCCAAGTCGATTCAGGGGCTCAGCGGCGACAAGACCGTGATCTGTGTCGCGCATCGCCTGTCCACGATCCGCTGGAGCGACGTTATCTATGTGGTGGACGGTGGGCGGATCGTCGATTCCGGCACCTACGACGAGCTCTTGGAGAAGAGTCCGGTGTTTCAGGAGCTGGCTCTGGAGAGTGACGAGGACGACGCTCCGAAATCGGGACGCGCTCTCTCTAGCTGACGCGGGAGGGAGCGCGGTGTTTCTCCGAGAGCTTCGCTGCAGACGTCATCGGGGGGATCGGGCGATGTTGCGCAACAGGGTCGCGAGCCTTCCGGCGACGCGCTCTGCGGCGAAGTGCTCCCATGTCGTGGGTCGCGGCGTGGCTCGGCGAAAGCTCTCGAGCGCCTCTGCGGTGAGGGCGGAGCGCCACTGCTCCGCGTTCTGACACACGCGCAACGCTGGGTCGTCGAAGGACGGCAGGCCCCTCAGTCCCTGGGGCGACGACAGGACGGGGAAGCCGTGGAAGAGGGCCTCGCAGACCTTCACGTTGACGCCGCCGCCGGAGCGCATGGGATTGATGAATACGTCGACGCCGCGCCACACGTCATTGAGCTCGTCGGTGAACCCATGCCCGAACACGGCGCGTTCAGGTGTCGAAAACGCCTCACTGCCTTCGCCGAAGACGTGTAGCTCCGTGCGCTCCTGGTCCACCTCCGGCCAAATCGCGTCGAGGAACCACTGCAGCGCCTCGCGGTTGGGCCACCAACTCATCTTCGCGAGGAAGCCGAGGCGGACAGGAGCATCCGTCGGCCGCGCAGCGGCGCTATCACGCGCATCTCGTCGCCAGCGCTCGTCTTCGGGGAACGTCGGCGGAATTACCAGGGAGTGCACGTCGCGCCCGAGCAGTTCCCGGACCCTGTGAGCATCGTCCTCCGAGATGAACAGCAGGGCCGCACTGGAGCCGAAGACCGCCTGCTCGTAGGCCAGGTGGCGTTTCGACTGTCTCAGGGCACCTTCGGCGAGCCAGCGAAACGCCGTCGGGGTGCGGCGCAGCTGCTCGGCGTAGAGGTCTGCTTCCACGTTGTGGACCGCGACTATCCAGGGAACGTCGGGCGGAAGCACGTCCACCTCCGCGGCCGCGCTCGTCCCATTGCAGACCACGAGATCCACCTCACCATGGTGTCGGAGTTCGCGGAGGCGTGCGCGCACGTCGTCGTCTCGGTCGAAGAGCAGCTTGGCGCTCAAGCCGCGCAGGGCGGCAGCACCGAAGGACCGCAGTTGGCGGAGACGATGCTCGGCACGGGGTCGCGCCCGTGGGGGTTCGACGACGACGACCTCAGTGTCCGGCAGAGCCCGCAGCATGGCCAGCAGGGAGCGCGAGTATGCCCCCCCACCGCCCGTGTGATGTACGGAGGACGTGAGCGAGACCCAGACGATGCGCATCACGCCCCCCTCGGCTGCTTACTTCGCCGGTTTGGGCGCGAAGACGGCGCCCGTCACTTCGAACGCTCCGTCGGGCAAGTCTGCTGCGCTCAGCTGGTGCCTCGCGCACCGCGCCGCCTCGAAGGCGCAGCCCAGGACCGGCGCTGCGCGATCCAGCGTCTCTTGGTTGGCCAGCAGCGTCAGCCGCTCCACCACGCGGCCAGCGGACACCTTCGCGTCTGCCTTGGCCTTGTTGATAGCGGCGAAGGCCGCCACGGCGAGGTCGAAGCTGTCTCGGTGCGTGGGAGCCTCGATGGAGGCGAGCTCGTCCAGGGTGGGCCAGGGCGCCTTGTGGATGCTCGAATGGCCCGTCTCCTCCGCGAAGGCCCAAGACCAAATCTCTTCGGTGATGTAGGGGAGCACCGGAGCGAAGAGCCGGAGCAGCACGCTGAGCCCGAGCCTGAGCGCGGCGATGGCGGAGCCGCGCGCCGCTGGATCCACCACGACGCCCTCCGTCGTCCACGCCCGCGGCTTGGCGAGCTCGAGGTAGGTGTCGGTGAAATGGGTCCAGAAGAAGCTCTCGGTATCCTGGAGCGCCTGGGCGAAGTTGAAGTCGTCCTGGGCGGCCGTGGCCTTCTGGACGAGCTCGCGGAGCTCCTGCACGAAGGACCGATCGAGCTCGTGGGTGATCGGGGTGACCTCACCCGCGTGGCTCAGCACGAACTTGGCGGCGTTGAAGAGCTTCGTGGTGAGCCGTCGACCGATCTTGAACATCTGATCGTCGAACGCCGTGTCCGCGCCGAGGCGGGCGCTGGCGGCCCAGTACCGGACAGCGTCCACGCCATGCTCGTCGAACAGGTGGATCGGCGTGATGACGTTGCCCTGGCTCTTGGACATCTTCTTGCGATCCGGATCGAGGATCCAGCCGCTGATGACGACGTTGTGCCAGGGCACCTTGTCTTCGTGCAGCAGGGCCTTGGCGATCGTGTAGAAGGCCCAGGTGCGGATGATCTCGTGGCTCTGGGGACGAATGTCCGCCGGAAACAGCTTCTGGTGGCGCTCGTCGTCGAGGAGCCAGTGGGAGCCGATCTGCGGCGTGAGTGAGCTGGTGAACCAGGTGTCGAAGATGTCTGGCTCGCCGACGAAGCCGCCGGGCGCTCCTCGCTGGTCCTCACTGTAACCCTCCGGCAGGTCCGCCATTGGATCGACGGGCAGCTGCTCGGGGCGCGGGTAGATCGGGTGCTCGAAATCCGTGCTGCCGTCTGCCTTCAGAGGGAACCACACGGGGATGGGCACGCCGAAGTAGCGCTGGCGGGAGAGGCACCAGTCGAGGCCGAGGTGCTCCGTCCAGTCCCGGTAGCGGGTGTGCATGAACTCCGGGTGCCAGTGGATCTCCTGGCCCTTCGCGAGGAGAGCCTGCTTCTTCTCCAGCAGCTTCACGAACCACTGCCGCGTGGAGAGGAACTCGAGGGGGCGGTCCCCCTTCTCGAAGAACTTCACCGCCTGCTGCACGGGCTCGGGCTCCCTCTGCAGGGGAGCGCCTTTGCCCGTGGCGCTGCCCTCGGCGTCGCGGAGCAGCTCCACGATGCGCGTGCGGGCCTGGTTCACGTTCTTGCCCGCGAGCTCGGCGTAGGCGCGGTTGGCGGCCTCGGGGCGCAGGCTCGGGTAGTCGGCGGTGCCGAACTGGACCGGCTCCAGGCGGCCGGTGCGCCCAATCAGCTGGCGCAGCGCGAGCTTCTCCGTGCGCCACCAGTGCACGTCCGTCTGATCGCCGAAGGTGCACACCATCAGGATGCCGCTGCCCTTCTCCGGGTCGGCGAGCTCGCTCGGGAAGATCGGCACCGGCGCCTGGAACAGCGGGGTGATGGCGTTCTTGCCGAACAGGTGCTTGTACCGCTCGTCGTTCGGGTGCGCGGTCACGCCGACGCAGGCGGGGAGGAGCTCGGGGCGTGTCGTGGCGATCACGAAGCTCTCTGCGGAGCCTTCGACTCCGAACTCGATGTGATGGAAGTGGCCCTGCTTCGGGCGATCCTGGACCTCTGCCTGGGCGACCGCCGTCTGAAAATCCACGTCCCACATGGTGGGCGCGAAGGTCTGATAGACGTGCCCCTTCTCGACCAGATCGAGGAAGGACAGCTGCGCGAGCTTGCGGCAGCGGTCGTCGATGGTCGCGTAGGTTTGGTGCCAGTCCACGCTGAGGCCGAGGCGCGTGAAGAGGTTCTTGAAAGCCTGCTCGTCGACCTCGGTGAGCTCGTGACAGAGCTCGATGAAGTTCTTGCGGGAGACGAGCTTCGGCGGCTCCTTACGCTTCTTGGCGTTCGCCTCCTCGAGCTTCAGGCCGGGCTCGTAGGGCTGCGTGGGATCGCAGCGCACGTGGAAGTAGTTTTGCACCCGACGCTCGGTGGGGAGGCCGTTGTCGTCCCACCCCATCGGGTAGAAGATGTTGAGCCCGCACATCCGCTTGTAGCGGGCGATCACGTCCGCGTGGGTGTAGGAGAACACGTGGCCGACATGGAGGGAGCCAGACACCGTCGGGGGTGGGGTGTCCACGACGAAGGTCTCCTCGCGAGTCTTCGATGGATCCCAATGGAAGAGCCCTGCCGCTTGCCACGCGTCGTCCCAGCGCCGTTCCGCCTGGGCGCTGTCGAAATGCTTGGGGAGCTGCGCTGGATCGACCGTCTTGAACGTGTTCACTGTGCTCATGTGGGCCTTGGGGGGAGCACCTATGTGGCCAAATTCGGGCCCCGGGGCAAGTGAAGCGATACGCTCAAAGGGCTCATCGCTGGCGAGCCGCGGAGGCGCTCCCGACATGGCCGCAGTTGGGGCCATGTCAGGACCTTCGTCGGGGTGACTGGATTTGAACCAGCAACGTCCGGCACCCAAAGCCGGCCCTCTACCAAGTTGAGGTACACCCCGGAGCCCGCCTGCGGCGGGGAGCCCTAGTTAACAACTTCCTCGGGCGCGCGCCAGGGCTCTCGTGGCGGATGCTGGCCGCGCCGAGCGCAGACGGCGTGGCGAGGACCCGTCCTGCGAGCACCAAAGGCGCGATCGGGGGCGAAAGACTCGCGGCTCGACGCACGCACAAGCGATCCTCTGGAGCGCCAACCCTGCCCCTGGGTTCTTCGGGAGCCTTCGGGAGTCGAGGGTCGAAAGGACCTCGGGGCCCTGGTCAGTCGGGTAGGCGCTGCAACCGCACGCTCAGGTGGATCGGCTCCCGAGCGGACACGACGACGACGTCGTAGGGGAAATACCCGGTCTTCTCGACGGTGATCCGGTGCTCCCCCTCGGGGAGGCGCACGCCCCGTGCGGCGACGTACCCCAAGGTCCCGATGTACTGCTCGTCGATGTAGACCAAGGCCGACTTGGGGGTGTCCTCGTGGCGTTCGACCTTCATGCTGACTGCGGGGCGTAGCCCCTGCGTGGCGCACCCGCCGGCGACGCCCAGGGCGAGCAGCGCGGCCACGAAGACCCGCGCCGCGCCCCAGGCAGACCTACCCATCGGGGCGAACGCCCGAGGGCTGAGGGGAGCCGACGCCCTCATTCCCACTCGATGGTGGCGGGGGGCTTCGAGCTGATGTCGTAGGCCACCCGGTTGATGCCGCGGACCTCGTTGATGATGCGGGTGCTCATCTTCGCGAGGACCTCGTGGGGGATCCGCGCCCAATCCGCCGTCATGCCGTCGCTGGAGTTGATCGCGCGGATCACGCAAGCCTCCTCGTAGGTGCGGTCGTCGCCCATCACGCCGACGCTGCGCACCGGGAGCAGCACCGCGAAGGACTGCCAGATGGATCCGTAGAGCCCCGCCGCGCGGATCTCTTCGTCGACGATGGCGTCGGCGGCGCGGAGCGCGGCGAGTCGCTCGGGCGTGAGTTCCCCCAGGCAGCGTACCGCAAGGCCCGGACCCGGGAAGGGGTGGCGCCACAGCACGTCGTAGGGCATGCCCAGGGCGGCGCCCGCGGCGCGCACCTCGTCCTTGAAGAGCTCGCGGAGCGGCTCGATGAGCTTCAGGTTCATGCGCTCGGGCAGCCCGCCGACGTTGTGGTGGCTCTTGATCACCGCGCTCGGGCCCCGCACGCTGACGCTCTCGATGACGTCGGGGTAGAGCGTGCCTTGGACGAGGTGCTTGGCGTTCTCGATGCGCGAGGCGTGCTCCTCGAACACCTCGATGAAGATGCGCCCGATGATCTTGCGCTTCTGCTCGGGGTCGGTGACCCCACGCAGCTCGCCCAGGAAGCGCTCGCGAGCGTCTACCGGGACCAGGTTCAGGTGGAAGCTCTGGCGCATCATGGCCACGACGCTCTCGAACTCTCCCTCTCGCAGCAGCCCGTTGTCGACGAAGATGCACACGAGGCGGTCGCCGAGGGCCTTGTGGCAGAGCACGGCCGCCACGGAAGAGTCGACCCCGCCGCTCAGACCGCAGATCACCCGCTCGGTGGGGCCTACCTGACCGTGGATCTTCTCGATCGCCTCGTCCACGAAGGAGCCGGGCGTCCAGGTGGGCTCGAGGCCCGCGACGTCGAAGAGGAACGCCCGCAGCAGCTCCGCGCCCCGGGGCGTGTGGGCCACCTCTGGGTGGAACTGGATGCCGAAGCGGCGCTTCTCCGGGTGGGCGATGGCCGCGAAGGGCGCGTTCGGGCTCGAGCCGATCTTGCGGAAGCCGGGGGGGAGGGCCGTGAGGCGATCGCCGTGGCTCATCCACACCCCGAGGCGCTCTCCCTCGTGGAACGGCTTCAGGATGCCCAGCGGCTCGTCGACGGACAGCTCGGCGGGCCCGTACTCGTGGTGTGCACCGCGCTCGACCTTGCCGCCCAGCTGGTGAGCCATGAGCTGTTGCCCGTAGCAGATGCCGAGGAGGGGGATGTCGAGCTCGAGCAGCGCGGGATCGCTCTTCGGAGAGTGCTCGCCGTAGACGCTGTCGGGGCCGCCGCTCAGGATGATCGCTGCGGGATCGATGGCCCGGAGGGTGTCGAGGGAGACGGTGCACGGGTGGATCTCGCAGTACACGTGGCTCTCCCGGACGCGGCGCGCGATGAGCTGTGTGTATTGGGATCCGTAGTCGAGGATGACGACCGTCTGGCGGGGGGCAGGAGCCATGGCGGCGGGCTAGCACGGGGCCCGGGCGCGCGGAAGGCCGAGGGAGAGGGCACGCGCTACTGGCGGCGTTTGACCTTGACGACGAGGTGGTGATCCGCGGCGAAGGCTTCGTGGAGCTTGTGCAGCCCCTCGAGGTCGACGGGGGTGGGCTCGCGGTCGTGCCAGAGCTGAACGGCGCGAGCGCGGGGCAGGATGGCGAGGGCAGCCTCTCGTCGGTTCTGCTCGGCGCGAGCTCGCGCCGCGTCGTCCTTGTCGGCGGCGCCCTTCGCGAGCCGATCGAGCAGAGCGCGTGCCTGCTGGATCGCTGCGTCGAGCTGCTCGGGGACGGCGCCGAGCTCGATGACGAGGGCCCCGCTCGCGCCGCCTCCGTACCAGTGGGCTTGGGCGCTGCCGACGAGGCCCGGCTGGGTGAGGGCCTGGTCGAGCCATCCCCCTGGGCGGTTGAGCAAGTAGGCGGTGGCCAACCCGACCTCCCGGGGGGCGGGCGCCCAGACGCCCAGGTACGCGCCCTCCCGGACCTCCTCGTCGATGGTCTCCAGGGTCCACATCCCCGGCTTCGGCGCCTCGAACTTGGGGCGGGCGCAGGTCGCCCCCTCTTCCCGGAAGGGCGCGAGCCAATCAGAGAGGGCGGCGCCCGCGGCTTCGGCCTGGGCGGCGTCGTGATCTGCGAGCACGGCCACCCTGAGCGGCGCCTGGGCGAGCACGGCGCGGGCGCGCTCGACGCCGCTCGTCGACGTGGTCGAGACGGATTTCCAGGTGCCGAAGGGCTCGAGGGCCGAGGGAAAATCTCCGCTCAGGGTCTCGAGGGCGAGCCACCAGCCCGTGTCCGCCCCGAGGCGGTCGAGGATCTCGTCTCGGGCGTCTGCCACCGCACGACCGTCGAGGGGGTCCCCCGCGAGCGCCCTGCCGAGGGCGCGGGCGATGCGCTCTGCGTGCGCCTTCGGGGTCTCTCTCGCGCGGCGCGGCGCGTGACCCAAGAGCCCCACGCCGTCGGGGGTCGCCCAAGGTTCGAGGGTGACCCCCGCGCTCCCCTGGAACGCCCGCGCGATGCTATGGGTGGCGAGGGCGAAGATGCCCGCGTCCTGTGCGGGCTCGGGGCTCGTCCCACAGGGACTCGCCACGAGGATCCAGGTCTCGGCCTGACCGTCCTCGACCTGGGCGCGCAGGGGCAGCCCCAAGGACTCCCAAATCGCGCGGGTCTCCTGGAGCCGCTCCCCTAGGGCGCGGGGCGTCGGCCGCCGCTCGGTGGAGGGAGCCGCGTACTCGACGACTCGACGGACCGGGCCCGGGGCCTCGGCGGCGCGCACCGCAGTCCACGCCGCGAGGGCGGCCGCGACCAGGGGATTGCCAGGGGCGAGCAAGGTGCGCTCGTGCTCTTCGGAGCCCGGGGGGACCTCCAGCGCCCGCTCGATCTCGAGGGACACGACGGAGGCAGCGCGCGCCAGCTCCCCTTCATCGGGGCGCTCGGCGGACTTGTCGAGGGCGAGATCGACCCGGAGGCAAGCGCCCCGTGGGCGCACGGCGGCGTTGGTCCGAGAGACCCGCCAACGACCGAGGGCCTCGAGGCGCTGCCGCAGCGGATGGTGTGGATCTGCGAGGCTCCGGGCGACGGAGAGCGCCTGCGCCGCTTGGGGGAGGTGCCAGCCGAGCCGGAGGGCGCGTCCGGTGCCATCGTCGACGACCTGTACGTCGTCCGCTTCGGGCCAGGGCTGGCTGGGAGGAGCGCCCTCGGGCCACTCTTCTCGGTGCGCGTCGCGCACGCCCTGGAGCAGGGGCTCGCTCCCGAGGGCGGCGAGCCCGACGCGCCGCAGGGAGAACGCGCTCTCCCGCCAGGACTCGAGCTGTTCGCCGGTCAGCTTGCCTTCCGACGGCGTCCCGAGATCCGAGCCGAGCTCTCCTTCGCACAGGGCCGCCGCCGAGGGCATGGCGCGTCGCTCACTCTCCCGGGCCCACTTGGCGACCTGCGGGAGCGCGGGATCGTCGCTGCTGACGGGCTCTGCCAGCGCTGCTCGAAAGGCCTGGAGCAAGCGAGCCCCCGTGGCAGCGTCCTCGGCGGGGGCGGCCACGACGACGCCGAAGGCGTGGGGTTGGAGCTCGACGCGCCCGATCCCCGCTGTCGTGAGGCGGAAATGCAGCAGCGCTCCGAGGGCTACGGCCGCGCGACTTCCTCCCTCGGGAAACGCCGCGAGGGCGACGGCGCCGTAGGGATCCCCGTTGCGGCGGACGAGCTGCAGCAGCGGGCGATCGGGGGCCTCGACCACCTGCACCCGCTCCGCGGCGAGCTGGGGAGGAACGGTGGAGGCGTGGGAATCGTGGGCGCCCTGCACCGCCGCTGGCTGGCCAGCCCCACACGCGAGCAGGGCCGGAAGGAGCCCGACGGTGACGAGCGGGGTGAAGAGCGATCGGCCGGGCCGCCGCTGGCTCGCGCTGCGGTCGAAGGGGGGCACGGCTCGCTGCTTACCACAGGCTCTCGAGCAATGGGGGCCGCCTAGTGGGCTAACCTGGGGGCTAACCTGGGCCCGCCTCCGGGTCAGGCAGCGCGCCGCGCGTCGAGGAGCAGGCTTTCCAGACGGGCGGTGATTTTGTGCTTCTTGGAGTAGACCGTCTTCACGCTGATGCCCATCTCCGTCGCGACCTCCTCGGGCTCCAGCCCCTCGCCGAAGTAGAGCTGGACGAACTCTCGGTCCCGCTCGCTCAGCTGGGACATGATCTTCGCGGCGATGCGGGCGCGCTCGTGCAGCAGCGACACCTCATAGGGGCTAGCTTCCGTGGAGCTGAGGCGCTCGATCTCGGGCAAGGGCTCCAGGGCAGCGTCTCGGCGCAGGGTGCGGAGGTAGTCGTAGGCGGCGTGGGAGGCCAGGAGGCCGAGCCACGAGCTCAGCTTGTTGCCGCGCTCGGGATCGAAGGCGCGCAGCTTGCGTTTGTCGTTGGCCAGCAGCTGCAGGCAGAAGCGGGCGTAGATCTCGTCGACGTCGTGGGACCCCGCCACCCGCGTGAACCGCGAGAGGATCCGGTGGATGCAGCCGAGCACCACCCGCGAGTACTTGGCGTCGAACTCTCGCCAGGCAGCGGGTTCGTCCGCGAGCAGCCGAGCGACCAGCCTTCGCTCCGCCTCGGTAGCGCTCGCCGCGCTGACCCGGTCTCCGGTGCTTCGGGGGGTCAGGGGAGGGTTCCAGCGGGTCAAGGACGGGCTGGAGGGGGACAGGGGGGGCAGCTGGCGAGAGGGAGCGGGGGTGGCGGAATAGGCAACGGACATCGGGTTCTCCTGTTGGGGGCGCGCTGGGCGCTCGGGAGACCCTCATTGCAGGGCGCGTGCCGCTTCTAATTTCAATAAAAATCAATAACTTAGGTGCGTAACACCAGCGACGGAGCGTAACGTCGGGGGTGTCACGTGACGCTCCGCCGCGTGACGGTTCTGGAGGTGGTACGCGGGGCGCGCGCGCGGCTTCCCCCGGGCCGCTTCCGGAGAAGCTGGGCGGACGCCGTGGTACACTGGAGTATTGCCCGCACGAATCCGCGCCCTCGTTCTGCTCGCCGTCGCGCTGGTGACGAGCCTCTTCAAGCGCCTCTTCGGTCGCCGGAGGGACGGCTACGAGGCTTTCCGGCGGAACTACGATCCGGACGGCTTGTCCCCTCTGACGGTCGCGGAGCGCGAAGCGATGGTCGGTTTCGGGCGCTGTATCGCTTGTGGGATCTGTGACCGAGGCGAGTCCTCGCGCATCGCCCAGTCGGGGGGAGCCTATCGCGGCGTCATGGCCCTCGTGCTCGCGGCTTCCCGTTCGATGCCAGATTTTCGCGCAGCCGCCTACAGCGTGAGCTTCGTCCCCGACGACGTCCTGCGGGAAAAAGATCGGCTCTGCCCGGCTCGCGTCCCGATCTCGGCCATCGCCGCGTTCGTGCGCGCCAAGGCCGAAGATGTGGGGGGGCCGCTGCCGTTGCCGTCTCGGGTGGACTCGCTCCCTCCGGCGGGGCTCAGGGCGAGGGAGCCGTCGGAGGCGGCTTCGCCGTCGGAGCCCGCTCCCCCGACGCGCCCCCCCTGGTTGGAGCGCGACCCGGAGGGGTCGGTGTCCCGGAGCCCGTCGAGCTCAGCTGACGAGACGGAGCTGAGCCCCCGCGGCGAAGGCCGCTAGGTGACCACTCTCCTCGGCCACGTAGAGATTGCACTCGTCGTCGACCTGCAGGAGGTCCGGGATGAGATCGCAGGGCACCTGACCGATGAGCTCGCCGGTGCGCGGTCGCAGCACCTTCACCTCGTGCTGGGGCACGAACAGGGCGCCGCGCCGCAGGATGGGTTCGAGCCGGCGCGGTTGATCGGCCTCGACATGCCGAGAAAACACGTGGCTGTAGAGTAGCTCCCCCGTGTCCGCGTCGAGGCACAGCAAGGTCCCGGAGGCGCTGTTGGCCACCGCGAGCCCCTCGCAGGCGAGCCAGGAGGTGGTCGGTGCGACGAACCCAGGGGCGTGCTCCCAGGTGGCGACGCCATCTCGCAAGCGCAGCCCCACGACGCCCGTGCCGCGGCGATCTCGCGTGGGCACCAGGACGTGATCTCCGGAGACGAGGGGCATCTGCCCGAAGATGGGTTGGTCCTCGAGATCTGCCGTCCAGCGGATGGTGCCCGTCCAGAGGTCGATGTGGTGGAGGCGAGCGCTCCCTACGGGGCTGGAGCACACGGCGAAGGCGCTGTCCTCGCCGATCGCGATGTCCCCGGTGAAGGGGAGCCGGTCGCGGAGCTTCCACACGACGTCTCCGGTGGTCACGTCGAGGGCGAGCAGCGCCGAGTCCCCTCCAGAGACCAACACGAGCTTGCCGGCGCGGCGCAGCCGAAAGGTCGACGGGCGCCGTGAGCGGTAGCGCCAGCGCACGTCGCCGGAGACGAGGTCGACCGCGGTCACGCAGCGTTCGCCCTCCGCCACGATGAGCAGCCGGGGCAACCCGGGTGTGTTCACGAGGGCGCCTGCCGCGCCGCCGCCAGCGCGGGGCTCGAGGCGGGTGATCGATCGGATCTCCCCCGTGGCGAGGTCGTGGATGCGGAGTCGGCCGTCGGCGTGCAGCCGCGCGACCCCGAGGGGCGTCGCCACCGTCGCGGCTCGATCGCTGGAGACGCGCCACGTGATGGCCCCGGTGCGCGGCTCGAGGCAGGCGACCTCCCGGCTCGAGCCGACGATGAGGCGCTCTCCGCACAGAAACGTGGAGCGCAGATCGACGTGGGGCACGGCGGCGACCCAGCGAGGGGTGAAGCGCATGTGGCCGCCGGTGCTCCAGAGCCCGTCGGCCTTGGCGGCGACGCTGGGCAGGCCGAAGCTGCGGTAGGTGTCGGGCTCGTGGTTGGTGAGCTCGTCGTCGGCGAGGACGTCATCGAGGCGTTCCCGGAGCCCGCGTCCGCTCTGGAGGAGCACGGCCAGGCGCAGGTTGTTCGACTGAGCCGGATCGTGCTTCTCGATGCACGCCCCGAAGGCTTCGGTGAACTCGGAGATGGCTTCGACGAGGCCCGGTGGATCGAGCTCCGGCAAGGTGAGGCTGCGCGGCGAGCCGTCGCTCCCGCCGATGGAGAGGGTCAGGGCCACGGGGCTCTCTCCGGGGCCTCTGCGGACCGCGATGCGGGCGTTGTCCAGGTGGACGCGCCGGAACAGCGGGCGAGCCGCCTGCCAGGAGTCCAGCACGTCCTCCGCGATCCAGAGGAGCCGCTCGGTGAGGAGGAACAGCTGGGCCCGCTCCAGGGTGATGCTGCGTCGTCCGTTGCTCACGCGCAGGGAGCCGCGCACCAGGAGCGAATGGAGATCCGAGCGCTCCACCGTCGCAGAGGAGCCTTGCAGGTGCGGCTCGCCCACGCGGAACGCCGCGGACGCCGTCAAGCGCACGGCGCCGGAGGGAGGGGGCTCCACCCGATCCTGGGTCAGGCGTCGCCCGAGCCGCTTCGGGCTCCTGGGGGCACCGAGGAGCTGAGCCCGGGCAGACTCGAGGAAGGATCCCACGTTCGCGGGGAGGTGGGCGGCGAGCGCTTGCTCCAAGGCGTCGAGGACCCCCTGGCGCAGCGCGGAGGTCTCCACCCGGCGCTCGTGCACCGCCACCTCGGGGCAGGCCCCCGTTCGGAAGACGGTGAGCAGGGTGTGCGCGTCATCCGCCTCGAGCCCGATCTCCCAAGCCTGATCGTCTCCGCAGATCTGCGCGGTGGACCGGCTGCGGCGCCCTGCGGCGATGGCGGCCACCGCGTGGGCGAGCTCCGAGAGGAGGGCGAAGGCCTGGGTCTCTCCCACCCGAGCGGTGATATTGACCCCGTCCACCACGATATCCAGCAGCCCGGCCAGGGGGGCGAGCAGGGCCGGGCGGGTGGGCCCTGGGCGCATGACGACGTGTATCGCTGACATCCGCGACAATCGTAGAAATTCGTGGGGATGCGCTCCAACTTTCAACCGACAAAGCCAGGGAGTGGACAGGTTCGCGGGAAGAGGGTAGGCGGGCCGCCCGGAGAGAACGGCGGTCGTCGGCATGGACTCTGAAGCCCGCATCGAGGATCGGGCCCGGAGGCGCCCCGGCGGGGCACCTCCCCCTGAGGAGGCCGCTGGACGGGGGCCCGGGGAGGGCCGAGGAGGCCGGGCGCGACGGTCGTCGGCGGCCCTGAGTCGTCGGCTGGGCGGCCTACTGGGCGTGCTATTGGCGCTGCCTTGCGCGCTCTGGCTCTGGGGGTTCACCGTCGACGACGCGCTGATCCCGGCTCGTGTCGCGGCTCACCTCCGTCAGGGGCTCGGGCCACGGTTCAATCCGGGGGGCGCGATCACCGACGCGGTCACGCCGCTGGGGTTCGCCCACTGGATCGCGGGGTGGGCGAGCCTGTTCCGCGCCGATCCCAGCCTCTGGGGGACCCTCGCGGTGGCGCGGGGGGCGGGGCTGCTCGTGTGGCTGGGGACGGCGGGGCTCCTCGGGGCTGACCTCGTACAGGCTGCCCGAGGGCGTCCGGGCGCACTCGTCGTGGGCGGGGTCGCCCTCGCGAGCTGTGTCCCCGTCGCCGCTTGGGCGGGGAGCGGCCTGGAGACGCCGTGGGTGGCCCTCTGCTGCACCTGGGCCGCGCGTCCGAGACGTGGGGCGTCCCTCGCGGCTGGATTGGCGGCGGCGTGGCGACCGGAGCTGCTCCCGTGGGCGGTGGTGCTGATCGTCGCGCGGACGCTCCTCACGGCCAGGGACGGCGGCCCCGAGGCGGAGCTGAGCGCCAGGACGCCCCAGGACGTCGTCACGCGGGCGCTCGGAGCACCCGGACACCTGCTGGGGGCCCTCGCGGCCTGCGCCGGGCCAGCGCTGCTCGTCGCCGGCGCTCGGATCCTCTGGTTCGGGCGTCCGACGCCGCTCTCGGCCCTGGCGAAGGCCCCGGATCTGGATCACGGGCTGACCTACTGCCTCGGCGTGCTCGTTTTCTCCGGGCCTTGGTGGCTCCTCGCGTCCCGGGGGACCTGGCGGGTCGTTCGCGCCGAGCCGGGCACCTGGGGCGCCCCCGCGGCGGCCCTCGGCGTGCACCTGGTCGCTCTCGTCCTGGCGGGCGGCGACTGGATGCCGTTCTTTCGCTTGGCGGCCCCCGTTCTGCCCTCCGTCGTCCTGTTGGGGGTCCGGGTGGCGGCTCGCGGGGGAGGGGCCAGGTGGAGCCTCTGGGCGGGGAGGGCGCGAGGCGCGCTCGTGCTGTCCGTGGGGCTCCTGCTCCTGGTGGGGCGGGGCCAGGACGCGCGGCAGGTGCTGACGCGGCGCCTCGAGCTGGTCGCCGCCGCTCGACCGTTGCTAGCAGGGCGAACCGCTGCGGCCGTGGATGTCGGGTGGGTGGCAGCCGCCAGCGGCGCAGACGTCCTCGACCTGGCGGGGGTGACGGAGCCGAGGGTCGCCGCGTTACCGGGGGGCCACACGACGAAGCGGGTCTCGGGGGCGCTCTTGGTGGAGCGGGGAGTGGACGCGCTGGTGCTCTTGGCAGAGCGAGGGTGGGCCGCAGAGGAGTGGCCCGCCGCGCGGTTTCGCTACGGGGTCGACGCGCGGCTGGCCCCAGCGGCCTTCGAGCTCGGCTTTCGCCTCGCGGGGCGCGTCCCCCTGCCGGGGACGGACTGGGAGTATTTCGTGTGCACGCTTCCCGACCCGAGCGCTCAGGCCGTGTCCCGCTGACTGGCGTTCTCCAAAGCGCGCAGCGCCTCTCGGAGCGCCCGCACGTCCTGAAAGCGCTGGTTGGGCCAGGGCGCCAACAGCCGTTGCAGGATCTGGCGCCACGGCTCCGGCACGCTGGCGTAGTCGATCCACGGCACGGGCGGCCCCATGTCGGCGGTCACCGGAGGGATCGGCGGTGGACGTCCCACGAGGGCCTCGTAGAGGACCCCGCCCAGGGAGAAGAGATCACTGCGCCCATCCACGACCCGCCCTGCCTCTTGCTCGGGCGCCATGTACCCCGGCGTCCCCAGCGGGGTGCCCGAGCGGGTGAGGCGTGTCTCTGCCCAGGCCACCTGCGCGATCCCGAAGTCCACGAGCTTCAGCTGCAGGTTGCCCTCCGGGTCCGTCGTGAGGAAGAGGTTGCTGGGCTTGATGTCCCGATGGACGACCCCGGCGGCGTGCACGGCGTCCAACGCGTCACAAGCCTGCAGGGCGAGCTTTCGGAGCGCGGCCTGGTCGAGCAGCGGCTCCCGCTCGAGGCGCTGCGCCAGGGACTCGCCGACGAGGAGCTCCATCGCGATGTACGCGACGCCGTCGGGGAGGTGTCCGTGATCGAAGACCTGGACGACGTTGGGATGCCAGGCGAGCCCGAGGGCGTCCGCCTCGCGTCGCAGGCGATCCGCCGCTTGGGAATCGTGGGCCACGGCGGTGCGGAGCAGCTTGAGCGCCACGGACGTGCCGTCGGCGAGCCGTTCTGCCTCCCACACGGCGCCCGCTGCCCCCACGCCGATGGGGCGCCGCAAGCGAAACTGCCCGCCGAGCACGGCGCCGCTCTCGAACGATGCCCCCGCCGCGTCCCGTCGGCTGCTCAGGGAGCCGCTCCGCTCCAGGGCATGGATGCGGAAGGATTGGCTCAAGGCCCGCCCGCGTCGCTGGGCGTCGTGCCACCCCGCGGCCCCACAAGCCAATCCCAGGAGCGCGCCCACCGCGAGCCATACCGCGGGGGCCCCGCTGGTGTTTCCGCTGGCTCCGAGCAGCGCGCCTACGGCAGCTCCGCCGACCGCCGCCCCAGGGCGCACCCAGGACCAGGGACGCGCCCAACGAATCGCGAACTGGGTCACGCCTTCGTCCGGTGTCTGGTGGGCCCGTAGGGTGACCACGCGATAGCCGAACAGGGACGCCAGGGCTCGAAGCTCGGCGAGGCGTGCCCGGGTGACCCGATCCACGTCGGCTGCGCGAGGGGGGAGGGGAGCCTCGCCGAGCCAGCCGTCTCCCGTGGCCGAGGTGGTTCTCCAATCGCTCACACCTTCGGCGTTCGTGACCTGCTCCCGGCCGAGCTGGTGGAGCTGCCGAAATGCGTCTGCTGGAGTCTCGGCGCCGCGCAGCACCGCCGTCCACACCGCGAGGTTGTCCTGGTGCAGGTACCCGTCGACGCAGTCGTCGATGGCTTGCGGCCCGAGGGTCGCTTCGAACTCGGCGAGGGCGCGGTACCAGAGCTCGCTCGGAACCGGCCGGGTCTCGTCCGTGATCAGGTCTTCTTGGACGCCGGCGCGCTGCAAGAAGTGCAAAGCCGCATCGACGCCTTCAGCGTCGAGCAACACGAGAAACAAGCACTTGATGCGGGAAGCGGTCGTCCTCTCCCGCGTCCGACGTTCCACTGGGACAGGGTCCGCCCTTTCCGGGGAGACGTCAACACGGGGCCCCCCCCCACCCCCCGGGAGCCCCCCCAGGGAATGGAGTGCTATAGTCACCCCGCTCGGGTTTCCACCGGGGACATCCCCCCGTCCGTTGGATCCCGAGTAGGTTGGAAGGACGGGAGCCGAGCCGCTGGCGCGTGGCCTGCGGCGCGGCCGACGACAGGGTCATGGCTGGGCCCATGGCGCAGAAGGCCCACGTCTGGTAACCCGAGAATCACTCGCGAACTTCATCGAGCATGGAAATCAAGCAACAGCTTCGCCTCACCCAGCAGCTGGTCATGACGCCCCAGCTGCAGCAGGCGATCAAGTTGCTGCAGCTGTCGCGCCTCGAGCTGATCGACGAGGTCCGCAAGGAGCTCGACAACAACCCCGTGCTCTCCGACGAAGAGCCGGACTCCCGGGCGAAGGAGAGCTCCGAGCGTCGCCGGGCGGCCGAGGAGACCACCGATCTCGGCGATCGGAGCGACGACGCCAAGCAGACGGAGAAGGCCACCCGCGAGGTCGACTGGGAGAAATTCCTCGAGAACCGGACCCTCCAGCAGACCTCCGGGGCTCGCGGGGGGCTCGAAGAGCTCCCCCCGATCGAGCAAAATCTGACGCGACCGCGCAGTCTCCGCGACCATTTGCTGTGGCAGCTGCAGATGAGCGACTTCACCGACGTGGAGCGACGCTTCGCGGAGCTGGTGATCGGGAACCTGGACGAGCGCGGCTACCTGGATCTGGCTGGCATCGATCGACCCGACGGCACCCGCACCCCGGACCTCACCATCGAGGATCTGGCGGAGGAGGTGGGGCTGCACTCAGACGACGCCCCCCTGGTTCTGGAGATGATCCAGAACTTCGATCCGGTGGGTGTGGGGTCTCGTGACCTGCGGGAGTGCCTGCTGGTGCAGGCCAAGACGGCTGGCTACGACGACGAGGATCTCATCGTCGAGATCATCAAGAACCACATCCACCACCTCGAGAAGCACAACTATCAGGCGATCGCCCGGGCGATGAAGATCGCGGTGGAGGAGGTCTACGAGACCGCCAAGGAGATCCAGGAGTTCGAGAGTCGCCCCGCGCGGAACTTCACCGACCAGGACGACCGCAGCATCGGCATCACCCCCGACGTGTACGTCATCAAGGACGGGGAAGAGTGGCGGGTGGTGGACAACGACCGCGGGGTGCAGCGCCTCTTCATCAACGAGGCCCTCACGCGGCGCCTGCTCAACGATCCGCAGGCCAAGGAGTTCATCGGGGAGAAGCTCCGCAACGCTCAGTGGCTCATCCGGGCCATCGAGCAGCGCCGCAAGACGATCATTCGGGTCGCCGAGTGCATCGTCGACAAGCAGCGTGATTTCTTCGACCAGGGCGTGGGGCACCTCCGGCCCCTCATCCTCAGGGACGTCGCCGACGCGGTGGGCATGCATGAGTCCACCATCTCCCGGGTGACGACCAACAAGTACATGCACTCACCTCAGGGCCTGTTCGAGCTGAAGTATTTCTTCAACTCGAGCATCCGCCGGGTGGCCAACGAAGACATCGCCAGCGAGAGCGTCAAACAAGCCATCAAGCAGATGATCGATGGCGAGGACAAGGCGCGCCCCCTGAGCGATCAGGCCATCGTGGAGGCGCTGGCGGAGCAGCAGGGCATCAAGATCGCGCGCCGCACCGTGGCGAAGTACCGGGAGATGCTGGGCATCCTCGCCTCCTCGAAGCGCAAGCGGCTGTTCTGACCTTTACCGGGCCCCTGGGAATGGGCGGGCGCTCTGGGGTGTTGATCCCAGAGAGGCCCCGGTGAAGTTCAGCGCCGACCGACCCCGCCCAGCGACCCCACACAGTGCGACCCCGTCTAAAGGCGGCCGGTCCGAAGCCGGCCTGGCCAAGGCGAGCCTGACGACGGTCATCGGCGGCGGCTTGGACAGGCGTCGCGGCGCGGCCAGTCTTCCCGCGTCGAGCTGCGGCGATGGTTGCGGTGCGGCCGTGGGTCCGGTCCGTCTGGGAACGAAGCGCCGTTTCGGGCCTCGGTTCGATGTGCGACGAGGTGAGCGCTCGCGGAAACCTCGCGGCGCTCTGCCCTGGGCGACAAACAAGCATGGGCGGCAAGGCGGGACGATTCCCCAACCCGAGCAGCCTCGTTCGAGCTATACTGGATTGGTTGGAGCGTCGTTCGTTGCTTTCTCGCAGCGCCCGGCAGGCGCGACCTCGCGGCGACGACCGATGCCCTCCCGTCTCCGCGGCTCCGTTTCCATCCGCGGCTCCGTTTCCATCCGCAGCTCCGTTTCCGCGGCTGGCGAGCCGCGAGCCCTGCTCCCCGACGCCCTGCGACGGCGAGCGCTCCAGCGCCGTCAGCACGGTGCGCTTCGGCAGCGCTGGTCCCGATGCAGCTCACCGGCCCCGGGCCCTTCGAGGCGAGTCCATCGGTCTTCCCCGAGCGTCGTGTCCCCACGCCGCGCTCGGTTTTCTTGCGAACCCGTGAACCCCAACGACAAGGAGTGCGCATGAACGTCACGATCACCTTTCGGCACATGGAACCAAGCGAGGCCATCAAGGAGTACGCGCGCAACAAGGTCTCCAAGCTGCAGAAGCACCTGCGGCAGCCGATGACCGCCCGAGTGACTCTCTCCCTCGACAAGCTGGAGCACTGGGCGGAGGTGCAGGTCGCCAGCGGCAGTCGCCGGGTCGAAGCAAAGGAGGTGAGTGATGACATGTACGCGTCCATCGACGCGGTCCTCGACAAGCTCGAACGTCAGGCGCGGGGCGCGAAGGGCGCCACCCAGGCGAAGCGGCGGCGCAGTGGCGAGACCCTACGCAACGGGCGCAACCCCGCGATCGTGAATGCCCCTGTTGCCATGACGGTGGGAGAGGGTACATAACGCTGCAGCTCGGCTGCACGGGCCGCTGACGGGCAGCGGGTGTGGTCGGATTCGGCCATGCGACTCCCCGACATCCTGTCCGTCAGCCGCACCCTGATCGCCACCCCTGCTGGCGGGCGGCTCGACAAGCGGGCCGTCCTCCAGCAGCTGGCGGAGCTGCTCGCCCAGGAGCTCCCCATCGACGCAAAGCACCTGGCGGCGCTGCTCGAGGATCGTGAGCGTCTGCAGAGCACGGGCATCGGTGACGGAGTGGCCATCCCCCACACGTCCGCGGAAGAAGCGAACCAGCAGACGGCGGCGCTGCTGCTCTGTCCGCAGGGCGTCGCCTTCGAGGCGATCGACGGCGCGCCCGTATTCATCGTGTTTGGCGTCGTCGGTCCGCGTCGATCGACGAAGGAGCACCTGAAGACGCTCGCCCGCGTCTCGCGTCTGCTCCGCAGCTCGGAGACGCGGCGCGAGCTCCTGGATCTAAAAATTCCGCAGGAGGTGTTCGCCTTCCTGGAGGAGCGGGATCGGGCCCTCGGTTGAGGGGGAGGGAGCGATGACCGGGCAGTCGTCCATGGAGCCGGGGCAGATCGCGGTCAGTGAGCTGATGACGGACAGCGAGATGACCTTGCCGCTGCGTCTTCTCGCGGGCAGCGCCGGGCTCGAGCGCATCGTCGATCACCCGCGTATCCAGAAGTCCGGTCTGGCGATGGTCGGCCACCTGCATGGTGTCGTGCCGACCCGCATCCAGGTGCTCGGTGAGACGGAGCTGAGCTACGCGGAGGCGTTGACGGGGGAGGCGCAGATCGCCGCCGCGCGCAGCCTGTTCAGCGCTGAGCTGTCCTGCGTCGTGGTGACCCGGGGGGCGCTCCCTCCCGAGTGCTTCGTGCAGGAGGCGGAGCGCGCGGCCACGCCCCTGCTCTCGTGTCAGGAGCGCTCGTCAGTGGCGATCGCTGCCATCCACGGGTTCTTGGATGAGCGCCTGGCGCCCCGGTTGCGACTCCATGGCGTGCTTGTCGACATCCACGAGATCGGGGTGCTCCTCCTGGGCCAGAGCGGCATCGGCAAGAGCGAGAGCGCCCTCGAGCTCGTGATGCGCGGACATCGGCTGGTGGCCGACGACGTCATCGAGTGCGATTTCCGCCCTCCGGACATGATCTTCGGGGAGCCCGCCGGCCCGCTGCTCCATCACATGGAGGTCCGGGGGCTCGGGATCCTGAACATCAAGGACTTGTACGGCGTCACCGCGGTCCGGGAGCGCAAGCGCGTCGACCTGGTGGTGCGCTTGGAGCTGTGGCAGCCCAACGCGGTGTACGACCGCATCGGGCTCGACGAGCGCTTCTTCGAGATCCTCGGGGTGCCCCTGCGGGAGGTGCGCTTGCCGATCCAACCGGGGCGCAACATGAGCTCGATCATCGAGATCGCGGCGCGGGCCGAGCTGTTGCGGCGGGCTGGGCACCACCCGGCGCGGGAGCTCGTGGATCGACTGGAGCGGGGCTGGGCCGTGGGGGGGACGACGGAGAGCTCGGCCCCGCCGCCCATGCGCCGCGGAGGACGGAGGACGCCATGAGCGAGCCAGAGACGTTGATCGTCGTGGTCACGGGCATGAGCGGCGCGGGCCGCTCGACGGTGGTGCATGCCTTGGAGGACCTAGGGTTCTTCTGTGTGGACAACCTCCCCGCGCCGGTGGTCGACGCGACCCTCGAGGCCCTGGAGCGCAGCGGGGTGCGTCGCGTCGCCCTCGGCATCGACGCGCGCGTGCGCTCCTACCTCGGGGAGGCGACGCGTGTGCTCCAACGCCTGGCGGAGGATCCGTCCAAACAGCTCGCGGTGCTCTTCCTCGACGCCGCCGATGAGCTCCTGCTGCGGCGCTTCAACACGACGCGGCGGCGCCACCCCCTGAGCACCGGCGTGACGGGCGTGCCCGCCCCCGCGGTGCTCGACGGGATCCGCAGGGAGCGCGAGCTGCTCGTGCCCTTGCGGGCCTTGGCGACGGCGGAGATCGACTCCACGGATCTGAGCGTGCACGACCTGCGCCGCCAGATCACAGGGATGTTCGGGCCAGGGGCGGGCAGCGAGGCGCGGATGAGCACGCGCATCGAGTCCTTTGGCTTCAAGTATGGCCTGCCGACGGACGCAGATCTGGTGCTCGACGTGCGCTTCCTCAAGAACCCGCATTTCGAGCCCGACCTGCAGCCCCTCACGGGCCTCGACGTCCCGGTCCGCGACTACGTGCTGCAGAACCCGGAGACCCAGGCCTGGCTCGAGCGGACCGTCCCCCTGCTCGAGTTCTGCCTGCCCCGCTTCGAGCGCGAAGGAAAGAGCTACCTCACGATCGCGGTGGGCTGCACCGGGGGCCGCCACAGGTCGGTGGCGCTGGCCGAGTATCTCGCGGGGGAGCTGACGGGCCGGCTGGAGCTCAACCCCCGGGCGGTCCACCGCGACCTGCACCGCGGGGACGCCTCCTCGCGCTATCCTGGCGCCGAAGGGCCCGCGCTGGGGCTCGGTGGCCCCGCGCTTTCGCGGACGAAGGGCGAGTGAGATGGACTTCCAGGACGGCACCTCCGCTTCGATGCGCGCCTCGGGCACCTTCGAGATCGTCAACAGGCTGGGTCTCCACGCGCGCGCCGCCAGCAAGCTGGTGCATTTGGCGTCGAGTTTTCCCTGTGAGATCGTGCTCAGCAAGCAGGGGCAAGAGGCGAACGCCAAGAGCGTCATGGGGGTCTTGCTCCTGTGCGGCGCCAAGGGGACCAGGATCCGGGTGGAGGCCCACGGAGAGCACGCGCACGAGGCCGTGGCCCGCATCGGCGAGCTCATCGCGGATCGGTTCGGCGAGGTGGAGTGACGATGAGCGGGTCGGAGGAGTCCGTACGGGAGCCGAGCTCTCCGCCAGAGCTGACCCTCGGAGGGATCGGGGGCTCGCCGGGCTTCGCGGTGGGCCAGGTCGTCGTGGTGGAGGGCGGGCGCGCTGGGGTGGTCCACCGCCGCATCAAGAGCCATCAGGTGGAGGAGGAGCTAGGGCGCTTCGACGCCGCGGTGGAGAAGACCGCGGCCGAGCTGCGGGAGGTCGCCGAGAAGGTGCGCAGCCGCGCCGGGGTGGCGGAGACGTCGATCCTCGAGGCCTACGTCTTGATGGTCACGGACAGCACCCTACGCGGAGAGATCGAGCGGCGCGTGCGCCTGGATCGGCAGTGTGTCGAGTGGGCGCTCGACGCCGCCATGTACGAAATGACGGCGCAGCTCCGGGACGCGGAGGACGCCTATCTCGTGGAGCGCAGCCACGACTTCGAGTTCATTCGAGACCGCGTCATGCGTGCGTTGACGGGCCGAGGGCGCGCCGTCGTCGTGCCCGAGGGACCGGAGCCGGTGGTGCTCGTGGCCCACGACCTCTCCCCAGCGGAGACCGCGATCCTCTCCAAGGATCGAGTCCTGGGCCTGGTGACGGAGGTGGGGACCCGCACGAGTCACACGGCGATCCTCGCCCGCGCCTTGGAGATTCCCGCGGTGGTGGGGGTCCGGGGGGTGCTGGATCACGTGGCCAACGGCGACGCCATCGGGGTGGACGGGGTCCTCGGACGGGTCGTGCTCTCGCCGTCGGAAGCGGCTCTGGCCGCCCTTCATCGCCGCGCCGAGCGCTACTACGCCATGACCCGGGGGCTCCGAGAGCGTCGCAAGGATCCGGCGCTCACCCGGTGCGGCACCCCGATCAAGCTCCAAGCGAACATCGAGCTGGCCGTCGAGGCGACCATCGCGCTGGACCATGGCGCCGAGGGCATCGGGCTCTACCGGACGGAGTTCCTCTACGTCGATCGCAAGACGCTCCCCGACGAGGAGGAGCAGTACGCCACGTACCGCCGCGTCGTCGAGAGCGTGGCGCCGCTGCCCGTGACGCTCCGGACCTTCGACATCGGGGGCGACAAGTTCGTGTCGACCTTCCAGCTGCCACGGGAGATGAACCCGGCGCTCGGCTTGCGCGCGGTGCGCTTGGGCCTCGAGCGCCCGGAGGTGTTCAAGACCCAGCTCCGGGCCATGGTGCGGGCCTCCGCCCATGGGGAGGTGCAGATCATGGTGCCGATGGTGGCGTCCATCGCAGAGATGCGCGCGGTGCGGGCGTTGCTCTCGGAGGCCATCGCCGAGGTGGACCGTGCGGGCCACGCGCACGCGGAAGACATCCCGCTCGGGTGCATGATCGAGGTGCCCGCGGCCGCCATCCTCGCCGCCGAGTTCGCGCGTGTGAGCGAGTTCATGAGTATCGGCACCAACGATCTGGTGCAGTACGCCCTCGCCGTGGATCGCACGAGCCGGGAGTTGGCGCGGCTCGCGAGCTACTTCGATCCCGCTGTGGTCCGCCTGATCGATGGGGTGATCCAGGCCGGCGCGGCGCGTCAGCGCCCCGTCTCCCTGTGCGGGGCCATGGCCAGCGATCCTCTGGCGGCGATCCTGCTCGTGGGGATGGGCCTGCGCAGCCTCAGCATGGAGGCTTCGGCCATTCCGGAGGTGAAGGCGGCGTTGGCGCGGGTCACCCTGGACGAGGCGAAGGAGGCCGCGGTAACGGCCATCACGGCCGTCACGGCCCAGGAGGTCGAGGAGGGGCTCGCCGAGCGCTTCGCCCCGAGGTTGGCGGACATCCTGGACGAAGGAGACGTCCGCCTCGTCCCCTTGGGCGTCCCGACCAGCTGAGGGGCTGCGGCTGCCCCCCAGCGCCACACCTGGGCGCATCACGCCGAGCGTCGAGCTTGCCCAGGGCAGGGGCCTGGTCCACCCTGCACAGGTGTAGCGCTCGCACCTGTGTTGGGGCGCCCGCGGGACTGGGCATCTGTGGAGGTGTTTGGTCCGGTCTCCGGTTGACCGAGGAGGGACGCTGCGTATACTCGCGCCCCTAGAACCACAAGCGGCTCGAGGAACTCAGCACATGCCTCTGGAACCCGGCGCCAAAGAGCGCGTGATCAACGAATACCGGCAGCACGAGAACGACACGGGATCTCCCGAAGTTCAGATTGCCCTGCTCTCGCAGCGCATCGTGTACCTGACCGAGCATTTCAAGGTCCACAAGAAGGACCACCACTCCCGTCGTGGCCTGCTGAAGCTGGTCGGTCAGCGACGTCGCCTGCTCGATTATCTGAAGCGCTCGGACGTCGAGCGTTACCGCAAGGTGATCGAGTCTCTCGGGATCCGGAAGTAACCGGCGCTTCGAGCGGTTCCTCGAGGAACGGCCACCGCCGGTACCCCACGGGCCCGCTCTGGTTCGGTTCTCGCCCCCTTCGCGGCCGTGCATTCGTCGTCCAGGGAGGGGGCGGATCTCATCTCCGTTCTGTAGTTCCGATTGCGAGGCGCCTTCTTCAACTTCGCTTCGTGACGACGATCCATCCGTGAGCGGTTGGTTCTTTCGCGAGGATTCTCGCTCCAAGAGGGGTTAGGGCTCGAGAAAGGGCGACGAGCGGCTGGATGGCCGCTGTCAGGCATCGAGGCTGAATAGGCGCTCGCCGTCGGCGTTGAGCTGCACGCAGCAGCGAACGTTGCGCCAAGGAGCGCCTCAATCCATGTTCGTACGTGAATCAGTGATGATCGATGGGCGTCCGCTCACTTTCGAGACGGGACGCCTGGCCAAGCAAGCCCACGGTTCGGTGCTCATCAGCTTCGGCGAGAGCTCCGTGCTCGTGACCGTGGTGTCGAGCTCCGAGCGACCCGGCCTCGACTTCTTCCCGCTCACCTGTGAGTACGTGGAGAAGACCTACGCCGCCGGAAAGATCCCGGGGGGGTTCTTCAAGCGTGAAGGCCGGCTGCGGGATTACGAGATCCTCGCCTCTCGGTTGATGGACCGTCCCCTGCGTCCGCTCTTTCCCAAGGGCTACAAGAAGGACACGCAGGTCATCGCGACCGTGCTCAGCGCGGACAAGGTGAACCCGACCGACGTGCTCGCCCTGACCGGCGCCAGCGCCGCGCTGTCGATCTCCGACGTGCCCTGGGCCGGGCCCATCGTCGGCATCCGCGTAGCCCGCATCGACGGCCAGTTCTCGGCTTATCCGACCTTCGCGCAGTCGGAGATGGCGGACATCGATCTGGTGGTGGCGTGCAGCAAGGACGCCATCATCATGGTGGAGGGCGGCGCCGACGAAGCCAGCGAGTCGGAGATCATCGACGCGCTGATGTTCGCCCACGAGCAGAGCCAGCCCATCATCGAGCTCATCGAGAAGATGCAGGCGGCCGTCGGCAAGCCGAAGCGTGAGTTCTCGGTGCCGACCCTCGACGAGGGCGTAGCCCGTCGCGTCGCCGAGCTGGCGGACGGCAAGCTCAGCGAGGCGTGTGTCATCAAGGACAAGCACGCCCGCTATGACGCGTACGCGGCGATCAAGGTCGAAGTGGTCGAGACGTTGACGCGCGAGCTCGGCGAGGAGAGGTGGGCAGAGGTCGAGAAGCTCGCGAAGGCCGAGATCGAACATCGCAAGGCCGAGGTGGTGCGCGGCATGGTGCTCGACACCGGCAAGCGCATCGATGGGCGTGACACCAAGACGGTGCGCCCCATCAGCTGCGAGGTAGGGCTGCTGGCCCGCACCCACGGTTCCGCGCTGTTCCAGCGCGGAGAGACTCAGGCCATCGTGACGGCCACCTTGGGTACGGCCAGCGACGAGCAGAAGATCGACGCGCTGACCGGGGAGAGCTGGAAGCAGTTTATGCTGCACTACAACTTCCCGCCTTTCTCCACCGGGGAGACCAAGCCGATGCGCGGCCCTGCTCGCCGCGAGATCGGCCACGGAGCCCTCGCGGAGCGCGCCTTGGCGCGCATGGTGCCGAAGCACGACAAGTTCCCCTACACGATCCGCGTCGTGAGCGAGGTGCTCGAGTCCAACGGCTCGAGCTCGATGGCCTCCGTGTGCGGTGGGACCCTCGCGCTGATGGACACCGGCGTGCCCCTGCGTCGGCCAGTGGCGGGCATCGCCATGGGGCTGATCAGCGAGGGGGAGCGGGTCGCGATCCTGAGCGACATCCTGGGTGACGAGGACCACCTCGGCGACATGGACTTCAAGGTCTGCGGCACCGACAAGGGGATCACTGCCATCCAGATGGACATCAAGATCGCGGGCCTCGAGCGCCGCGTGCTCGAAGACGCCCTGGCGCAGGCTCGGGACGGGCGCCTCCACATCCTGGACCGCATGCTCGACACGCTCCGCGAGCCCCGTGAAGAGATCAGCAGGTGGGCGCCGCGCATCACGACCATGAAGGTCAAGCCCGACCAGATCCGCGTCATCATCGGACCCGGCGGCAAGACCATCAAGGGCATCACCGAGCAGACGGGCTGCGACGTCAACGTGGAGGACGACGGCACCGTGTCCGTGGCGGGTGTCGATCCGGACGCCGTCAAGCGGGCCTTGGCGATCATCGAGGGTCTCACCGCAGAGCCCGAGGTCGGCAAGGTCTACAAAGGCACGATCAAGCGCATCGTGGACTTTGGGGCCTTCGTGGAGATCCTCCCGAACAACGAGGCGCTGCTGCACGTCTCGGAGATCGCCTACGAGCGCGTGGAGCATCCCTCCGATGTGCTCGAGGAGGGTCAGGAGATCGAGGTCAAGTGCATCAGCGTCGAGCGCGACGGCAAGACGCGCTTGTCTCGTAAAGAGCTGCTGCCGGTGCCCGAGGGCTACGTACCCCGTCCCCCCCGTAGCGAGGGTGGCGGTGGTCGTGGAGAGGGTGGCGGACGTCGCGAAGGGGGCCGCGGCCGCCCTGGCGG
>JAEWOQ010000353.1 GCA_023460875.1 Pseudomonadota bacterium
GCCAGGAAAGGGGCGCGCCTTCTCGAGAAAGCCGAACACCTCACGGTAGAAGCGGAGGCCGCGTTCGAGATCCGGCACGTCGATGCTCACGTTGACCGTGGGGCGCGGCACCTCGGGATCTCGCCCCGTCATCGCTTCCCTCCTGCCCCCCACGGGCGCGCGAACGACTCACCCTCCGTCCCCCTCCAGCGCCCGCCCCGGGGGAGCCGCCTCAACCTACGACAGTTCTCCATCCCTGCCGCTGTAGCGCAGCCGCGCGCAGGCGGAAACGGGGAGAGCGAGACGCCGAAAGTCGCCCGAAGGCCGTCTGGCCTCGCCCACCCCGATCTGCACGCGCAGCTCCGAGATGCGCGTCCGCAAGAGCCGCGCGACGGCGGCCTCCTGGAACACGGCGAGCTCGTCGTCGAGTCGACTCAGGGTCCAGCGGACCGCCGCCATCAAGTCCGGATCCTCGTCGGGCTCGGGAAAGTGACAGGGCAACGTCGCCCAGCGACCGGAGGGGACGTGCGTCGTCGCCCAGCGCGACCAATCCACACGACCTCGGGGGCTCTGGCGCTCCTCCGCGCGCTCGGAGAAACCGCGCTTGCAGCGCCGAAGGAGCGCCTCGAGCCGGCGCACTCTCGGCCGTGATCCACCCAGCGGCCATGTCCTCGTCGCTCAGTGGGAGGGCGGCGCTGGCGATGTTCTCTCGAAGGTGCGCGATCGAAGCGGTGCCCGGGATGAGCAGCACGTTCGGTGAGCGCTGGCGGAGGACAACCCAACGTCACCTAACGGGGAATCCGGGGAAGTGAAGTCATCCTCGGGCAGACCGGCGCTTGCATGTTGCCCACACGTCGAGCCGCGCCTACATCGTCAGGAATGGAGGACCTTCGCACGCCCCGGCTTCTCCTCCGCCGCTGGAGGGACACCGATCGCCAACCCTTCGCGCGCTTGAACGCCGATCCCGACGTCATGGCCCACTTCCCCGGCGTGCTCGACCGCGCGGAGAGCGACGCTCTCGCCGATCGCATCGAAGCACACTTCGCCGAGCACGGGTTCGGCGTCTGGGCGCTCGAGGTGCAGGGCGGCGAACCGTTCGTCGGGTTCGTCGGCCTGGCCCACGTCGGGTTCGACGCCCACTTCACCCCTAGCGTCGAGATCGCCTGGCGTCTTGCCCGCTCGTCGTGGGGCCACGGGTACGCGACGGAGGCAGCGCGGGAGGCGTGCCGCGTCGCCTTCGAGGTGCTGCAGCTGCCGGAAGTCGTGTCCTTCACGGTGCCCGAGAACCGGCGGTCGCGCGCGGTGATGGAGCGCCTCGGGATGACCCACGACCCTCGAGAAGACTTCGACCACCCACGGCTCGACGTGGATCACCCACTGCGACGGCACGTGCTCTATCGGCTCGCCGCGCAGAGGCGGGCGTGAAGCGGCCGGCCCTGCGCCCGTAATTCCTTCTCGGTGGCGTCGATAGCGTCACGGCCGCGATCCCGTTGCGCGTCGTCCTTGCCCGCCAGCTCCGCGTCACCATGCGCCTCTTCGCTTCTCCCCTGCTCGTCCCGGCCGCGAGTCTGGCGCTCCTGGGAGCACTTCCGGCCTGTGGCGCTCCCCAGTCGACCCGCCCTCCTCCACCAGCACCCGAGGAGGCATCGTCAGACCGCTCGCCCCACGAAGGATCCGGTGCGGCCGCGGTCAATCAGCCGTCGCCCCCCGCGCCGAAGCCCGGCCCAGGAGACCCCTGCTCCCCAGGTCAGGACCTCGCCAACGGGAGCCCCGGAGATTGCCAGGAGGGCCTCCTCTGCTGCACCAACTTCCACGGCAGCTGCGGCGGCGCGCAGCCGCTACCCGGCGAAGCGCGCGAGCCGTGCACCACCACCTATCGCTGCGCCGCGGTCGAGCGATGTTGGGGCCCGCCGCCTTGAGGAGTCCACCGCGGATGAGCGCGCGCGAGATGAGCGCACCACCGCCTTCCGCGCCTAGGCTGGCGCGCACCAAGCGCTCCAGCGAGCCAGCCCCCCGGAGTCCCCGCCCTGGGCCCCTTTCTCACGAAGCAGGTGGGGGGTCCCTCGACCTCCGGCATTGACGGGGGCCGCGCCTTAGCTCATCGTATATCAACGATGACTGCCACTCAGGCATCCGAGCTCTGCTGCCCGCCTGCGAAGGACCAGGCCGACCTACGTCCCGTGGAGGGGGACGAGGCCGACGAGGAGCTGGCTACGCTGTCGAAAGCGCTCGGGCACCCGGCGCGCGTGAAGATCGTTCGTCTCCTGATCCGCAAGAACGCCTGTATCTGCGGCGAGATCGTGGACGAGCTACCACTCGCTCAATCGACGGTCTCCCAGCATCTCAAGGTGCTCAAGGACGCCGGCCTCATCCGCGGCGACGTGGACGGGCCGCGGGTCTGCTACTGCGTCGAGCCGCACGCGCTCCGTCGGCTGCGAGCCCTCGTGGGGGGGCTCTGATGCCGGCCCTTCTACTCCACCAACATCGTTCATTGCCGATGACTGAACGGAAGTTTCCCAGGTTCCGGCCTCGTCGGGAGGTGCGACGTGAAGCCCGCTCGAGTGGCGACAAGGACTGATCCCTCATGACCCATGCAAACGCCGGGCT
>JAEWOQ010000354.1 GCA_023460875.1 Pseudomonadota bacterium
CGCACCGCCGCGACCGGCACAGGCCGTTCGCGGTCGTGGTGGACGAGCAGGGCGGAATGTCGGGCATCGTGACGATGGAGGACGTGCTCGAAGAGCTGGTCGGAGAGATCTTCAGCGAGCACGTGGAGGACGTGCCGCAGCTGATCCAGAGCGCCCCGGACGGGACCGCGATCGTGAGCGGGAAGACACCCGTGCGGGAGGTCAACCGAGCCCTGGGCACGGACCTATCGGAGCGAGGCCCGTGGACGACCGTGGCGGGGCTCTATCTGGCGATGGCCCGGCGCATGCCGGTCGAAGGAGAGTCGGTGCGCACGCCCGATGGCGTCACCCTGGAGGTCCTGGAGGCGTCGCCTCGCCAGATCCTCACAGTGCGTCTGCACCCGCCAGCCACGGGCGCGCAGGCGAAGGCCTGAGCGACGCCGCCCTCCCGGGCCGAGGCCGGGGAGGGCCACTGGGCATGGGCTCGACCCGTCGTGGCCCTCGCAGAGGGTCGGGCGCAGGGGCTCCGGTGGGGGGCGATGATTTGGGTCTCAGCGGCCGTCCGCTATTCTCCCCCGGTGCTCGTTTACGAGGGGCCCGTGTATCGGCCACCCAGTGAGGCAGACTCGTTCATCCTGCAGGCGACGATCGGCTGCTCCTGGAATCATTGCACCTATCGCGCGCTGTACCGACACAAGTCCTATCGCGAGCGGCCGTTGGCCGAGGTGCTGCGGGAGGTCCCCCGGGATCGAGCCCGGCTCCTCGAAGTCGTCGACGCGGCGTTGGCTGGGGAGCTCGCGCTGCGCCCCGAGTGGATGCGAGGGCTCTGAGAGGAGGTGTCGACGATTCCGAGCGCCTCCGCCGGGCCGGAGATGGACTTGGCTCGCATCGAAGAGCAGCTCTGCGACGTCGCCGACGTCGTGCTGGTCGATCGACGCTCTCTGCGACACGTCATCCGGCAGCACCGCGTGGTCTCGGGCGTCGTGCCCCACGGCCGCTGCTATGCGATCCGGCGCCCCGAGCTCGAGTCCCTCGACACGCAAGGCGGGATCTCGCTGCCCCCGGGCTCGGAGCGCGCTTGGGTGTTCCTCGTGCTCCGCCCCTCTCAGCGGGAGCTCCGGCGGCTCTCTCCCACCCAACTCCACGATCGGCTGCTGCGGGCAGCGTTCCACGCCAACGTCCATCGCGCGCTCGAGCTGCGCGCCCTCTCCCCCGTCGAGGTCCGCTCGCGCACCGACTGGATCGGGAGGACCGAGTTCGAGGAGATCCGCGCCACCCTCGCCCAGGACGATCTGCTGCTCTCCGCGGACGACGACCGGGAGGTCTACGTCGAGTTCTGCGCGGTCTACCTCGAGCTCTCGTGGTTCGCCCCGGAGCTCCTCGAGGCCACGTTCCCGGGCTTGAACGATCTGACGATCATCGAGGAGGTCGTCGCGAGGGACGTGGACGTCGAGGATCTGCTCGCGCTGGAGATGCCCGCGTCCATCGGCCCCGCTTCTCGGGCTCACGGAGCGGGCTCTCTGCCGCCGCCGCGGCCGGACGAGCGAGGCGCCGATCCCGGCGAGGCCCATTCGTTCCTGAGCGACGGGGAGCGCGCGGTCCGGCGCCGCGATTTTGCCTGCGCTGCGCTCCTTGGTGCGCGCGCGGCGGGGGTGGCCGACCCAGAGCGCCGCGAGCAGGCCCGCGCGCTCCTGGACGAGGCGCTGCGAAAGCTCGCGGGGCAGCTGTGTGTGGCGCTGCGGCGGCCGCCCCCTGGGGACGGGGGAGCCGACGCGCCGACGAGCATCGAGGCGTGGCTCGCCGTCCTGTCGAAGTTGGCCTTGGGGGCCGCCCGATCGCCGTCGTTGATGGGGAGCGCCGAGGGCAAGGCGCTGCGGTGCTTGCAGAGGGCCACGGCCGCTCACGAGCGCCCAGGGGTGATCGTGGACGTGCCCTCCTGGATCTTGTCGTGGGGCCGGCGCTCCGTCGTCCGCCCCCGCGCCGACACCCGCGAGCTCCAGATCCTGGACCACCTGCAGCGCGCCGCCGAGCACGCGGAGCGAATACGGGGGGTCGAGCGCACGGAGGTCGCGAGCCTGCTGCAGAGCGCCGCCCGGCGCGCGGAGGAGAAGGTGCGGCTCGCGCTCCGCCCCAAGATCGCTGGAGTTCTCCGGCAGGTGGGGCTGTCGGCCCGATCTGGTCCCGAGCAACAGGCCCGGCACCAGCTCGTCGAGGAGCTGCTCGATCGGATCATCGAGCAGAAGCACCTGTCGCTGTCCCAGCTGCGCGACGCGATCTCCAGGAACGAGATCAAGCTCCCGGATCTCTCCGGCAAGGAAGAGCTGCTGCGCGGCGATCCGCTGCTGCTCGCGGACGCGCGGCTCGACGTGGCCCTGGACGGCATCTACCGGCGCGGTGACGTGTATCTGCGGGTGCTCCAGAAGGTCAGCAGCCTCCCCTTCGGCACCCGCCTGGGCCGCATCCTCGCCCTGTATTTCGCGTTCCCGCTCGTAGGCGCGTTCGTGGTCTTGGAAGGGTTCCGCTATCTCCTCGGGCCGCCGCTGACCTGGGTGGGGCTGCCGGTGGTCGACTTCCTGACCTGGACGAGCTTCTGGGCGACCGCTTCGGTCCTCTTCTGCCTCCTGCACAGCGAGGAGTGTCGCGTCCTCGCACGTCAGGTCTTGGAGGGGATAGGGGTCGTGCTCGCCTGGCTCTTCTTCCGGATCCCCCGGGCGCTGTTGACCCGCCCCATCGTGCAGCGGTTGCTGGCGCGTCCCGCGGTGCGGGGGGTGATCCGGTGCGGGCTCGTCCCCGCCGCCCTCGGCGCCCTCGCTTACCTGTGCCTGCCCCTCGAAGAGGAGGGCCCCCTCGTCCAGGCCCTCGCGGCGCTCATCACCTTCGTCAGCTTCAGCGCGCTCCTGGCGTCCCCCGTGGGCTGGTGGCTGGAGAACCTCGCGATCGATTACCTCGCCCCGACGTGGCACAGCCTGAGCCGCACCTGGATCCCCCAGATGATCCGCCTCGTCGGTGGGACGTTCCACAGGTTGATGGACGGCCTCGAGCGGGGGCTCACTCGGATCGACGACGTGCTGCGGTTCCGCCGGAGCGAGTCGAAGATCCTGCTCGTGGCGGCCGGCACCGCCAGCGCCCTGTGGGCCGTAGCGGGGTACGTGATCCGCCTCTACGTGACGTTGCTCGTCGAGCCCGAGATCAACCCGCTCAAGCATTTCCCGGTCGTGACGGTCGCTCACAAGGTGCTGTTGCCCTTCACGCCAGACCTGCTGCGGGCCTTCGATCGGGCGTTCTCGGTGTTCGGGGACCTGGTGGGCGGCGCCGCCGCCGCCGTCACGGTGTTCTTGGTGCCCAGCGTGTTCGGGTTCCTCGTCTGGGAGCTCAAGGAGAACTACCGGCTGTACCGAGCCACCCGCTCGCCTTACGTTCCGAGCGCGCGCTTCGGCCCGCGGGGGGAGACGATGCACGGGCTCTTGGTGGTCGGGGTCCACTCGGGGACGCTCCCGAAGCTCTACGAGAGGCTCCGACGCGCGGCCCAGCGCTACGACGACGCCGCGCCTGGCAGCCGCCGGGCGCGGCGGGAGGCCTTCGCCGCGGATCTCGAGCTCCGCCGCTTCCGCAAGGGGCTCGAGGCGGTCGAACGTTCCCTGCGCCACTTCGTGCAGCGCGAGCTCGTCTATCCGCTCTCCACGAGCCCCAGGTGGACGCTAGGACCAGTGAGCATCGGGCGCATCGAGTCCAGCTCGAACCGCGTCCGCATCCAGCTGCGTTGCACGGCGCTGGGCGCCTCGGGAGCCACCCCGGAGGCCCTCGCCCCGTGCGAGCTGACCCTCGAGCAGCTCGGCGGCGTGATCGTCGCGAGCCTGTCGGAGCCGGGCTTCATCGCGGCGCTCGATCCGGAGGAGAGCGCGGTCTTCGAGAACGCGCTCGCGGTCTTCTATCATCGCGCCCAGGTGGAGCTCGTGCGGGAGCAGGTGGAGAGCGATCTGCCCGACTCGGTCCGCTATCAGGTAGCGGAGCGTGAGCTCGTCGTCTGGCCCGGCGACGACTACGAACACGTCGCCAAGTACCGCTTGGTCGCCCACAGGGCCCGGGCCCTGAAGCCTCGAGACCGAGGTGCGCTCCGGTTGCCCGTGCTCGACTCGGAGCGCGTGCTGTATTCTCGGCAGCGGATCCTCTGGAGCGCCTGGGAGGAGGCCTGGGGCGCCTCCGCCCGAGGCAGCGGCCAGGTGCCGCGGCTGCTGCGTGGCCCATCGCTCCTCCCCGTCGCTCTCCGAGACGAGACCTTCGCCTGAGCCGTTTTGTCGGCGGGCTCCTCCGGGCGGGGGTTGCCGGGGCGCTCCGCCCCGGGGGTTGCGAGACCCGGTGGGTTTCTGGCGGACGCGCATCGAAGGTCGGTGCTTCCGGTGCGTGTTGCGCCGGAGCAGAAAAGTTCCTGGCTCGCCCGCTGACGGTCCTCATGCGCCATTTGCAGCGCTTCCTCTACTCTGTGTGATGTGGCGCGGCTCGTCGGAGCCCGGATCCTCCTGGGGGGGCCTGCTCCGTCGAGATGCCGGCGATGGGTCGACCGTGGGTGTCGGAGCTGAGGTCCTCGTATGTCATTGAAATGGATCATGACGGCGCTCGCAGAGGCGCTGCTGCTCGCCTTGGTTCCAGGGGCGGTCGCGGGATGTTCGAGCTCGGAGGGCGGCTGCGAAGACGGGGACACGGCTGGATGCGTAAACGGAGCCGATGGTGCCTCCACCGGCGGGGACGGCCAAGAGGGCGGCGCGCCCGGATCGGGGGCGAACGGCGGCATCTCGGGAGCGGCGTCTGGGGGAGGAGCGGGGACGGGCGGTGACGGCACGGCCCCTCCGCCGCCGCCGAGCGACTTTACGGAGGTCGTCAACGGCGTCGAGTTCGACATGGTGTTCGTGCGCGGTGGTACGTACCAGAGGGGCTGCGACGACTGCGCCGCACAGGACCGGCAGTACGAGGCCCCGGTGCACGAGGTGACCCTCGGTGACTATCACGTCGGGAAGTACGAAGTGACCCAGGCGCAGTGGCGCGCGGTGATGGGCGGAGACACGCCGGCCTTCGGAGGCTCTGACGACCACCCTCAAATCGGGGTCAGCTGGTTCGATGCCAACGAGCTTCTCTGCGAGTTGAACCGCGTGACCGGCAGGGTGTATCGCCTGCTGACCGACGCGGAGTGGGAGTACGCGGCCCGTGGCGGCGCGGCGACGGGCGGCCACCGCTACTCGGGTAGCGACGACGCCGAGGCGGTCGCGTGGCACTCGGGCAACAGCGGCAACCAGCCTCAGGCGGTCGGCACGAAGGCCGCGAACGAGCTCGGGCTGCACGACATGAGCGGCAACGCCTGGGAGTGGGTGTACGACTGGCTCGTGCCCTACACCGAAGGCGCCGAGACGGATCCGGTGCAGACCACGGGCTCGGGCAACAAGACGCGGCGGGGCGGCAGCTACGACGAGCCAGAGGAGTTCGCCCGCGTGACCCGGCGCGCGATCCGATCCCGCGACGGAGCCGCCGGCATGGGGTTTCGCGTCGCCGTCTCCCGCGACCTCCCGCCAGGCATGGTGACGCCCTGCGCCGCGGCGAACCCGACCTCCTCGGGGTGCGCCGGGGAGGAGCACCGCGACTGCAGGTTGTTCACGGAGGAGGGCGAAGTGTGGACGGGCGAGGGGGGCGCCGTCGTCCTCCGGCGAGACGGCGCCGCGGCGATCAGCGGCTACCCGACGGTCTCCGGCGAGTGGTACTCGCTGAACGATCGCTCCCTGAACGTCGTCTCGAGCTCGGGCTCCACGACCACCTACGCCTATTACGTCTTCAGCAACGACGAGATGACGATGCTCGGGGGCGACGGCATGCCCTATCGGCTCTTCAAGCGCCCGCTCGCCGACGCCTCCGGCGACATCCCCGCCGCGCCCCTCCTCGACACGCCGACCTCCCTGTCCCAACTGGTCGCGGGCGTCGAGCCGGCGAGGCGGATCTCTGCTGCTCAGCTGGCGAACCCCGACACGAGCGTCCGCGACCCCCGCCTGATCCCCGACGCGGGCTACACGTGGTTCTTCGATGGAAACTGCTGCGGCGGCAATCACAAGTACCGCTTCCACTTGGAAGCCGACGGCGCCGCGGAGTTCGTGGTCATGGACTACGACGACACCCACCGGGAGAACGTGCTCGCTCGGGGGACGTGGTTCACGGTGGGCAACGTCGCGCTGCACATCCAGTTCGAGGGAGGCTACTTCAACTACCTGTACACCGTCGGGAGCCGGGCGACCGCCCACGGCCAGTACATGCCCGCCGGCCCCGTCTTCTCGCACATCTCCTTGCAGCACTACGAACGCGGAGACTTTCGGATCTTCAACCGCACCCCCTACGACGACGCCGTGAAACGCCCCAAAGGCTTCAACGGCGACCAGCCCGTCTACGACCCCGGCGACTACCAGACGGGCTCTCGCCCGGACTGAAGCGTAACCACACCCTCGAACCCTGCGTCCCCGGTGACTACCAGACGGGCTCTCGCCCGGACTGAAGCGTAACCACACCCTCGAACCCGCGCCCCCGGTGACTACCAGACGGGCTCTCGCCCGGACTGAAGAGTAACCACGCCCTCGAACCTGCGCCCCCGGTGACTACCAGACGGGCTCTCGCCCGGACTGAAGCGTAACCAGGCCCTCGAACCTACGCCCCCGGTGACTACCAGACGGGCTCTCGCCCGGACTGAAGAATAACCACGCTTTCGCAAGGAAGCTGAGCCTCGATCGCTGAGCCCCGATGGATGAGGCCCGATCGATGAGCCCCGATGGATGATTGGGCCACGGCTACCTGCAGCCCGACCCTCGATGCACCCCGCCCCCGCAGGCGCCCCCGATCCCCGCGCCCGCCTCGAGGTATCGGGGATGCTCTAGAGGGGAGGCTGATCCTTGCCCCAGTCGACCACCTGATCCCAGGCCTCGGTGTGGAAAAACGGGAACGACGTGGGAGGCGAAGGTTCCCCCCGGGCGCAGCACTCCGCCAGCGCTCCGAGGAGCAGGCGCGCGTCCTGCTGCTTGCGGTTCACGCGCCCTGCGGGCAGGAAAGCTTCGAGGGCCGAGAGGACGTGAGGAGCCACCCCGGCGCCGCGGGCTCGCTTCAGAATTGCCGAGTAAGTCCGCTCGGGATAAAATAGAGATTTGGCGACGTGAATGAGCTCGACGCCTGCGTCCGGTGGCAGAATGCCGGCCCCTTCTGCGGCGAGGAGCGTCGCGCGGATGTTCACCATGGCTTCTGAGGTCGCGCGGAAGCTCGCGCTCGCGTCCTCGTGGGCGACGGCCACCTCATCGTCGTCCGTCAACTCGCCCGAGCGGAAGGCCTCGTAGATCGAGCCGACGCCGCGCATCCCGAAGCGGTCGAGCTCGGCCGCGCGCAGCGCCCCCATGCTCGCCGCGCCGAACACGTGAATCCGTTGCTGGAGCGCCCACAGGATCTCCTTGTGCCAGACGGCTGGAACCCGCTCGAAGTACCCGTCGATGAGGCCGATGGCGAACGGTCGTTCGCGGGCTGCACGGTACACGTCCCCCTGCCCGGCCGGCGGCAGATAGACAGCGTCGAGCTCCTCGCGAGCGACGTCGGCGCTCAGCGAGGGGCCCAGAAATACGAAGACCTTCACGACGTGGCCTCCTCCCGTAGCCTCTCGAGGCGAGCGCGCGCTCGAGGTCCCGGCACGTAGCCGGGGACGTGGTGGTACGGCTCGAGCCCCGGAACGACGACCCGGACGACGGGGATCGCGAACTCGGGTTTCGTCAGATCGACGACGACCGCTTGGTCGAGGCCCGCCTGCCGCAACCCCGACAGCAACGTGATGAGATCGTCTTCGAAGGAGGCGTTCTCGTAGCTGGGCGTCGCGTCGAACATCCGGGTCGCCGCCTCGCCGAGGCGCTGACGAGCGCGCTCGATGAGCTCTGTCTGCTGGGTCTCTTCGTAGCGGCCGCGACCGTTGTCGTCTCGGGAGCCCGCGATCAAGGTGAGCCGGCCCTGCGCCGCTTCCGTGAGGGCCCGCATCAACGCCACTTCCCGGACCGGGTGCGTCCCCATGCCTTCGACCGGCCCGAGGACGCGAAACGGGTTGGACCCGCGATCGAGGATGACGGCCCGGAACGTCGCGACGCCGATGTCCGACGTCATGTCCCAGACCCCGACATCGACGTCTGCTTCGTCGAACCGTCGCAGCAAGCGGACGCATTCGGGATCGGCGATCGTGGTCAAATCCACCCGCAGACGGGCCTGATCCTCGACCGGGTGGAGCCGGAAGAGCGCGGCGGCGTCGCGTTCGATCACTTCGCAGAGACCGTGCGAAATGGCCTCCAGCGGGTGGTTGCCCGACGCCAAGCCATTGGAGCTCATCACGAAGCAGCCGCTGCCCGTGGGAAACGGCATGGTGAAGTTGTTGTGGACGAGCTCGAAGGGGAGCCAGAGAGGCTGCGACGCGAATAGATCCACCCCGGCGATCCAGAGCAGGCTGTAATCGGGATGAAACGGGCTCACGGAGACGCGCGGCAGGGCCTCCACCCGCACCATCTCGTGAGAGAACCGCAGGTCGTTCCACGAGCCGAGCTTGAGCGGATGACTGATGCGCTCTGCGTGGAACAGCTCGGCGGCCTCCATCAGCCCCGACGCGCGCGCGGCGTCCAGGGTCGCCCCTTTCCCTTGCGAGACGGCGAGAGACCGTGAGTTGGGGCGACACACCTGGACGACCGGAATCCCGATGCAGTCGAGCCCGGTCACGTGCGCGACGCGCGTGATGCCCAGCGGGCCGCTGAGCGCCACGACGCGAGCAGCCGTCTCCGCCGGATCGACGAGGCGATGGGTGCCGCGGGTAAAGCGCTTGAGTGTGGTTGACCTCGTAGTAACCAGTTCTACTGCTCCGGCTTATACGGACGTTTGCCTCGCCGGCCGAACCTCGGGTGGCCCGGTCGTACCAGCTATCTGGTATCCTTCTTTGGGTCGTCTTTGCCCTGGTCCTTCAGGACGGCCTTCAGGTTGACGATCGTGCAGATGTGCCCAATGCCGACAGCCAAGTCCGGCGGGATGTGCGCCAAGTATGTTCCGAATCGGGTGAGCTGGTCGAGCATGCCCGCGCCTCCCGCGTCCTTCACCTCGTTGGCCTCGGTCTGCCACTGCTCCCGGTTGATCTTGTAGTACTTGCCGTCGTCCCCAGCGACGATGATCGTGTGCCGGGGGTCGGCGACTCCCTGATCCTTGCTAGATGCCATATGGACCTCCTCCTGTTGCTTGTCTACCGAGGATTGAACCTTCGTGCTCACGGAGCGCGCAGCCCCGGTAGAATCTCCAAGGCGGGCGACCCACCTGGAGACCGCGGAAACGTGTTCGCGGCGTAGGCCTCTTCATCGTCTTCGATGCGTTGGCGAGCTGCGATTCTCGCGTGGCCTTCGGCGGGTGTCAAGGTAAGGCACGGGGATGAGTTCAGATGCCATCCGTCCCGGGTTCATGCGCATTGAAGGCTTGGTTGAGTGTTCTGGAAGTAGGGGGCTGGCTGAAGATGCTGCACGACCTTGGCCCGAGCCAGGTTGTCGGCGAGCAGCATGTTGTAAAGCTCGTTGTTCTTCAGGGCATCCAGAGGATCGCCGAGGCCGTTCTGGCTTGCTTCCGGTGGGGCAATCCAGAACTCGTTCAGCGTGTTGAGAGGGCCCGTGATGTTCTGAAAGATCCCGGTGTTCTGCCAGCCCAGCTCTGCGAGAGTGGGGAGCAGGGCGCCGATGCCGAACAGGTAGGCACCCAATTTCTTGGTCGAAAACTGCCGAGTGACTCGGGAGTAGAGAAGGTTGGGGTTGCTGTCGAACAGAACTCGTGGGAACGGAACGATCGTGGCGATACTCTGGACTTCTAGACCGATGAGTCCGTTGATCTCGGTGTATAGCTGATCGTCTGCGGACCGAGCCATGATGTCGGCAAGTGCGAGCTTGCTCGGATCGGGCATCATGAACAAATTGACGTAGCGTCGCGTCGGTTCTTTTAGATGGTCTGCCAGTGTCGGGTGTATGGCGGTTTGGAAGAGCTCGTTGCCTATGTGCTCGGATGGGCTCGGTGTGCGCAGCGCAGAGATCATGTAGGCGTCCCAGTCTGGGTCGAGGCGTTGGAACGACCCCAGTTCTTGAAATCCCCTCACTTTTTCTTCGAACAGCTCCGCCCTCCTCTCAGGGACTATGATGTCGGCGTAGAGTGCGTATGTGATCATGGGAGACCTTTAGCTCTGATCGATTCGCTTCGGGAGTCGTACGGCGTGCTGGAGCGTGGGGGCGAGCCGCTTATATCAAAACGCTTGAATCGTCTCTGGCGATCAGCCCCGACGCGCGCAGTGTCCAGGGTCGCCCCTTTCCCTTGCGAGACGGCGAGAGACCGTGAGTGGGGCGACACACCTGGACGACCGGAATCCCGATGCAGTCGAGCCCCGTCACCAGGAATCGGTGCTCCCGGTCTTTCGCCGCGAGGCGCTGGACGTTGCGGTTACTGGCCGCCTCCGCCTTGCTCGGTGTCCTTGCTGGGGTTGTTCTGCAGGATGCTCTTCAAGTTGACGATGGTGCACACCGACCCGATGCCCACGTACTTGTCCGTCGGGATAAAGGCGAGGTACGAGCCCCAGTCGATTAGTTGATCAACGACACCTTGCTCCGCTGGCGTGATCGGTGTGCCGTGCTCTTGCCACTGACTGCCAGTGAGTTTGTAGTACTTGCCGTCTTCACCGGCGATGATGATCGTGTTCCTGGGGTGATCCAGGTCGGAATTCGATTTCGTTTCGTCGGACATGGGTAGCTCCTGCTATTGTTGTGTACTCTTCAGTTGGCGGGTCGCGAACTCACGAACCGTCATCATTCGACCGGGTACCAATTCCAATGCCGCACGAGGAGAGGCTCGGTAGCCGCGCGCGGTGTTCAGCATCAGCGCTGCGAATGCCTCCTCGATCGGGTTCTGGGCTCCCGTGAGCTGGGCTTCCAAGGTCGCCTCGGGAACGAACTCCAGCTCGACCGTCGGGCCCCCCAGCTGCTCGAACAGGCGGATCACGTCGAGTTGGCTCAGAGCGTCAGGGCCTCCCAGCGGCAACGTCTTGTCCCGGAGGGCGGGGACTTCCAAAGCCGCTACCGCGAAACGCGCCACGTCTAGGAAAGACACCCAGGTGACCGGTTGTTGTCCGTCTCCGAGGATGCGGGCCTTGCCGTGCACCGGGTCGAATCCCAGGGCGGCGCTCAGCCATACTTCCATGAAGTCGAGCGGTTGGAGGATGGTGTGCGCCATCTCGCTCTCCTCGACTGCGCGCTCGACGGTACGCTTCGCTCGTTGCAGCGCGCAGTCGACATGCAGAGGAGCAAACGACACGTGGACGAAATGGTCGGCCCGGGCATTGCGAGCGGCATTGACCAGAGCAAGCTGTCCCTGTTCGTCGACAGACTCGATCGAGTCGCCTGGTTGTCGAGAGAGTGTCGCGCTGGCCGTGCTGATCACGGCGCGCACCCCATCACACGCGGCTGCCAAAGAGTCTGGTAGCTTGAGGTCTCCAACTACCGTTTCGGCTCCCTGCTCTCGTAAGGTGGCTTGCACGGATGGGTCGGAAGATGCGCGAACGAGTGCCCTTACGGGCACGTCGGCGGCTCTGAGTAAGCGAACGATCTCTCTTCCTAGTAGACCGGTAGCTCCAACGACTAGAATCATAGCTTGCTCATTTCAAGTAGGAGTCCATTGTGTCGCGCCACTCGTGATCGGGTAGCGTGTCGAGTTCTTTGCAGATCTTCTCCATCCAGGGCCCGCTTCCGTTCAAGCCGCCCGCCTTGCGGACCAACTCGTAGAACGTCCCGGGGGTGTTCTCGAAAGAGTTCTCAGTGTACCAGACCTCGGTCACGCTGTTGAGCGGTCCGGTCAACGCTTGATACGCGCCGCAGTTGATCCATCCGTTCGATTCCAGGAGCGGTACAGGGATGCCGCTCGTGTACACGAAGTTCCCGAGGTTCCGCACCGGGAATCGACGATGCACTTCGATGAACGTCCCCTTGCTGCCAGCAGGGGAAGGTTTGCGGGCTACCGATACCAAGTTCTGGATTTCCCGAACGACGATGCTGTTCGCTGCTACGTATACGTTGTCGTCCGTCAACCGTTGCATGACCTCCGCGAGGCCTGGGGGATCGGGGACGTCCCAAATGTTCACGAAGCGGACGCAGCTTTTGGTCTGCGTGCTTCCCTTTGCTAACGTCCGCGAACCGCGTTCGGCCCGCTCCACGTCGCGGGGCTTGCGCCCTTTCAGACCGTATCGCAACTCCCAGCCGAACGGCGCGAAGATTTCGCGAAGTCTAGGGTCGTTGACGACGTTCTCGAAATCCTGGGCGTTCTTCTCCTCTACGAGGAGTTCGACGTGTAGATAGTAGTCGGCCATCGGTTCGGTCCTTCGGGTTGGTTCACAGGTATCCAGAGCTCTCGAGGTGGCGCAGGGCTGTCGCGAGCGCTGATCTGGCGGAGGATGGTTCGCGTGCATCACGAAACCGGGCGGCGCGTGCCAGCGCGTCCATCGCGTCGCCCGGCAGTGGTTGCTGCGTGGGGGCGAGCAGTGTGTCGACGCGTTCCAGGGCACGGTCGACGGCATCGTCTTTCAGATCCAGGTACAGCAACGTTAGTGTTGCGATCCACTGCATCGGGAAGGCAAGCGCCAGTTCGCTCCAGATGGATACTGCCGCTTCTGCGTGAGTGCGCGCAGCGTCGATCGCTCCGGTTTTCAACGCCACCCACGACCGGTGAGCGTGGGCCGCTGCTACGTAGTCACGCATGTCGCCAGCATGGGCGGCGCGGGCGCTCTGCTCCGCGTACTTGGCGGTCGCCTCGACGCGCCGCAAGCGTCGCGCCGCTAGTGTCAAGTAGCTCAGGCACCGCGCGCAATGTGCAACGTCTCGCGCCCGCTCCGCGAGCTCGAGGGCGGCGCACAGTTCGGCCATCGCCTCTCCGAACGAGTCTTGCCAAAGGAGCACGAAGCCGAGGTTGAAGCGTGCCATCGGCAACCCCTCGATGACGCCGTATTTCTCGCAAACGGCAACCGCAGCATGGGCGTAGGCGAGCGTCTCTTCAGTGGTGACGTACCGATCCCGCCGTAAGTTGAGCTGCAGCTGACTTTGATAGAACCGCACGCGGTGCTGAGCGGACCCATGTCGGTCGACGACGGGCTTCAGCCGCTGGACAATCGCTTCCATCTGGTGCGTGTTGCCGATCCAGTAGTAGACCCAGAGTTCGTCGATGTGGACCATGATCCACTCGTTTCGTTCCTCGGGGGAGAGGGCGCCG
>JAEWOQ010000355.1 GCA_023460875.1 Pseudomonadota bacterium
GCGCCGACGATTTCGTCGTGCTGCCGTTCCGCTGGCGAGAGCTCGACGCCCGCCTCCTGAGCCTGCTGCACCGCCCGACCGCGTCCTGAGCCATCCGCGCAGCCATTCGGCCAGTGACGGCCGCCCGTCGCAGCGCCCGCTCACCAGGCCCCGCTCACCAGCGCCCACCTCGAACGACCGCGCGACCGCGCCTCGAACGACCGCGCTGCCAGGCCACGACGACGACGCGCCTGCGGCGGCCGCGGAGCTCCGCGCTCCCTCCGATTCAGCGCGCGCCCCGCGCGTCACCGCCGCGGGTGGGTCCACTCACGGAACGCTCATCGAGATCCCCGGCGACCAGTCACTCCGACGCAGGAGCACAGGCACGAAGAGGAGCGCAGCGCTCACTGCTCCCGGAAGGCCTCCGCCGGGCGCAAGCGCGCGGCGTGCATGGCGGGCCACACCGTGGCGACGAGGCAGATCGCCACCGCGAACACGCCCACCATCGTGAACTCGAGGGGGCGCACCTCCACCGGCAGGCGGGAGATGAAATAGACCTGCGGATCGAGGGGCACGGCCCAGATCAAGAGCCCCTTGCACACGAGGATCCCCAAGCCGAGCCCTATGGCGGCTCCGAAAACCCCGATGATGCCGCCCTGGTACAAGAACGCCCAGAGCACCGTCCCGTTGTTCGCGCCCATCGCCTTGAGCACCGCGATCTCACGCTTCTTGTCGAGCACGACCATGATCAGCGTCGCGATCACGGTGAAGGCGGCCACCACGATGATCAGCGCCAAGACCAGGCTCATCACGATCTGCTGGATGCGCAGGGCCGTGAACAGGCCGTGGTTCAGCTCCTCCCAATCCATCGTGTAGTGGAGCCCGTCACCGAGCCGCTCGTCGATGGTCCTCGCGATGGCGCGGGCCTCGTCGATGTCTTCGACCCGCATCTCGATGCCGGTGACGCTGTCGCCGGTGTCGTAGAACTCCTGCGCCTCGTAGAGGTCCGTGTAGACGAGGCGCGAGTCGTACTGATCGAAGCCCGCCTCGAACACCGCGATGACCCGGAACTCTTTGGCGACCGGCGCGCGAATGGTGTCCCGCGCGAAGCTGAGGCCGATGGTGGGCGAGGTGACCCGCACACAGCTGCCGAGCTCCGCGGCGAGGTTGCGGGCGAGGGTCTTCCCCAACACGATCCCCGGCAGGGCGCTCTGATCCGACCTGCAGGGATCCGGCAGGATGTCGTCCGGCAGGATGTCGTCCTCAGGCAGCTCCGCCGCGTACCCACCATCCGGGACGATGCTGCCCGCGGGCAGGATGCCCAGGTCTTCGTCGGGCGCCGCTGCCTCGGGCTCCGCGGCGGCCTCCGCGCTCGCGGCTTCGTCTTCCTGGATGACGCGCTGGATCTCGTCCAACAGGCCGCTGGTGGTGACGGGATCCGGCGCAGGCTCCCGCCTGATGGACTTGCCACGCCGCCGCTCCGGGGGCTTGGCGCCAGGCCGGCGCAGTCCCTCGAGGCTCCCCTCTTGGATGTGCTGCGGCAGATCGAGCACCTGCCCCACCCGCTCGGGATCGACGCCCTTGAGCAACACGCCGGTGGCCGTGTGGTCGCCGTGGGTGACCATCATCGGGTTGATGGCGAACGGCCCGATCCCAGTGACCCCGGGCACGTCCTCCAGCTTCTTCATGAGCTCGCGATACTCGCTGAAGTCACTGGACCGCTTCAGGACGAGCACGTGCGCGTTCACGCCGAGCACTTTGTCGCGGAACTGCGCCCGGAACCCCCCCGTCACGCTCATCACCGTCGCGAGCGCCGCCACGCCGAGCGCGACCCCGAAGATCGCGAACAGCGTCCCCACGGAAATGAACGCTCGCTTCTTCGAGCTCATGTAACGGAGTGCAAGCTCCAGGGAAAAACCCATCTCGATACGACCTCGGCGGGAGCGGCATCTACCACAGGGACAGACGCCGTCACACCCGCGCGCGGGCGTCGCTGCCCGCGGCTGATTCGTTAGCTAATGTGAGGCAGCGGCGCTCTTGGATCGCGACGAGAACGGAATCGTCGAGGAGGCCGGGGCCGGGTCACCCGAGACGCGGCGCGCCGCGCGCCGAAAATGCGGCCGTTCTGCTGCACCTCGCCGACAATTGCCCAACCGCGGCGCGAATTGCGCCTAGAATCCGCGTGACCCGTGACGAATCGATTCGACAAGGTCCGCCGCACGGCGGACGCGGTCAGCTCAGCCGAGCCGTCGACTGCTCTCGAGGAGACCGCCGTCGAGGAGACGACCGCCGTCAACGAGACAGGCGTCGAGGAGACGACCGCCGTCGACGAGAAGGGCGTCGAGGAGACGACCGCCGCGGATCCGACGCCGACCGATGAACCCCAAGAGTCGGGGCTGCGCCAGGTGACCCTCGCCGGTGCGCCCCTCGAAGGGGGTGACCGGCCGTCGGGGGAGCTACGCACGACCCCGCCAAGCTCGACAGACCGGAGCTCGGCAGAGCAGCGCACGAGCGTGCAGGTCGAACCGTCGACCGACCCCTACATCGGCCAGGTGGTGGACTCCCGCTATCACGTCGAGAAGGTCCTCGGCGAAGGCGGCATGGGCGTCGTGTACCGCTGCCGGCACACGATCATCGGCAAGAAGGTCGCCATGAAGGTCCTGCGCGCGGACCTCGCGCGCAACTCCGAGGTCACCGAGCGCTTCCTCAACGAGGCGAAGTCCGCGTCCTCCATCGGCAACCCGCACATCATCGACATCAGCGACTTCGGACGGCTGCCGGACGGCTCCACGTACTTCGTCATGGAGTACCTGGAGGGCGAGGCCCTCGCCACCTTGGTGGACAAGGGCGGCCCCGTCCCCGCCGCGCGGTTGCTGCACATCGCCGAGCAGCTCGCCGAGGGGCTCTACTCGGCCCACGAAGCCGGGATCGTCCATCGCGATCTGAAGCCCGACAACATCTTCCTCATCCCGCGCGCCGGCGAGGATTTCGTGAAGATCCTGGACTTCGGCATCGCCAAGGCGTCGAGCACCGAGGGGAAGCTGACCCAGGCGGGGCAGGTCTTCGGGACGCCGCACTATATGTCGCCCGAGCAAGCCGCGGGCTCGCCCATCGATCACCGAGCAGACATCTACTCCCTCGGGATCATCCTCTACGAGATGGCCTGCGGCACGGTCCCCTTCGACGCGGACAGCTTCATGGGGATCCTCACCCAGCACATGTACAAGTCGCCGCCGCCCCTCGGCAGCATCGGCGCCAAGCCCCAAGCGAGCCCGCCGGGGCTCGAGGCGATCATCCTGAAGTGTCTGTCGAAGCGCCGCGAGCAACGCTACCCGACGATGCACGCGCTGCTCGAGGATCTACACAGCGTCAGCGCGGACGAGGTGCCGAAGGCGGCGGCGGAGTTGATGCGTCGCCCCGGCAGGTTCAGCCTCCCTCGGGACTATTTCGGCGGCGCTGCGCGGCGCGACGGGTCGGCCCGGGAGGGCGCCGTCAAGGCGCGTTGGCCGTTGTATGCGGGGCTGGGCGGCTTGGGCGTCACGCTCGCCGCCGTCGTGCTCTCCACGGGAGGCCCTCCCACGACGGCGCCCCTCGAAGAGGCGGAGACGCTCGCCGCCCGCTCGACCCCGACGACCTTGAAGCAGGAGCCGCCCGCCGCCGTCAGGCCCGCGCGCCAGCAGGTGGTGCTCGCGGTCGCGCCCCTCGACGCGCGTGTCTATCGCGGCGCCGAGGACCTGGGCACGAGCCCTGTGGTCGTGGAGCTCGAGGAGGGCGAGCAGGTCGTCTTGCGAGTGGAGAAGAAGGGCTACGAGTCGACGCAGGTCGTCCTGGACGGCTCTCAGGAGAAGCTCTCCGTCGCCCTGGAGAAGAAGGTGCCCACCGCCCCTAAGCCGCCGACCGCCCCCAAGAGGCCCTCGAACAGTGAGATCGTCAACCCGTGGG
>JAEWOQ010000356.1 GCA_023460875.1 Pseudomonadota bacterium
ACGCCGCCGCCCCTGGCGGTGCCGAAGGGCGGGTTGGTGAGCACCAGATCGACCCTGCCCATGTTGGCGCCCTTGCTCGACAAGGTGTTGCCCAGGTGCAAGGTGCCCTCGATCTCGTGGAGCATCATGTTCATGAGGCCGAGGCGGCGCGTCTCGGGCACGAGCTCCATCCCGATGTAGGCCTTCCTGCGCTGGAACTGCTGCTGGGCCGAAGGGAGATCGTAGAGTTTGTCGGTGCGCTCCTTGATGTAGCGGTCGGCGGCGATCAGGAAGCCGCCCGTGCCGGCCGCGGGATCCTCGATGAGCTCACCGGGCTGGGGCTGCATGAGGCGCACCATCGACTCGATGAGCGGACGCGGCGTGAAGTACTGCCCGGCGCCGGACTTCTTCTCGGCGGCGTTCTTCTCGAGCAGACCTTCGTAGAGATCCCCCAGCCCTTCTCGCTCCGCTTCGAACCAGTCGATCTTGTCGATGTCCTGGACGAGGCGCGCCAGGTTCTTCGGCTGGGTGAGGGCGGTCTGGGCACCCGCGAAGATCGCTTCGACGAGGCCGCTGCCTTGGGAGCCCAGCTCGATGAGCATCTTCCGGTAGAAGGTGAGCTGCTCCGTGCCCTCCTTGGCCTCAAGATCGCGCCAGCGCAGGCCCTTCGGGATCTGCCGTTCGACCTCCTCACCCTGCTCCTGCATCATCTTGAGGAAGAGCAGGTAGGTGAGCTCGGTCACGTACTGGTGGTAGGTGATCCCGTCGTCGCGCAGGATGTGGCAGAGGTTCCAGAGGCGTTGGACGATGGCGTTGTTGGTCATGGAGGGCTAGCGAGGTTCCGTGCGGGGCCCCGACTATGGTCGCCGCGCCCGGGCTGAGTAAAGAGCGCCGCGAACCGCGCTCGAGGGCGGGCCGCCGGAACCACGGGGTAGTCCAGGGGTAGGCCACGAGCCGGCTCGATGAAGAGCTTCTCGTCGGGCCCGAGCACCTTCCGAGCACCTGGGGCCCTACTGGAAGCTCTCTCTCGGCCGCGCTAGGACGCGTGCCGTGCACGTTCCCAAGCAGCTCCCTGGCGCGCTCCTTCTAGTGAGTTCGTGCACCTGCGAGCGGGGCGAAAGACCGACGCAGATAGGGTCTCCCGACACAAACGCCCCAGGAGGTAGCGAGACGGAGGGGCGTTCCGATGGCGTGGAGCCAGCCCCCACGAAGGCTCCCTCCAAGAGCCTCCCGCAAGGGGAGCCCGTTCGCCTGGCAACGCGACAGGACTGCGGAATCTGGGCCGACAACAGCGTCTGGTGCTGGAGTCGGCCCTGTGCGCCTGACGAGATGTGTACTCCGGTTCAGCTCGACTTTCCTGCACCTCCGCCGGGCGTCCAGGTCCGCGACGTCATCCGCTCGGGACTCCATGACTGCGTCCTATTGGAGGACGGCGAAGTGCGATTTCCCGAACGCAATCATGGCCAGGCAACGTTGTGCCGGCCGGACGTGCTTGGTCAATACCACGTAGCCGATGTCGTCTACAGCCCGAGCGAGACCTGTGTGCTCACCCATGAAGGCAAAGTTTCTTGTTGGAGCCTTCCAGCGTTGCGCACATGGGAGCAGAACCCCGACGCCGTCCCGAGCATCGAGCCGCGCCGAGTGATCGACGAAGCAGCACGGATCGATGGCCTGGATACCCTTCTGTGTCGTCCGTCGCGATCGTTCCGTGTGGTGCTGGGGTCACAACGGCTACGGCCAGCTCGGTGATGGAACCTTCCAGGATCGGCCCTTTCCGCGGAAGGTAGAGAAGCTCCCGCCGGCAGCAAACGTCGCGATCGGCTCGGCTCATGTCTGCGCGGTCACGACGGACGGTGCGGTGTATTGCTGGGGCAACAACACTTCCGGTCAGCTCGGGATAGGTCGGGCGCCCTCCGCAGGGCATTATCCTCACGAGGAGAATGTAAACCCGCACGATTATCCGCAACCGGTCAGGGTCGAGGGTCTGCCTGATGTGGTTCAGGTGGTGGTTACCGGCTACTACAGCTGCGCACTGGGGAAAGCTGGAACCGTCCACTGCTGGGGTGGGGGGCCGGAACACGCCACGCCTGAGCGCCTCGGCGGGCCGCCAGCGGCCCAATTGGTGCGTTCTAGTTCCGCGGCCTGCCTGCTAACCGCAGACGGACAAACCTACGGTTGAGGAGGCGCGGGGAGCGGCTTGCGTGCGGCGTCCGAGGTGCCAAAACGCGTCCACTGGACGGGGATGCCGCCATCACGGTAGAGAGTCCGCTGCAACCATTTGGATGGCAAAGGCCGTCGAGAAGTCGATGCGAACGGTTCTCGCGGTGCCACAAGATCCGCTTCGCCGCGCCGGACTTCCAGAGCCGCCAGATGATCTGGAAGGCCGTGTAGGTCTTGCCCGTGCCCGTCGCCATCACGAGGAGCACGCGCTTCTGACCCTTGGCGATGGCCTCGACGGTGCGGTTGATCGCCTGCAGCTGGTAGCAGCGGGGCGCCTTGCCAGATCCGTCGCTGTAGTAGTCCTGGGTGGCGACCTGCGCCGCGGCGCCGGTGAGGCACCGCCGAGGAGCAAGCCGCGCCGCCCAGCGGCGCTTCACGCACAAAGTATCCCCTGCACAAACCTACGTTCTTTCAGGCGGGGCAGGCGTCGGGTAAGTCGCCGATCAGCCGCCATGACGCCACCCGTCGGGACCACTCTGCTGCGCTCGCCATGCGCCCGACAATCGGCTCACCCTACAGGCAACGCAACAACGTCGGTTCGTACAGGGGATACCACGCAAAAGACTCTGCGCTCTCGGGGCTCTACGGGCAGTAATCGACCACGACCCAGCCGTGGTCACCCATCAGAAGATGATACCCGTCCAGGGCATGAGAAATATGATAGGGCCCACGGCCTCCCAGTCTCTCCGAGAGAACGAATGTCGGATTCGTCGGATCCGAGACATCGACGAGTGCGCCCCTTCCGGTTGAGAGATAGTGGGAGAACTTGCTGGCCTGCGGAGTGCGGGAAGTCGCATTCGTGGGAATGCTGCCCCTTCCGAGCTCGGTGATCGCGGGTAGCGAAGAGATATCGTAGACGCCCACCGAAGAGCTACCGAACGCGTACAGCGTGTCGCCCTCTCGATAAAGAGTGCCGCCAATGGCGCCCGTGCCGTGGACCACCCGCACAGGAGAAGCCGGGTTGGTGATGAGGAAAACATCGGTGTAACGCGCGGTCCCCTGGCCGTCCGTGGTGACGATGGCGTAATTCCCGTGACGAGCAACGGCCCAAGCCGTTCCGGCCAGCGCGCCCACGCCCAATATGGAGACTGCGTTGGGATCGGTCATGTTCATGGTGGTGAACGCGCTGCCACGGACCCCCACGAAGAGGTCGTCCTGGACCGAAAAGCCCGCGCTCGAGACGCCTCCGCTGAACCTGGTACTCCCGAGCAGTTTGGGGGCGGTGGGGTCGTCGAGGGAAAAAGTGCTCAGCACGTACTCCGTGCTCGCCGAGGACACCGAGCGGGCGGCGTAGAGGCGCCCGTTCGCGACGACGATCCTTCGTCCGATGGATGCAGAACCTTCGAATGTTCCCAAGTCCTCCGGCGCCGTCGGTTCCGTGAAATCGAGCATCTTGAGGACCCCGGTAGACGAGGTCGAAGAGGTCGTGGTCGCGTAATAGAGAATGTTCTGGTGCAAAGCGCTGGCCAGAACTCGTTCGTCGGGGCCGAACGCCACGAAGGCGGGCATGCGGGACCGCGTGATGACCGTGATCTGATTGCTCCCCGCCGTCACGACCCTGTCTCCCGTGACTGCCAGGCCTGTCGAGGCGCTAAAGGAAGCACCAACGGCCCGGATCGCGCCAAATTGGTCACCGTTCTCGAGCTCCGTGACGCCACTTCCTGAGCCCATGAGCAATCGCTCTCCGACCTGCACTACCTTGGTACCCCACGACCACTCGGTCACGGAAGCAGGCATGGTGGGGTCCGCGAGTGAGAGCGCTCGGGCTCCCACGGTCGACGTGGATGCTTGGATGAAGAGATAGTCTTTCGTGAGACCGATGATCGTGAAGTAGTTCTGGGCGTCTGCATATGCCCCCGCGAAGGCAGGCGTCGCTGGCGTGCTCACGTCGAAGACGTGGACGGCGCTAGAAATGATTGCGTAGGCATAGCCGCCAGAAACTGCCAAATCGGACGCGCGCGCTGCCGTGGGGATTTTACCGACGAAGCTGAGCGATCCGTTCTCCAGGGCCAGCGCTTGGAGCTCCGTGTCTGTGGTTACGTAGAGGTACTGTCCGTCAGACGCAATTCCTGCGGAGTTGATCCCGGCGACGGTGTACGAGCTTGCCAAAGTGGGGGCGGTCGGGGCGCCTACGTCGACGACGCGCAAGACGTCGCCATCGAGCAGGACGGCGTAACCCTGCACCAGGTAGAGCTCGCTGGAAGCTGCCGTGGAGAGCACTTCCAAGTCGCCCACGACGACGGGTGCGTCCTCGTCGCTGATGTCGATGACGTGAATCTTTTTGCCGGCGGATGCATAAACGAGGTCTCCCAAGGCCTCGACACCGCGCAGGGTGGGCAAGCCCAGAGTGCCACGCACGGGATGGACGATTTCGTTACAAGCACCTGGGCTCGTGCCTCCAGTACCGCCCCCTCCGGGAGCACCGCCAGTGCTGGCATCACCACCGGATCCACTGTTTCCTCCGGCTGCGAAGTCTCCCCCCGCACCGTTGCCGCCATCGCCCGAGCCCCCGCTGTGCGTGCCGCCCCCGTCCGACCCACCGGTAGTACCGCCAGTCCCGCCCTCGCCCGCGGAACTTTCGTCCCCCCCCGCACCGTCGTTGGAACCACCGCTCCCAGAGGCCCCGCCGCTGCCCGTGCCGCCGCTGCCCAAGGAGCCGCCATCGAGGTCTCCTGCATCGACACACAGCTGGCTGAGACAGGTCAAGCCGGGATCACACTCGTCTTCGTCGCAATCACATCCCAAGGAACCTGCTTGGCAGTGGTCGCGGTTCACCAGGTCGCCGGCATCTACACACAGCGATGAGAGACAAGTGAGACTTCCTTCACAAGTGTCGTTCTCGTCGCAAGTGCACCCCAATCGACCAGGAGCGCAGGACGCCGAAGACGACCTGTCGTCGTCCGCGGGAGAGGATTCTCCGCACCCGACTGCCAAGAGGAGCCACAGACAAGAGACGAAGCGGCTGAGGGACCGAAGACTGGACATCTGGACGATGCGGAGGCTAGCAGCAATGCGCGCGACAGAGAAGTCGCTCATAGACTGTTTACCCTGCCGTGCGTGGGCACGAACCAGGCTCGTTCGCGTCCCAGACCGACACGGACCCATCCTGCATGCCTGCCGCCGTGCTCTCCGAGGTCGTCGCGACGACGAAGCGCAACAGCTTTCGTCTTCGAGTTCTTCTACACTCGTCCGCCTCGACATCATGATCCGGTTGCGTGACGCTGGCGCGGATTTCGTCATCGTAGGAGGCGTGGCCGCAGCGCTTCACGGCGGGTCGCGCGTCACCTTCGATCTCGATCTCGTCCCTTCTCTCGAGCCCGAACCGTGGCGGCTCACCATCGAGTTCTTGTGGTCCCTCGGCGCTCGCCCTCGCATTCCAGAGCCGCTCGAGCGCGTGTGCGATCCTCATCAGGTACGACGGTGGAGAGAGGAAAAGGGCATGCTCGCCTTCAACTTCCGGACGGCCGACGGCAGCACGGGGGTCGATCTGAGTCCGAGAGCGCTCTCGAATGACCTGAGCTGTCCAAGTGGGCCCCGGTCTGGCGCCGGAGTGCTCACCTGACCAGTGTCGCGCGTTCAGGTTAGACATGATTCCGCCAGGTTACGACCTGAACCCTCGTGAGCCACTGCAAGGGTGAGGAGGTGGTGGCAAGTGTCTGTAATCTCAGCGTATTTGACTGAATCTCACCCCGCGAATACGCTGGGGAGGCAGGCGCGGCGGATTCGGCGCCGCGGAAAGGCGACGAAATGGGACAGCCGGCATTGAAGTCGGATGCTACCCGCATCCTGGAGAGCCAGGCGAGGCTCAGGTGCGCGGAACTGGCGGCAGAAGAGTCGTTCGGTGAAATCGTGGCTTCGGTCATCGAGCAGATGCAAGCGCTCGGCGTCGCTCCCTTGGCGGAGCTCGCTGCCCTGTCGGTCGACGAAGTGCGGTCTCACGTGGCCCTGTGCGAGCAGGCGCTGGCCTGCCTGTGCCAAGAGTACGGCGTCCGCACCATGCGGTCCGTCGAGGAGCTCGCGCCCGAGCTGTTCCCCGAATACGAAAGGGCACGGCTGGGTGCTGCTGACCGGCTGCGTCAGAGCATCGCGGCGGGCGCCCTGATCTTGGGCGAGCCTGGCCTGTTGAAGGCGCAGGCAATGGACGACCTCGAGGCTGCCGCGGCCCAGCTTGACGACCCGCTGCTCGACTGGACCCTCGCGATGGGCGAGCGTGAGCGAACCGTCTTCAGCGAGCTGCTTCGGGACGAGAGCGTTCCCTGCGGGGCACCAAGCGAGCCCTGAGTGACCCTCCCCTCCGACGCTCAAGCTCGCCAGTGGCTGAGGTTCCTCTGCCGTCGGTACGAAGCGGTCGGTGTGGAAGCTGACGTCCAGATCGAGCGCGTACTCGACCGAGCCAGAGAGCTGGTCGCTGGCGGGGCGGATGAGGCTGTCGCCTGCTGTCGCCCTGCTGATCGCCGGCTCACAGGGAGGCAAGCTACTGGGCCGCCTGTGGAAGCCGGTCACGTACGGCCTGGTTGCAGCTAACCTCAATGAGCGCGGACTGGAGCTACTCGCTGACGCGAACGAACTGCGTCGGGTGTTCCTGATGGTCTGCACCCGTCGCATGTCGCAGGCGGACCTTCAGACATGGGTCGTGGAGAACACGGCGCGGCGCAAGCCAGAGCAGGTCTGACCCCAGCGACGCGCTCAGGCTCCGGCTTCCCAGATGGCCTCGCGGAGGTCCCCGAGGAGGGTGTCGAGCTGGCCGTCGAAGAGCTTGTTGAACCGCGCGAAGCCGCCGTCGGCGCGCCACTGGCCCTGGTCCAGGGTCTCGCGATCGACGACCGCGTCCGCCTTGAGGGCCTTGGCGAGCCGCTGGAGCCAGCGCTTCTGCACGTCCGTGAAGGAGCGCTGGGCGAGGATCTTCCTCACGGCGCGGTCGACCCGCTCGCTGTAGTCGATGAGCGGGTCGCCCAGGGCGGCCTGGCGGATGAACCCGATGATGCGCGCGGCGATGTCCTCGTTCCTGGTCTCCGACCAGGCCTTGCGCACGTTCGTCTCCGTGTAACCCCGCTCCGACAGGAGGAGCTCGAGCTCCTTCAGGCTCTTGCGGGTGAGATCCCGGGGCCGCTGCACCACCGCCTGGAGCGCGGGGATCTCGTTCTGGTTGTCGCGGATGTAGGCCGCGAACTCTTCGAGGTAGTCGTCGGGGCGCTTCTTCTTGCCGTAGCCGCGGTAGACCTGGGTGAGCTCGTCGGCGGAGTCGGACACGAACAGCAGCTGGCCCGGGCCGCTGCGATCCAGCGCGGACAGGAGGGGCGGGTGGGCGCGGAAGAAGGCCAGGACTTCTTCGGGCTTCTTCTCTCGGAGCGTCCGCACCAGCTCCGTCGGGCTCTGGCCCGCGACGCTCGTGAAATCATCGAGGGCCTCGGCGCTCATGCGGCGCTTCTTGCGCTGGAGCTTGCCCAGGATTTGTTCGACCAGGTGCTCCACCGCCTCGGGTTCGACGGCGCTCTGGAGCGCCTGCTCGAGCTCGTCGAGGAGCTGCCGGAAGGGCACCGCCGGGCTGGTGACCACCGGCTTCATGGAGGTCACGTCCTCGAGGGCCTCGTAGAGGCCGACGGCGTCGAAGATGCGGAAGGTCTCCTTCTCGATCTCCGGGCACTGCCGGGTGGCGCGGCCGATCATCTGCTCGTAGAGCACCCGCGACTTGACCCGCCGCAAAAAGACGAGGTTGCAGATCGCCGGGACGTCGATGCCCGTCGTGAGGAGGTCGACCGTGACGACGACCTTCGGCTTCTGCTCGTTCTTGAAGCGGCGAATCAGGGCCAACGGCTTGTCTGCGGAGCCGGTGATCTTGATCACCGCGCCGTCTTCGACGCTCCCGTAGCGCTTCTCGAAGGCGTCCTTCAGGAGCTCGACGACCTGATCGGCGTGGAAATCCGTGGCCGCGAAGACGAGCGTCTTCTCCGGGAGGCTCGGATCGATGTACTTGGCCAGCTCGTCGCACACCACGCGGTTGAAGGCCTCCGTGACGACCTTGCGGTTGAAGCTGTCGACCTCGAGGTGGACCTCGTCCTCCATCTCGGCGACGTCCAGCTTCACGTGGACGGGGTCGAAGAGCGGGACCTGCTCCCCCTTGTCGAAGTGGATGCCCTCCTCCGCCAGGCGCGTGACGAAGTTCACGGGCGGCTCGTGGTCGATGAGGTGTCCGTCGATGACGGCTTCCCGGTAGGTGTACTGGAACACCGGGCGCCCGAAGATCTGCGCCGTGTGCTTGGCCGGCGTCGCCGTGAGGCCGATGCGGATCGCGTCGAAATGATCGAGCACCCGGCGGTACTTGGAGATGTAGTCCCGCTGATCGCGGATGCCGTAGGCGGCCAAGGAGAGCTCGGACTCGGAGAGCTCTTGGTCCAAGCCGTAGCCGCGGTGGGCCTCGTCGACGATGACGCAGTCGTAGGCGTCGACCGGCGGGGCGGCGCCGGGCTCGGACTCGTCCCAGATCCGGCGCACCATCGACTGCACCGTGGCGATCGTGAGGCGCACGACGCTCTCGCGGTCGCGCTTCTTGTCGAGCCAGACGCTCTCGATGCCGAAGATCTGCCCGAAGTTCATCAGATCTTCGATCTCGACCTCGTTGAAGGCGTCGGTGGTCTGCTCCCCGAGGGAGGAGCGATCGACGAGGAACAGGACGCTCCGGAAGCGCTTGCTCTTCAGCAGGCGATACACGAGACCGATGGCCGTGCGGGTCTTCCCCGTCCCGGTCGCCATGGCGACGAGGATCTTGTCCTGCTCGCTCTGGATGGCGGCCTCGACCGCGCGGATGGCGCGCACCTGGTAATCCCGGAGGTCCAGGTAGTCCGTGGGCTCGCGATCGAGCTTTTCGTTGGCCTGATCGATGTCCTGCTTGAGCTTCTGACGGAGGCCTTCCGGTGTGGGCCAGGCGGGCAGAGCGCGGGCGCGGTTCGTCTTCCGCCGCGCGTCCAGGTGCCAGATGCCGGACTTCGTGTGGAACTGCTCGAAGTAGGGGCGGCCGTTCGTCGAGAAGAGGAAGGGGATCTGGTAGTCGTTCCAGGGACCGTTCTCTGGGAGCTCGACGTCGGGAGCGGACAGGAACCCCTGGGAGTAGCGCTTGGCCTGCTCCAACGCGGCGGAGACGTCCTTGGCGTGCCGCTTGGCCTCGACCACACCGACGGGCACGAGGCCGATGAAGAGCACGTAGTCCGCCGGACCGCTCTGGGTGGGCCACTCGGCGATCGCGACGCTTCGTCCCTTTTGCGGGCGCACCCCGCTGGCGTAGCGGAGCTCCGTCGTCGAGACCTCCCAGCCCGCTTCACGGAGCTGGGCGTCGATGAGCTCGCGCGTCGCGCCTTCGTCGAGATCGATCTTGGTGGCGGCCTGATTGGCGGCCTCGACCGTCTCTCCCTGGGCGCTGGGCGAGAACGTGAGCGCGACGGCCTCGCGCTCCTTCTCCAGCTGCGCGGCGCGCGCTTCGAGCTCGGCGAGTCGCGCTCGAGCTTCGCGGAGCGCCGCTGCGTCCTGGCGCCACTGGGCATCCTGCTCCGCGGCGAGCGCCTCGAAGATCTCCCGCTCCTCGGCGGCTTCTTTGGCCGCTTCCTCCGCTCCGAGGCGCGCCAGGCGCTCCTGTTCGACTGCCTCCTGCGCTTCGTCCCGCTCCTCTTCGCGCGCCTCGGCTTCCGCTTCGAGGTCCTGCAGTTGCCGACGCAGCTCTTCGTTCTCCGTCGTGATGTCCGGCGGCGGAACGAAGGGCCCTGGCTTGAAGCCGGGCACGCGCCGCACAGTCCGGTAGAACCACACCCCGAGCTCGCGCGCGATCTTCAGGTGCTGCAGGGCGTGGCCCATCGTGCCCTGCCCGTCGTGGGCGGCTTCGTTGCCGGTGACCCGGATACCGTGAAAGAGCGCGAGCACCTGCTCGTGGACGCCCCGACTCCGCAAGTCCCGCAAGCGATCCATCTGCTTGGGGCCGGCGTCGCGAGAGCCGCCGAGCTCGAGCAGCGCGCTCTTCGCCACATGCTCCGCGAAGGCCCGCAGGTGGACCAGCGCCCCCACAGGATCGCCGAACGACAGCGCGCGCTCGGCCCGGCTGGCCATCATGACGAGGCGCGCGTCGTACTCGGCGAGGAAGCTGAAGTTGGTCGAACCCGGAGGAGCCATGCGGACTTAACGAAGCGGATCAAACGCTTCTAGTAGTATCGTCCGATCGCCAACGAAGTGTCGAGCCGCGGGGCTTCGTTCGGGCTTCGTTCGGGCTTCGTTCGGGGGTCACGGCTACCAGCCGCGCGTCTTCGCGCCCACCCCGCGCCCCGCAGGCGCCACTCGAGAGCCGCACTACCGCGAGCACACGACCGACGCGGACCTCGCCCTCGACCCAGACTTGCTGGCGGAAATCCCGCCGCTCGAGCAGGCTCTAGAGAACGCGGGGTTCTTCGGATCGAGCAGCGCCATCGGCATCTGGAAGACCCGCCGTCGAACCTCAGCGTCGCTCGACATCGACGTCCAGGTGGACCTGCTGGTCCCAACGACCGTCAGCCCCGGCACGGGTCGGCGAGCTGCGCGCCTGCCCGGCCACGGCGTCAACGCGGCGCGCAAGGTCGACGGTCTCGAAGGCGTCCTCGTCGATCTCGCCGAGCACGACATCGCCTCGCTGGAGCGCGCCGTCGATCCGCGCGTCGTCCGGGCGAAGGTCGCGGGCCCCGGCGCCCTCCTCGTCGCGAAGGTGTTCAAGATTCACGAGCGCCGCGGCTCGGCCCGCGCGAACGACCGAGGCGAGTCGGGAGATGCCGCTGCAGCCGGCACGGCCCTCCCCCATCACGCAGCCGAAAACCTGGCCGTCGTCGAAGGAGATCCCCTGCCAGACGATCCAGCTTTCGCGAGCGACGTGTCCGGGCATGGTAGGGCCGCGACGTGAGGACGGTTTGACCCCGGCTCATGATTTTCCCCTTCTTGTCCTGGCAGGACCTCTGCGTCCCTTCAACCATAAGGGACCAGGAACGTCTGGTCGGGAAGAACGGTCTGGGCAGTGACGCCCAGGATCGTGCGCTGGTTTCCGCGGGCGTGCCACCCCTCGACCCCTCCTCGGAGGTTGAAGTAGCTGAAGTCCAGGTCCCATTGCTCGCCCGAGCGACGGAGTTCGGGATCGTTGCAGTACTGACGAAAGAGGCGAGGGCCATCGTTGGGGCTCAGATGAGTCCACAGGTGAAGCGCGGTCTCTTCATTCGAGAAGAATGCTCCACTGCCTACCCAGCCGCCGAGGCCCATCAATACGTTTCTCGAGGTCCACGGCAGATCGAGCCCTTCGGGGAGGTTCACGCCTTCCGCTCTGAGAATCGAGTTCAACATGATCATGTTGGAACTGCTCCTGTTCAGCTGGCTGAGGTCGCTGACCGGCTCGAAGGGCCCGCCCAACAACACCGCTCGGCACGAAGAGCGCCGCAGTGTTTACTTGCCGTCTGTCGAACTACCCTGAGAGAGGAGCCACGCCACGCGCACCAACTCTGTGCGACTTCGCACGCCCAGCTTACTTCGAGCCGCGCGCAGATAGTTCGAGACCGTCGAAGTATCCAAACCGAGCTCGTAGGCGATCAGCTTGTTCGGGTGTCCCTGCACCGCATAGCCCACCACCTGTCGTTCCCGTTCGCTCAACGCCCGAAGTTCCAGCGCCTGAGGTTCATTCTTGTGTGCGACATAGTAACGGCGGCCATCGGAATCACAACGATCGACGAGCGACCAGCGTCCGGCTACCAATCCACGCCACAGCTCCACCGCGCTGATCGGATCGTCGCGCCGAAGACTGCCCCGCGCCTTGTCGATTGCGCGAACCGCGCGCTGCAGCGCGGCGCGTGCTCCCGCCGAGCGGGCAGGACCAATCGCGTGCTGCAAGCGCCCATTGCTCGGCTCTACGACGGCTTCGCCGCCCAGGTCGCTCGAGTCAGCCTCTGCAAGCGCCCGCCGTAAGCGCAAAGCCGCGGCCAGGTGTGTCGCCATGCGCGTCCAATGCCTTGCGTACCACGGTGTCAGTACCGTGGGCTGCTGTAAAATAGCCGCAAAAACGACCCCAGTGCCGTCGGGATTCTTACCGACGATCCCGAGCACGTCTCGAGGAGACCAGAGGGTGAGCAGCTGCTCCCAGGCGGCGCGCTCCATGGGGTCCTCTGGAGTGCCCAGGGCCGAGATCGTCCTGCAGCCAGTGGCCGTGAACAACGATTCGTGCTGGCCGTTCGGCATGAGCCTCAGGCAGTCATCAAGCATGGCGGCTGCGCGCAGATACTTCCGATGGTCGGCTTCGGATAACCCGACGGTGGCGGGCTCGGAAGGCGCTGGCACCACACGTGGCAGCTCGAAAATGAGAGCGCCGCTGGTCACGAAGTTGCAATTTTGGAGGATCCCTTCAGCCAGCTCCCGCAGCCATTCGGATTCGCTACGCGAAAGGTCGTACGCTCGCTCGAGCAAGCCAATGTCGTCCGTTGCTCGGCGGGCCCGACCACGTTGCCTCGAAGAAAGAACCGTCATTTCCTCAGAAAGTAACTTACTGCGAGAGCCGCATCACAGTTCGAAGGAGTCGGTCTGTTTCCGCTCATGCCCGACGATGGGCCTCTGTTCGCGCGTGACTCGAGGCTTCGTAGAAGACTGCAGCCGCGGTTGCCTTGGATGAGAGCCCGCAGAGCGTCACCACGCTCCTTGCAGGCGTCGACCAGGTCGTCGACGACGGCTGCTCGGAACGATGAGGCCCAGAGTCCTCGATCTCCTTCGAGGAGGGCTCGCGATGAGTTGGAGTGGCCTAGCACGGCAACGTCGTGGGATCGAGCAAAGACCGAGCGATGGCATTCACGCGCCCGCTGAGATGGCTTGGTCCGGCGCGAAGTCTGTCCCAGCCATGGGTGCCCTCGCGACGCGACGGCACCCGGCGCCGAGCACGGACGATGAGCGCCTCTCCGAGCAGCGCGTCGGGCACGGGGGGCAGGAGCCGCACCTCTCCCACGTCGTGCAGCGAGCCCAGCCCTTAGCCCAGCCCCCCACGATGGTCGAGGCGTTGCTCCTGGAGTGTGCGCCAGAAGCGCACCATGCGAGCACCTCGCTCTCCCGCTCCGCGCTGCGCAGATCCTGACGAGAACCGTCGAGCCTGCGTCCTCCGCGAACCCATCACGTCCTTGAGCCTGCAGCCACCTTCCGGCGTGCGTGAACACCGGTGACGCGGGACCGCGACGATTGTTGGCAACGGAGAACGGCGACGTGGAGCGGCGAGGAACGAGCGACTATGACGTGGGATCCCAGAAAACACTCCCGCCGTGACGCGCCACCAGCTCACCGCGAGAGTTCACGCGAAACTTACGAAAGATGGCGGCGACCTGATTGGCCACGGTACGCACAGCAGAACCGCGCTCCCTGGCAATCTGTACGTTGGACTCTCCGCGAAGGATACGGCGCAGTACGTCGCGCTCTGCCGGGCTGAGCTTAGGATGCTCCCCCTCGGAGACCGGCTCACTTACGACGGCCAGCTCCGTCTCACCGATCCTGAGCCGCAGGACGTGGACGCGGGTAGAACGAGTCACGATTCGATCGTTTCCTCCTTCCTCGGGCGGAGTCAATTCAGATCGACCGTCGGGCGACCGCTCCCGCGGCGCGGCACCGTGCGGCACCTGTAGGTAAGCCCAGGTAAGCCACTTCAGCCGCCGAGCTCGAACTCGGCTCCGATAGCGATATAGAAGATGGGCCCGAAAGTAACCTCCACGTCGCTGTTGCCGCCAGAAGGTTGACTGATGAACCCGACTTCTCCGGCGCCAAGCACCCGATTGCTGAGCGGAATCTTCAGCTCCACGAAGGCGCCCGGGCTAAAGCCGGCTATCGAGTCGGAAACGTCGTCGAGCCGGATGATCTGATAACTGAGCGCTACGCCCGGCGAAACCTGAAAGTTTTCGGAGCCAAAATGCCCCTTGATAGTGGCGCCCACGTTGGTCAGGGAGACGTCATCAGGGAAGGCCAGGAGCACCTGGCCGCCGAGCGAAAGCGCGGACGCCACGAAACCATCGACCTTACCAACCAGGAGAAGGCCAGCGTCGGTGTCGACGTCCATGTCAATGTAGTCGCTGGAGACGTCAGCGCTTCCGGGCAGTAACATGCCCAGCTTTCCACTGACAGCCCAGCTGCGCCTTCTCCGCACCTCTCCCGCAGCCTTACCGTCCACCACTGTAGGCGACGGCGAAGGCTGCGAGCCAGCCGCTACGGAGTCCGATGGAGGCGGTCTGCTCGATTCAGAGGGAGTCGCGGCGGGCGGCGCGCTCGGTTGGACCACCCCGCCGTCCGCGGGCTGTTTGACTTCGCATTGCCCGCTCTCGGTGCAAAATTCGCCCTCAGGACAGGGAGGGTTGCACGCGGAAACGCATTGGCCGCGCGCACAGAAGAAACCGGAGCGGCAAGCGGGGATGCACCGTGTCGGTTGCTCTGTCGGTTGCTCCGTGGTCGATCGAGGTGGCGTCGATTCGGTGAAGCTCTCCTGCGCGGTGGCGGGCAAAGCGATGAGGATCGAGCAAGCCGAGAGGGCACGAGCCGCGGCAAGATGGGAGGAAGCATTCACGCTGCGGCCATCTACGGCGACGACGGAACGAAAACCATGGTCATTATGTTCGCGCTCATTGCCGAATGTCGGCGAACACCTTTCGATGGGTGGCGCTTCGGCCGACGCGAGGGGCTCCGCTCCGGTGCTCGCGAAAGCCTCGCCGGCCGGCGGCGGCGTAGCACTGGGCGAGGGCGATCTGGTCAGGCGCGACGAGACGCGCGATGTCGGCGACTTGAAGCCGTTTGCGGATATGTCATCGGTGGTCACGCGGCTTGCGTTTATCCCACCCTTGTCCGGAAATCCTTGATGGGCGGAAGAACTTTGAAAGGTCGCCGCATGCGTCCCCTCGACGGTGACTTGGGCTCCCCGGGCCGGTAGAGGGTTGGGGATGGGAACGCCCCAGGCCCCGGGGGGTCGAGGAAGACCGTGCTCCCTTCGGAGCGGCTAGGGAAGACAGACCTGGAAAGCTGGAGAGGGTCGGCCGAAAGGCGGGCGACGGCGGCGAACCGGATGAGACGTCGGCGGCTCGCTCCCGCACGTCCCCGGGATCGCCGTAAAGTGGCGCATCGAACTGCATGTACCAACCGCGAGGGGGTGAAGGCAGGGTGAAGACGCTGGGCGAAGCGCACCGGTCTGCCGGGCTCAGACCCCGTCTATTGGCCACGTCGCTGAGGGTGGCCAAAAAGGCGCCGGATGCACGGTCTAACTAGCGCTTGCAGCGGGCAGCCGCACCGGTCGGGCTTACGCCGCCGGAGGAGCTTCTCAGAGCGGCGCGGTGACGACGAAAGCGCCGCGGAGCTCGCCGACGGAAAAGCCTACCGCCTGGTCCTCGGGGTACAGCTCTGTGAGCTTGACCTTGGCTTCCTGGGGGATGTTGTCCGGCTGGCCATGACAAACCGCACACATGCCGCCCAGGGGAATGGCCCGCATGTAGCGCAGTCGACCGTCGGCGACCTCGTGCCACTCGACGCCCGCCGGCTCGCTGCCAGCCGCCAGCCGTTCTCGCAGTACCTCGAGGCCGCGACGTTGCCACTCGTTGGGCGCATTGGCCGGGTTGCGCACACGAAGGGCGGTGCGCTGGATCGTCCAACCTTCCTTGCGCGCCACTCTCGACCCGATCTTGGGCGCCTCGACCTGACAGACTTCGATCGCGCGGGCGGGACCACCCGCTTGCAGCGCGCTCGTGAGCTCCTCTTGAAGCGCCGCGCGATACTGGTCGGTGAGCGCTCGGGCTTCGCTCACGGCGCCCGCGACGCGATCATCTTTTTTGCAGCCCGCGCAGGCGACGAGACAGGCCAAGAGTAGAGTATGGGGTCGCAGGGACATGGACGCTCCCGAGCTTTCCATGACGCGCGCTCCGCGTCACTCGCCGAGACGCACGAAGCTGGACCGCGGGAGCGACCGCCCGGCGCATGCAGGTGCCGAGAGAAAGACCGACCGAACGACCCAGAGGCGCGCACGTACTACGGAGAGACTACTTGCCTGCCTCCGACCTGAGGACGCACTTGCAGGCCTTCGTGTTCGTCATTCAGCGCAACAGGGAGCCGCTGTTCAGGCGACGGGTTAGTGCTGGGGTCAAGGCGAGGGCGGGGCGTTGCAGGTGAGCACCTCGTGTCCCGTCTCGGTCACGAGGACCGTGTGCTCGAACTGGGCGGAGAGGCTCCCGTCCGCGGTCACCACGGTCCAGCCGTCGTCCAGGAAGACGACCTCGGGGCCCCCGAGGTTGACCATGGGCTCGATGGTGATCGCCATGCCCGAGACCAGGCGCCGCCCGGAGCCACTGCGGCCCACGTAGGAGACGTGGGGCGGCTGGTGCATGGAGCGGCCGATGCCGTGCCCGCCGAGCTCGCGCACCACGCTGCACCCCTCGGCCTCCGCCAGCTCCTGGACGGCGGCCGCGATGTCCCCGAGGCGAGCGCCAGGGCGCACCCCTCGCACCCCGGCGTCACGACAGCGGCGGGCCACGTCTACGATCCGGCGGGCGTCCGCGGACACCTCGCCGATGAAGAACGTCGCCGACGTGTCGCCGTGGTAGCCGTCGAGGCACGTGGTGACGTCGACGTTGAGGATGTCGCCGTCCCGGAGCTGCTCACGGGGATTGGGGATGCCGTGGCACACCACGGCGTTGCGGCTCGTGCACACGGACGCGGGGAACCCCTGGTAGCCCAGCTGGCTCGGCGTGCCCCCGCGCGCCGCGGTGTCTTCGCGTACCCAGGCGTCGATGTCCGCCGTCGTGACTCCTACCCGCAGCTGCTCACCGACCCGGGCCAGCGTCTCTGCCGCAGCGCGCCCGGCGCGGCGCATCGCTTCGATTTCCCTGGGGTCGAGCCGCTCGAAGGCACGCAGTGTCCAGCCCATGGGCGCAGCATGCCCGCGGCGCCGCCGCGCTGGCCAATACCGATTGGGTATCGCTGGCGTTGTCCCTGACGGTGTTTTCGTCGCCGTGCTCTCGGTACAATCGCGGGGTGAGCTTCGACCAGCTTCGTTATTTCGTCTCCGTCGCCGAAGAAGGGGCCGTGCGCCGCGCCGCTCTGAAGCTCCACATCTCCCAGCCCCCGCTGACGCGCGCCCTGCGCTCCCTCGAGGAGGAGCTCGGCGCCGAGCTGTTCGTGCGCAGCCCCCGCGGAGTCGTGCTGTCCCGGGCGGGCGAGCGTTTCCTCGATCACGCGCGTCGCATCCTCGCCGAGGTGGAGGCCGCTCGGAGCGCCGTGCGCGGCGCCCCACCCAGCGTGTCGTGGAGCTCGCCGGAACGTCCCGAACCTCCGCCTCACCACGGCACAAGCGACGGGTGAGGACAGGAGGAGAGGGAGGCCCGCTGGGTCAGGATAGTTGTCGCGTAGGACGACGAGGGCGTGCTGGTCCTGACCGACAGAGGGCGCATCGAAGGCGCGGTTGGTGTTCTCCTGAACCCGACCTGGGTCCGCTCCGGTGGCCTCGAAACGAGCAATAACTACCTGTCAAAGGCTTTGAGTCGGAGGAGCGGTGGACCTTCACGGAGAAGCGGTAGTTTTCGCGTGTTCTCTGGACGTTTATTGGCGAACTCCTGTCAAAAAGACTTTGAGTCGGCGGGGTGAAGGACCTTCACGGAGAGGTGACGATTTCGCGCGCTCGCTGGACGTTTTTTGGGGGGCGAGGCGACAACGAAAGCGCGGCGCAGGCTTTTGCGAGGCCTTCGAGGGCCGAGAGGGCCCGCGCAGGGTTCGCCCGCGGGGACTGCGGGGCGGGCCATGTGGACCAGCGGGGAAGAACCGGACGGGTTCGCCGGTAGGTGGGCAGCAGTCGGACCCGTGGGCTCCCGTCCTCCCCTTGGTGCCGCCGTCTTGAGTTTCCGCCTAGACGGAGAGGGAGATTGCGGCGACGCTGAGCCCCCGTGCCGCACTGGTTCGGACGTCCTCGGAGCCCAATGGAGCTCCTTTACTAGTGAGTCGTTTCCATGAATAAGAAGATCACTTCCATCCTGATCGTTGCGGGCATGTTCTCGATGGGCTGCGCCGTTTGTGAAGACCTCGACGCGCGGGTGTGCGAGGACCTGGGCCCCGAAGATTGCGCCCTGTTGAAAGAGCGGGAGCAGAACCCCTCCGCCCAGGTGAGGTCGGGGCGGACCCGACGCGGCTGGATGAAGGAGCTGCTCTATGGGCCCAACGGTGACGAGTGTCGAACCTTGGGGAGCGACGCCGCGTACCCGCAGTATCTGGAAGGCCTCAAGGGCATGCTCGCCTCCATGCGGAGCGCAGAGGCCGCTCAGGCCGAGCGGGAGGCGAGGGGGGCATCCATGAAGGCTGCCGCTACGGAGCGGGTCGAAGCCGCGAGGGCGAGGGCAGAGGCCGCGAAGGCGAAGGCAGAGGCCGCGAGGGCCGCGAGGGCCGCTGCGGCGGAGGAGTCCGCCGAGTAGGTGGCGGCATGAAGAGCGGGCGCGTGGCCTACACGTGGCACGGCTTAGGTCGGG
>JAEWOQ010000357.1 GCA_023460875.1 Pseudomonadota bacterium
TCGCGATGGTATCGGCGGCGGCCGGGGCGGGGACGCGGTGGGAGGCGGCGGGCGACTCGGCGGGGGCATTTCGACGAGCCGATCAGCGAGAGCTCCGAGCTCGGCGGCCCTCTGCCCTTGGCCGACCTCCCACGCGGTCTCCGCCGCGCGGCGCACCCAGGAGACCGCGTCCGCGCGCGCGTGCCTCCTCCACTGAGCCGAAGCGGCGCGCAGCGCCCAAGCAACGTCCTCGTGATCGTCGTCGCGGGGGGGCGGTAGGGTCAGGAGGGGAGCCGTCATAGGGAACGCCGTCGTGAGAGGCGGAGCGCGCGGGTTGGATGCATGATAGTCGAGTCGTGCGGGAGCCCAAGGGAGCTCCGACGAGCCCGGGCCGGCTCCGTTTGGCCCACGTGGGGCGGCCGGTCCGAGCCGTTCGTCGTCCCGAGCGCTGGGAGAGCCTCCGTTCCGGCGGTTGTGTATCTCAAGAGCGGAGTGTCCCAAGAGCGGAGTGTCCCAAGAACAGAGAGCTGCGGCCTCACGGGGGGGGCAAGAACACCTCCCGGTCGCGGGCGCCGTTGGCCGGGCCCACGTAGCCGCGCCGCTCCATCATCTCGACGATCTTGGCGGCCCGGTTATAGCCGATGGTCATCTTGCGCTGCAGCCAGGACGTGGAGCAGCGCTGGGTCTCCTGCACGATGCGCACGGCCTCGTCGAACCGCGCATCGGATTTCTCCTCGGGCGCGTCGCCGTCTTCGTCGGCGTCGTGCTCCTGGAGGATCGCCTCCTGATACTGCGGCTCCCCCTGGGTGCGCAGGTGGTCGGTGAGCGCGCTCACCTCCTCCTCACTCACGAAGGGACACTGCACCCGCAACGTCTCGCTGGAGCCGTTGAGCTTCACGAGCATGTCGCCCTTGCCCAACAACACCTCCGCGCCCTGCTCGTCGAGGATGGTGCGGCTGTCGACCTTCTGCGCGACCCGGAACGCCACGCGGGAGGGGAAGTTCGCCTTGATCATGCCCGTGATGACGTCGACGCTGGGGCGCTGGGTCGCCAGCACGACGTGCATCCCCGCCGCCCGCGCCTTTTGCGCCAGGCGCGCCACGGAGGTCTCCACCTCCTTGCCCTGCTGCATCATCAGGTCCGCGAACTCGTCGACGACGATCACGATGTACGGGAGCCGGTCGGGCAGCTGCTCGCCGTCGCCGCCCTTCTTGGCCACGGGCACCTCGACGGGCTCGCCGTCGGCGTCCAGGGCCTGCACGGTCTTCACCTGGGGCGCGGGCAGCTCCCCGGCGCGCACGCGCTCCACGTAGCGGTTGTAGGTGGTGATGTTCTTGGTGCCGGCGTCCGCGAAGAGCTGGTAGCGGCGCTCCATCTCGTCCACCGCCCAGCGCAGCGCCGTGGCCGCTTGCTTCATGTCCGTCACCACGGGCAAGAGCAGGTGCGGGATGCCGTCGAAGGGCGCGAGCTCGACGACCTTCGGGTCGACCATGAGCAGGCGCAGCTCCTCCGGCGTGCGGCTGAACAGCAGGCTCGAGAGCATCACGTTCAAGCCGACGCTCTTTCCGGCCCCAGTGGCGCCCGCGACGATCACGTGGGGCATGGAAGCGAGATCCGCGTAGAACGGCGCGCCCACGATGTCGCGCCCGAGCACTACGGGCAGGGGCGCCTTCTTGGCGAGCTTCAGGAAGCGCTCGTCCTCGACGAGCTCCCTCAGGTTCACGGCCTCCCGCTCGTCGTTGGGGAGCTCGAAGCCGATGCGGCTCTTGCCGGGGATGGGCGCGATGATGCGCACCTTCCTGGACAGCCCGAGGGCGAGGTCGTCGGAGAGGTTGGCCACCTTGCTGACCTTCGTCCCCGCGGCAGGGGCCACCTCGTAGGTGGTCACAGTGGGTCCGGGGTGGATCTCCTCCACCTTGCCGGTCACACCGTAGTCGGCGAGGGTCTTCTCCAGCCGCTCGGCGTGGGCGAGCACCGCGCTGCGGTCGACATCGTGGGGGCTCGCCTCGGGAGGGTCGAGCAGGTCCGTGCTCGGCAGCACGAACCCTTCGCTCTTCGGGGCAGGCGCCAGGGGCTTCGTGGGGCGACTCACCTGCTGGTGGGCCTTGGTGTCGACGATGCGAGGCTCGGGCTCGGCCGCGGGCGGAGGTGGGGGCTCGCGCCGCAGCGGCGCTGGAGCGGGAGCGGGAGCGGGAGCTGGCTCGTCCTCGTCTCCGAAGACGAGGATCAGGTCCTGGGCGTCGGCATCGGGGAGAGCCGCGCTGGAGCTGGGCCCCGCCTCGGCCTCGTCCAAGAGGTCCTCCGCGCTCCCTGGATCGCCCGTGGGCTCGTCGCCGTCGTCGAGCATCGCCTTCACGAGGCCGTCGACGGGCTCGGTGGCCCCGAGGCGCCGCGCCGGGGTCACGTCCTCCAGGGCCGCGACGCCACGCAACTCGGCGGACGCAGCGCGCAGGGACTCGGAGATCGACAGAGGCGGCACCCCCGTAGCCTCGAGGGGGATCCACTCGGTGTCCTCCTCCAGCTGCATGATGATCGCGTCGTCGCGGTTGGACGACTCGATGCGAGGCAGCGCCGCCTGCCGCGCCTCGAGGGCGCGCTCCCGCCGTAGACGCCACGCTTCGCTCCAGGCGCCGACCACCCGCTGCCCGAAGGCGCGCAGGCGGAGCAGCAGAGCTTGGGTGAGCTCCGCGACCCGACCACACCAGCCGATGAAGGAGAAGCTGCTGCGCCCGATCAGGATCAGCCCCGCCCCGGTCACCCCCACGAGGAACGATCCCGGGGTCGAGAAGAGCGCCCGCATGAGCTCGCCAAAAAAGAGCCCCACGTTCCCGCCGGGCAGCCCCGCCCCGAACACCCTGGACTGGGGCGCCGCGACCTGCAGGAGCGCCGCCAGGATGATCACCAGCAGGAGATCCCCCGCGAGCCGGAGCCCGAGAGGCGGCGGACGCTGCCCTCGCAACAACGGGGCGCCCAGCGAGACGAGCTGCAAGGGCGCGAACCACGCGGCCAGACCGAAGCCCTGGATGAGCACCCCCGCCACTCCCCCGCCCACGGACCCCATCCAGTCCGCGCCATGCACGCTCGGGTCCTCGGGATCGAAGCGAGCGCTGGCGAGGGCCAGCACCAGGAAGGCCGCCGCGGCGAACAGCATGAAGGCCCCCGCCTCCAAGCCCCGGGGTGCGGACGTGTCGCGCGAGGCCGGCGTGTCCGCCAAGTTCCGGGGGGAAAAGGGTCTGGCTCCCATGTAACCTCTACACCTACATCAGCTTACCCAGGAGCGGCAAGTATCCCGGGAGGGTGGGGCTGGCCCATCTACATCGCGGGCGACCTCCCGGGGCCGGCGATGGCGTGCTGCCCCGGGCACGTGCACAGTGAGGTCCTCGGGACCCGAGGCGTGTATCATCGAGCCGCTGCCCTGGCGCTCGCCGGCAGCCCGGTTTGCAGGCTACCCCTCCGACCCGGGAGGGGCCCAACTTCGCGCATCCGATCCCAAAGACCCCACGATGAGCGGCACGCACGTCCGACGGACCCGAACCCCAGGCATTTTTCTCAGCTCTCCGCGGCGGCGCCGATCGCTGCTGATCGGGGCAGCGCTGGGGTTGGCGTTCGCCAGCGCCGGCTGCAGCATCACCGAGGAGGACGTGCACCGCTGGGGTTCGCGCAGCCAAGGGCCGCGAAAGCTCGTCGCCGTGCTCACCCACGCCAAGTACCCGACCCCTCTGCGCGTCGAGGCCGCCATGACCCTGGTGCGCATGAAGCCCCGCGGCGGCAGGCCCGTGGGGCTGCAGGGGAACGACGAGTTCGTGGGGTTGGTCCAGGCGTTGACGGAGCTGCCCGCGGAGACGCGCACGGAGCTCCTCACCGGGGTGGTCCCGCAGCTCGAGGAAGGGATGCTCCGGGCCCCCACGGAGCCCGACGCGGCAGATGAGAGCTTCCCTTACAAGGACGCGGCCTTCGCCCTGCTGACCCACGACAACGGGGGCCTGCTCACGGATCCCGCGTTGCGCAAGCGCCTGCTCGACGCGCTGGTGCAATGGTCGAACACCGACTTCGTCGCGCGCCTGGACGACAGCTCGCAGGTCTACAGCATGGAGCAGGTGCTCCGGCTGCTGAAGGCGGACGGCGTGCGCGCCCTCACCACGGAGCTCCAGCCAAACGGCAAGAAGATCGACGTGGTGTCGCGCCTCATCCGAGACCTGGGGGACGACGCCACCAAGCTCGAGGCGAGCCGACGCCTGGTCGAGGTGGCGCGGGACGTCGACTCGCCGGACTGGTTGAAGCGCAAGGCGCCCGCGGTGGAGGCAGCCAACAAGGCCTCGAAGCTGACGGTCACCCCGGCGCAGTTCGAGAAGCAGCTCGCCCTGTACCAGGAAGAGGAGCTGCTGCGGGTCTTCTCGTCGATGCGCAGCGTGGGCCAGACACCCGCCACGGCGCACCTGCTCGCCTACGCCCAGGACACGGAGCACTCAGAGAAGGGGCGCATGGCTGCCCTCGCTGCCCTCGAGGGGAACCTGGAGCGCGGCAACCCCGAGCACGCGAAGATCCTCCTCGACCTGTTGAGCAACGACGACACGCCGGATCCCGTGCGTGACCTGGCGTCCCGCCGCATCGGCGAGCTCCCCCGAGCACAGGTCGCCGAGCGCCTCTATGCCCTGTTCCAGCACGAGCGCTGGCAGGTGCGCTGGGTGGCCGCCTCCTTGCTCCTGCGCATGAGCGCCGCCGAGCACCTCGACGAGTTCATGAAGCAGCTCGGGAGCACGAAGGACATGGCCCTGAGCGAGCCCCTCGCCTACGGACCCCTGCTCCAGGACGTGCACGGAGCCCAGCCGGCAGAGCTCGTGGCGCGCTACGCGGACCGCAAGCAGCCCGCTCAGGTCCGCCTCTCGGCGCTCGGCTACTACTATGCCCACGGGACCGCGGCGGACTTGCCCAGCCTGGAAAAGTACACCCGCGACGATCAGCGCGTGCCACGCTGTCACCCGAACGCCAAGGACTGTGACTGGGAATGCGCGGTCCCCGCTGGGGACGGGCGGGAGCTCAAGAAGGTGGCCACCGTCGGCGACTTCGTCGAGTATTGCATCAAGCCTACCCTCGCGACGAAGGGAGGCGGCGCGGGCGGCAAGCAATGAACGACGCGAACAAGAAGACGCAGCGTAGTTTCCAGTGCCGTGAGGCGCTGTGGCAGCGATTCGAGCACATGGCTCGGGAGCTCGAGTGCTCTGTCGACTACCTGATCAACGACGCCATGAAGCAGTACGCGCGGCAGCGCGGCTACTCCAGCACGAGCGCGTCCAGCAGCCAGATGGCCGTGCCCCCTTCGTCGGTGCACGGCGCCCCGCCTCCTCCGCCTCCCCCTGGTGCTTCCATCTCCAGCACCCCCGCGGCGCGCCCTCCTTCGGCCCGCCCCGGCTCAGGACGCCCCGGCTCAGGACGTCCCGGCTCCGGCCCCCCACCGCCGCCCCTCCCGCCGCCGGCGCCAGCTGGCGTCACGACGAAGTCGACGGTCGGTCCGCACCCAGCTCCTCACCC
>JAEWOQ010000358.1 GCA_023460875.1 Pseudomonadota bacterium
CCCTCGACTCGAGCTGGGCCCAAGCCTGGCTACGCGTCATCCGCGAGCAGCCGCCCTTCCCGAGCGCTAGGCCGAGGAGCGCCGAAGCCGCCGCGGCGCGCCCCGACGCGCCGCGCCCCGATGGCGCTCGCTCGGTGTGGAGCACCCTCGGTCTCCCCGGACGAGCGACCGAGGTCGAGATCAAGCAGGCACATCGCCGTCGCGCCCTCGAGACGCATCCGGATCACGGCGGTGACGCGGCGGAGTTCCGCGAGGTCCAGCGCGCCTACGTCGAAGCCCTCCGCCGCGCGCAGCGACCTCCAAAGCGCTCACGTTGACCCTCGAGACACCCCCCCATCCTGGTCTCCTTGCCTCAAGCGTTCACGAGGCGGCCGCGGCTCCCTCGGCCGCCTCCCGCCGGTGCCGGTCGGGAGAGCGCGGGTCGCGACGGCCCCACCGTCGTCGATAGGGGTTCATTGCCGGCAAAGCGCAACTGGAGTACCGATCGCAAGCTGGAGACCGGCCTGCGCGAGTCCAGCATGAGTGCATCGCTGCCCCGCTGCTCCAGGCTGCTCTGCGCTCCAGGCCGACCCGGGTTCGAGGCATGACCGATCGTCCTCAACGAAGAGTTCCGCCGCCGGCAATCGCTGAGGAGCCGACCCAGCTCGTCCCCGAAGCGCCATCGGCCCAGCTCCCCCTCCTCGACCCCGAGCAGCTCTGGAGCGGGCGGATCCGCGTCAGCGACCAGCTCGGTCAGGGTGGCATGAGCTACGTGCTCCGCGGCACGGACACCAAGCTCCGCCGGGAGCTCGCCCTCAAGGTCACGCCGCTCCCTCGCCAGCAGATGCCCAAGGACCACCTCGCTCGCTTCGTCGAGGAGGCCCAGATCACCGCGCAGCTGGAGCACCCGAACATCGTGCCGATCCACGACTACGGGATCGCCCCGGACGGGCGCGTCTTCTTCTCGATGAAGCTGGTGCGCGGCAAGTCTCTGGAGTCGATCCTCGCGGACCGGGCGCGGGCCGATCCGACGACGGTCTCGGAGTTCGGCTTGCGGCGCCTCCTCGACGTCTTCCTGCAGGTTTGCCAGGCCCTCGAGTACGCGCACGCCCGCGGCGTCATCCACCGGGACCTCAAGCCGGCCAACATCATGGTCGGAGACTACGGGGAGGTGCTCGTCGTGGACTGGGGTGTCGCCAAGCTCCTGGCCCGCCCCGAGCCGACCGACACCTCCGTCTCCACGAGCGCCACAGGCTCCTTGAGTGACACCGGCTCCTTCGGCGACGCTGGCTCCTTCGGGTCCTCCGGCGAGACGGAGCCTCCCCTGGAGTCGACCGCTCTCGATGAGCCGCCGCGCCCCGGATCCCAGTCGCCGCACGTGACGTCCCTGCGCAAAGGAGCGGACCACTGGGCGACGCAGCTCGGCACCGTCATCGGGACGCCCGTCTACATGTCCCCCGAGCAGGCCCAGGGCGCCCCCGTCGACGAGCGCGCCGACCTCTACGCCCTCGGCGTGATCCTCTACGAGATCCTGTCCGGACAGGTGCCCTTCGACGACGAGGACCCCCTCACGCTGCTCGACCGCGTGCGCACCGAGATCCCGCGCCGCCCCTCGGAGCTGAACTCCTCTACGCCCCTGGCGCTCGAGGCCGTCGCCCTCCAGCTCCTCGACAAAGATCCCGAGCAGCGCCTGACCATCCCCCAGGTCCGCACCCACCTGCAGAACTACGTCGAGGGCGTCGGACGAGACTACCGGCGGCCGAGCCTCTGGAGCGGCGCCCTCTGGACCTTCGGCGGGCTGGGCTTGTTCGCCTTCTTGGTCTGGTATCTCACGGGCCAATCCATCGCCGCGCTGTTCGTGCTCGCCCCGCCGACGGTGCTCAACGCGGTCGGCTGGTTTCTGCTGATCTTGGCGCTCGGCTATCCCCTGTGGTCAGCGCCGCGAGCGTTCACCTCGTCACGCGCCGAGCGGGGGCGCTTCCGCCCCGCGAGCCCCGAGGAGACCTTCATCTCCGGATACTTCGCGCACCGCACCCTCGCCGCTGCGGTGGCCCCCTTGTCGCAGCTCGTGTTTCTCGTCGAGCTGGTGTTCTTGGCCGCCACCCAGGCGCCTCGACAGAGCCTCAGCTCCGAGCTCGTGCCGCAGCTCACCCGTCAGCTCCGAGCCGAGTGGGCGCAGTCGCTCATCGTCATCCTGATTCTCCTATTCATCTATCTCCTGCTGCTGTTCACCGAGGTGCGCTTCGCCCGCCGCATCGATCGTTACGAGCTGCTCGTCGATCGGCCGCGCTGGGAGGCCGTGTGGCCCGTGTTCCTGATCCTGGTGCTGCTGCTCACGATCGGTGCCACGGACGTGCTCGACTGGGCCCTCGTGCATCCGGGCCACGACCTCTTCTCCTTCCTGCGGGAGCTGGTCCTCACGCAGCCCCTCAACCTCTTCGACATCGGCAAGACCCTCGTCTTCCAGGGCACGTTCTTGTTCGGGGTGGCGGCTGGCGCGCTGCTCCTCGCCTTCCCCTTCGCGGAGATCCTGGCTGCGCTCCGGCTCCCCTTCCAGCCGACGGACGAGGCCTCCGTGCGCAATGGCTCCCAGTACTTCTTGCGCTCCCTCGCCGTCTTTCGGGTGGCGCGGGTGCAGTGGCTCTACGGTGGAGCCATGATCGGAAGCCTCACTGCCCTGACGATCCTCTCGGAGGACGCGAGCCCCTCCCTGGTCGAGCAGGTGCTCTACATCGTCGGCCCGACCTGCATCGGCTTCTTGGGGTACTCGCTCCTCAAGCGCACGGCCCACGGCTACCTGGCGCACTCACCTGCGGTGGCGCGGCTCGTGGATCGCGCGGTGCACAAGGCCCGCCTCGCCCAGGCCCAGGCGAACGTCAGCCAGCTCGAGACCGCGCCCTGGCGACACCGGCTGTTCGCGCTGCTCCTCCCCGTCGCTTGCATCGCCGCCTACCTCCTGTGGACGGGCAGCGGGCTGCATCAGCAGGCCATTCAACAGCTGGTCATGCCGGTGACGACCAAGGGGTGGCTGCTCATCCTGCCCTACGCGCTCCTGGTCCCGGTGTTGCTGCTGCGAGACCCGCTCCACCTGGCGCTGGCGAGGCGCCGTCTGCGCGCGGGCCAGAGCCCGGGGTAGAGTGCCCGGGGTAGAGTGCCCGGGGTAGAGCCCGTCAGGGCGGTGCCAGTCGAGATCCGGAAAAGCGTCGATGCAATCCGCGCCTCCTTCGCTACAGTGGACGCACCACGTCCTCGTGAAGCCGGAGGTCACGGTGAAGTACAGGCTAGCCATCTTCGACTTCGACGGCACGCTCGCCGACTCATTCGAGTGGTTCTGTCGCGCGGTGGCGCTCGCGGCCCAACGCTACCGATTCAAGCTCGCGGAGGTCGACGAGGTCGAGCTACTGCGGGGTCTGGACGCGCGGCGCATCGCCCGCCACCTCGACATTCCGCCCTGGAAGATGCCGTTCATCGCGCGGTTCATGCGCCGTCACATGGCCCAGGAGCTGAGCTCGATCCGCCTGTTCCCCGGCATCGAGCAGGCCCTGCGCACCCTGGCCGAGGCGGACATCACCCTGGCCATCGTCACCTCCAACTCGCACCAGAACGTCCGCCGGGTCCTCGGCGCAGAGCTGTGCGGGCTGTTCTCCCATTACGGCTGCGGCGCGTCCCTCCTCGGGAAGCGCCCGAAGCTGCGCGCGGTGTTGCGCGCCTGCCAGCTCGCCCCCGAACGGGCCATCTACGTCGGCGACGAGATCCGGGATCTCGAGGCGGCCCGCGCCGAGCGCATCGACTTCGGCGCGGTCGGATGGGGGTACACCCGCCCCCACGGCTTCCAGCCCCACGCGCCTCGGTGGCTCTTCAGCTCCGCCCAAGAGGTCGCGCAGCGCCTCGTCGTTCCGGCGCGCGTCACCTGAGCGCGACCGACCGACGGAAGCGGCGATCGAACAGCCGCACCCTGCGCACCAGCAGATCGAGCAGGAAGATCACGAGGGCCCCCAGGATGAAGCGGTCCTGACGCGGCGCGTGACGCTCGATGCTCTCGCCGTCTGGGTCGAACACGGTCGCGGCAGACACGTCCATCGCGCCGCCCCCCGCGTCGGCGACCCGCTCCAGCAGCCCGGGGTCGGGCTCGAAGCTCGCGTACTCCCTGGGGTAAGGGCGCGAGGCGTGCCCGTAGCTCACCGCGATGGGACGAACATTGCCCGCCGCGTCGCGGCGCGCGTGTTTGCCCTCCACGACGAAGGACCCGAAGCCGGGCGCCTGCAGGCGAGCCTCGTAGCGCCCCGGCGCCGTGAGCTGGAACGGCACCTCGCGCACCTCCGGCGCTCGCTCCACCTCACCGCGGCCGCGACCCCGACGGACGACCAGGCGGGACTCGTATTCGTTGTCGAACCTCTCGTCCTCCGTGAGGCCATGCACCACCGCGACGATGTCTCCGTCCTCCACGCGCACGTCCATCGGCAGCTCTCGGCGGCGTTCGTGGCGCATGTGCTCGCGCACGAGCTGCGCCCAGAATTGGCCGAACGCCGGCCAACGCAGCCACTCCACGGCCCAGTCGTTCTTGACATCGCTGGTCCAGGCCAAGCTCCAGCCGAGGCCTACCCGCCAGCGGGCGAGCAGCGGCTCTCCCCGGTCGCTCGCCAGGACGAGCTCGGCGGGGGCCGGCTTCAGCTGGGTCGAGACATAGCCCCGGAGCAGGGGCGCCGTCTGGATGGAGATCCCCCGCAAGAAGGACGGGTTCCCGACGCGCTGAGCGGGGAACCAGTCCTCCACGGTGGACTGCTTCGAGATCAGCTCCGCCTCTCGCGTGAAGACCCGCGGCAAGCTGTTGGGATCCGCCACCTGGTGGTAACGGCCGCCGCCGCCGTCGGCCATCATGCGCAGCAGCTCGTCCTGCACGCCGCCGCCGAGCCCCACCGTGGTGAGGGTGATGGACTCGGCGAGCATCGTGGTGGCCAGGTCGAACAACCCGTCGCTCCGCGCCTGACCGTCCGTGAGCAGCACCACGTGCTTCTTCCGCGCTTCGACGACGGAGATGTCCTGGTAGGCCATGTCGAGGCTCGGGAAGATCTCCGTGCCGCCGCCCGGCTGGATGCGCATGATGTCGTTCTGGATGCGGCTGCGATAGCGCGCAGGCTGCATCTTCACGTAGCGGCTCGGCGTCGAGTCGAACGCGATCACCTCGATGAGATCGTCCCCCTGGAGCGTGGCCACCGTCGCGCTGCAGGCCTCCTTCGCCATCTCCATCGGCAGCCCCGTCATCGATCCCGAGCGATCGATGACGAGCACCAGGGCCACCCCTGGGATCTCGCGGCGCTTCTCCGAGTCCATGCGCACCGGCAGCACCCGCTCGAGCTGAGACCCCTGCCACCCCCCGAGCCCGAAGCCCGACGGCCCACCCGCGAACAGGAATCCGCCCCCCAGGTCGCGCACGTAGCGCTCGATCAAGCGCTCCGCCTCCCGCCCGAGGCGCTCTCGGGCCACGTCCGAGACCACCACGAAGGCGAAGCGCTCGAGCTCGGCGAGGCTCCCCGGAAACGCCTCGGGGCCTCGCACGTCCACGTCGAACTGCTGCGCGGTCAGGGCCCGCGCCAGGTAGCTGGCCGTACCCGCCCGCCCCTCCACATAGAGCACCTGCGGACGGCCTGGCACATCGATCGTCAGCGCCGCCCGGTTGTTGTCCGCGAAGGCGTCCGCGCCGAGCGGCTCCACCTCGAGGGAGTAGGTCACCTCGCCGCCGACGCGCACGACGCTCCGGAACTGGGCGGTGTGCTCACCGGCGGGCAGCTCCAAGGTCTGCACCGAATCGAGCCCGTTCAGCGCCTCGCCTTGATAGAGGCGCAGCCGCGCCTGCCCGGGGCGCGTCGAGTGCAGCCGCACCGCCACCTCGAAGGGCTCCCCCACGTTGACCTTGCTGGGCACCTCGAGGGAGGTCACGGCCACGTCGGCCGGCGGGGGTTCACGCAGAGCGAACGCGTCGACCCGGATCCCGAGCTCGCGCGCCCGCCCCACCTCCGCCAACACCTGCCCCTCCGTCTCGACCCCGTCGGAGATCACCACGAGGCGCCGGAGACACCCCGGGGCGAAGGCTCCATAGGCGTGTTGCACGGCCGCGCGAAGGTGGGTGCCGGCTCCTCCCTCGGGATGCCGAAGAGCCCCGACCTCCGGCAGAGCCAGCGGCGCCGGCTCGCTCGCCGCAGGGTCCACCAACGGGACCTCCCGGGGACGCTCCGCGAAGGTCACCAGGCGCAGCTCGTCGCCCGGACGCCGGTTCTCCCAGAGCTCGACGACCCGCGCCCGCCCCTCCTCGAGGGACGAGTTGGACACGGAGTTGCTCACGTCGAGCAACGCCACGGCGCAGACCTTGTCGACGCGCTCGGTCTCCACGAGCTGCCCGACCCCCAACGCCAGGGCGCCGAGGAACGTGAGCCGCAGCAGCCAGGACAGCACGCGCTGCTGCCACGGCAGATCCGCCAGGGAACGTCCGAGCACGAACAACAGCAGCGGCGCGACCAGGAGGACACCGAGCCAGCGCGGCTGGAGGAGACGGACCTCCCCCGACCCGCTCTCCCACACGAACGCGTCGGGGGACGCCGTCCACACGAACCGCCAGTACGCGAACGTCAGCGCCGCGCCGAACCCGACCAGCAGGGCTCCCCAGAGCAGCTTGCGGCGGCTCAAACCGTCCACCTCCGGTGGTAGGTGACCCACTCGATCACCGACAAACCGACGACGCCGAGCAGCAGCAGGACCCACCAGCGCTGCTGGGTGCCCGCGTGCAGACCCTCGACGGGCCCCGCCGTCAGGACCTCGGCGCCGTCGGGCCCCGGCGTCGCTCCAGAGAAAATCAGCGTGTCTCGGGGCTCGATGTGGCTCTCCTCCGCCCGAGCCAAGTTGGCGGCGAAGCGCACGGGCGGGTGCGTCCCCTCGATCCGATAGAAGCCCGCCTGCTCCCCGAAGAGCACCGCGTGGCCGTCCACCACGGGCGCCTCGATCTCCGAGCCATCCGGCTGTCGGACGCGGACGCGCTCGGGAGCCGCCGCCGACTCGTCCGCGGCACCCCCGCTCCTCAACGGCACGCGCCAGACCTGCCCCGTGCGGTAAGCAGACAGCGCCTCCGTCGACTCGTCCGTGAACGCGTCGATGACGTTCAACACGAACAGCGGCCACGCCACCCGCAGCACGAGATCACTGCGCCGCGGGTCGAAGCCGAGCACGAGGAACTCCCCCTCGGGGCGGCGGCCTCCCACCAGGATGGGCGTCCGCCTGCCCCGCAGGGCCTCGCTCCACCCGAGCACGCGATCGCTCGCCCCGGGGATCAGCGCCCGCCCCTTGAGCACCTGGATGTCGGGCATCGCCATCCAGCGGAGGACGGGGGACTTCTCGTCCCAGTGATCGAAGCCGAACATTTCCAGCTCGGGGCCCTGCTGGAGGGGGGCCTGTTCCAGGGAAGCCCCGTCCTTCGCCTCCGCAGGGAGGCCCAGATACAAGGCCGCGCCCGTGCGCGCGTCCCTCGGCGGCGCGACGCCGTCGAAGATGGTCACGTCGAAGCTGCCAGACGGCGGGTAGGCGGCGGGTGCCACCTCGGTCACCTGCAGGTACTCGTCGAGCAACACCGCCGCCTCCAGGTAGGTGTTGCCCTCCGTGACCAAGAGCACCCGCGCCCGGCGACGTTCGGGCAGCGTCGCGTGGGCCCGGTCGTCCGCGGGCAGGTCGTCGCGGCTGCCGTCCGCCAGACGCACCTCCGCCATGAGCTCCGCGCTGGCGCCGCCCAGGTCCGGGTAAATCCGGCGCAGCACCTCACCTCCCCGGAGCGAGAGCCGCTGCACATCGACGATGACCCCGTCCCCGTGCAGCGCCAGCTCCACGTCCACTGGGTCGGGGTCGGTGTTCGTGAGCTCCACCAGCACCTCGTGCCGGGACTTGTCCAGGGGATAACGCCGCACGGCGAACTGGGTGAGAGCGACGTTCCTACCCCCCGTGCCGACGGGCACGTAGCTCACCCGGACTCCCTGCTCTTGGGCTCGGTCGAGCAGCGGGGAGCGCAACGCCGCAGGCTCTTTCTCCGGGTCCTCCGGGGCGTCACCGCTGCCCTCGGCCGCGGGCAGCGGGTCCGTCGTTGCCGTCGGCGCCGGTGAGTCCGCGCCAGTCACGGGGGCGCCGTCGACGACCGCCGGGGTGGTGACGTCCCTCGGCGCAGCCCCGGAGACCGCGTCTCGCGGGTCGTCGTCGAGGAGCGTTCCCCGGGGAGCGGTGGCCAGCGCGCCGTCGCTCACCAGCACGATCTCCGGCTCTGGCTGCCCCCGCAGCGCGTCCAGGGCCAGCTGCAAGGCCGCCTCGAAGTCCGCGCCCGTGTCGCTCGCGCGCACCCCCTCCACGGCGGATTTCAAGGCCGCCGCGTCGTCCGTCAAGGTGGTCAGGGGCGTGGGCGTCGCGCCCATGCGGACCAGGAGCATGCGATCCGCCGCGGCCATGCCCTCGATGATACGGAGCACCTCGTCGCGCCCCCGCTCCAACCGTGACGGCGGCGTGTCCGTCGCGGCCATCGACGCGCTGGCGTCGAGCAACACCACGAAGGTGCGCCCCGCCTCCCGGTGCCCCTCTGCTCGAGGATCCCCGAGCGCCAGCACGAGCGCCGCCACGATGACGAGCTGCAAGAGCAGCGACAACAGCTGCCGCAGCCGCGAGAACAACGAGCTCGACTGCTCGTCGCTGAGCACCTCCTGCCACAGCCGGGTGAAAGGGACGGGCACCGGCCTCCGCCGCAGCTTCAGCACGTAGAGCGCCACGGTCAGGGCGCCGACGACCGCGCCGATGCCGAGCAACGTCGTCAGGGGCAGTCCCGCGAGGGTCAACGGAGAAACCCTCCGCTGCGAAACACCCGCAGCACCAGCTCGTCGAAGGGATCGTCGACGCTCGCCGCGAAGTAGGACACCTGACGGCTCGCGCAGAAGCGCTCGATCCCCAGGCGGTACTCCTCGTAGCTCTGCTCGAGCTTCTGGAGCAGAGCCGGGGTCACGGTCACCTCTCGGTCTTCCCCCGACTCACAGTCGACGATGCGCACGTCGCCACGCAGGGGCGGGCGACCGTCCGCCGCGTCCACCAGGTGGATCACGTAGGGCTCGAACTTGTTGAAGCGCAGCACGTTGATGCCGCCCTCGAAGCCCGCGGGATCGTAGAGATCGCTCAAGAGGACGGCGACACCGCGTCGCTTGTGCTGAGCCACGAACGTCGTCATCGCCGCCTCGAGATCCGTAGAACCCTGGGGCTCGAGCTCCTCCAGGAAGCGCAAGACCCGGAAGATGCGCCCCTTGCCGCGGGTCGTGGGCATGCGCGACACGAGGTGATCGTTCACGCCGACGATCGTCACCCGGTCGAGCCCCGCGAGCCCCACGTAAGCCAGGGCGGCGCAGAGGCGGCGCGCCTGGTCGAACTTGCGCCGCCGCCTCCCGTCCGCGCCCGGGGCCATGAAGGCCATCGAGGCGGAGCAATCCACGATGAAGTAGATGCTGAGGTCCTCTTCCTCCTCGTAGAGCCGCACGAGGAGCTTGCCCAACCGCTGATAGACCCCGACGTCGAGGTGGCGGATGTCGTCTCCCTCGACGTAGTTCCTGTGGTCGGCGAACTCGACGCCGCTGCCGCGCTTCTTGCTCCGGCGCTCCGCCCGCTGACGGCCGGGCACGACCCTCCGGCTCACGATCGCCAAGGACTCGAGCCGGCGTAGAAACTCCTCGCCCCACAGCTCCTCCGCCCCGCGCCCCAGCGACCCGCCGCCCAGCGACCCGCCGCGGGGTGCCTCGCCCGCACCGGGCGTGGCCGCGCGCGCGGACCACACC
>JAEWOQ010000359.1 GCA_023460875.1 Pseudomonadota bacterium
GCCGCCCCGCCCCGCGCCGACGGCTCAGTCGTCCTCGTCTTCGTCGAGCTCTTCGGCGAGCTGCCGCTCCAGGCGCTCGTCGAGCTTGGGATCCGTCACCGCCGCGGCGGCGGCCGTGTCGCCGCTCGCCTCTGCGGCACCGGGCGTCCCTTTCGACAAGGCTTCGTTCGGTAAGGCTTCGTTCGGTAAGGCTTCGTTCGGTAGAGTGGAGCGCCGTCCGCGCAGCACCTGCAGGAGCCCGTAGAGCACCGCCAGGGACGCGGCGGCCAGGCCCAAGGACAGGCCATACCCCGCCGCTCGGTTCGGACTGCCAGAGAGGTCGCCACCCGCGCGGCGCTCGAACTCCTCCTGGATCTCCTGAGGCGTGCGCCCCTGATCCAACATCACCTGGATCTCTCGCCGCCAGGCCCCGGCGTGCTCGCTGGGACAATCGGCGAGGGTGCGCCCCGGGCAGAAGGGGCTCATCGTCCGGCGCGCGATGGACTGCGCCTTCCGCTGGTTCTCCCCCGACGACTCCGAGCCGGGGGGCGACGCCTCTGCGGCGCCCTCTGGAGCGGTCTGGGCCTGCGCGACGCCGAGACCCTGCCCCAGCCCGAGGACGAGCGCCGCGGTGAGGGCCGCGCGCAGCAGGCGAGTCGTCCGTCGCGTCCGCCCAGCGGCGGTGCGTGTCGAGCGCAGGGAGCTCTGCATGGGCCGGAAGCCTACGCGGGAATCGTCGTCGGGGCGAGCACCATGGCCGTGCCCTGCGGGGGCTGTGGGCGTGTCTCGTCCCGTGTGCGTGGCGCCGGAGCGCCGGTGAAGTGACCCCTTCGGGGCACCGAGGCGCTGCTCCCTGGGTCCGGTGTCTGGGGAGGAGCGGGTGACATCCCGCCCGTTCCTCATAGTAGCATCAGTCGCTTCATGCCGATCGATCGCGTGAGCACCTCGCGAGCCCGCGAGGTGCTCCTCCTCCGTCTTCTCGGTGCCTTCCTGGCGCTCCTGCTGGTGCTCGGTGGCCCGGTGGGGCGGCAGCTGCTCGGGTGGACGGATAAGCACCTCAGCCGCTGGATCATGTTTCGCGGTATCGGCCTCTCCCTGGTCGACGCGCGGTTCTACTCGCGGAGCGCCCAGGGAGAGCTGACTCGGCTCGACCGCTACGAGCTCTTGAGCCGCGCGCCCGGGGAGTCGAAGCGCGCGTTTCGTCGGCTCAGGAGCACGAAGGCGGTCGAGCGGATGGGGCGTCGCTTGTGCAAAGCGCTGGGCGAGGGAGCGGACGTGCGGATCGTGTCGCGGGTGGCGACTCGGAGCGGCTGGCGATCGCAGCTCAGCGGCGACGTGAACGTTTGTGAGAAGCGCCGGGTGCGTCCGCCGTCGCGCCAGACCATCCGCTCCGCGAAGCCGCAGGCGGTCGAGTCGAAGACGGTCGAGTCGAAGACGGTCGAGGCGAAGACGGTCGAGCCGAAGGCGGTGGACGTGGAGGTGGGCGAATGAGCACGGCGTCGTCCCGCCGCACCTCGAGCGTCGCCGTCGTCAAAGAGGAGCACCGCCCGTGGTTCGAGCACCCTGCGCTGGGGCTCCTCACCCAAGAGACGTCCACTCGGGGCGCTGGCCTCCTGCGGATCGGCCTGGCCTGCGTGCTGTGGGCGCGGTGGGGAGCCGAGCTGCTCCCCCTTCGGGGCATCGTGCACCCAGCGGTCTCGATCATCTTCTTCGCCGCGACCACGTGCCTCTTCGTGGGGCTGGCCAGTCGTTGGGCTGCCGCGCTGTCCGGGCTCATCGGGATGGGGCTCGTCCATGGCTACGGCGTCGCTGGCGGCTACGAGCCGTGGACTCATCACCACACCACGCTGCTCGCGCACCTGCCCTTGCTGTTGGCGCTCACCTCCTGCGGGCGGTCCTACTCCGTCGATCGCTGGCTGGCGCTGCGTCGCGCGGCGCGAGCCGGAGTGCCACCGCCGGAGGAGCGGGGACCCAGCTACGGGCTGCGCCTGATCGCGCTGCAGATCTCCGTGCTGTATTTCTTCAGCGCGTACGACAAGCTCAACCCCGCGTGGTTGTCGGGAGCGCGGCTGGAGGCGATCTTCGGCTGGTACTACTGGGGCTCGGACGGTCCGGATTGGCCCTGGCTCTCCTGGGTGGCGCTCTTCGCGGGTACGGGCACGGTGGTCTTGGAGATGGCCCTCGCCGTCGGGCTCTGGCTGCCGCGGGCGCGACCTTGGCTGATGCCCGTCGGGCTCGCCCTCCACGGTTCCTTCTACGTGTTGCTCCCCGTGAACACCTTCTCGGCGACCGTGTGGTGCGCGTACCTGGCCTTCTTGGATCAAGATCGGCTGCACGCGTTCCTGGACGAGCTGCAGGGGGGCCGAGCCAAGCGGCTCGACGCGATCGATCGATGATGTCGAGCCGAGCGCGACGCCCGTCCGAGAGCAACACGAACAGGACCCCCGGCTTCCCGATGAAGAAACCCGAGCATGGTGCGCTTGCGCCTACGCGGTGCTCTTGAGCGCGATGCCGAGGCGACGAATACCGCCTGGAGCTCCAGGAAACTCCGCCCTGCCTGCCGTTCGACGCGCGCGCTGGTCACGGGAGTGACCGTGGTGGACCGCAGCGTGACCAGGAGGAGCGCTGGAACGAGTTCGTTCCAACCTGCTGCTGTCTCACTGCTTAGGCGACGTTTAGGCTGGCACGGTTCCTGCTCAGTAGCTCCAGATGTTCCGGACAGGTCCTGTTCGAGAAGCTCGATAACCGCAGAGAATCGTTTGGAGCGCCGAAGGAATGACATCGCAGCGTGCGTTGGTTCTGAGTTGGGCAGGGTTGATTTTGTGCGCGCCGTTGGCGTGCGGGGGCACCGTGACCGATCGGGGCGAGGTCGGTGGTTCGGGGTCGGAGTCCGCCGGCACCAATACGGGCGGGTCGACTGCGAGTGGCGGGTCGTCCGGGCAGGGTACGGGAGGCATCGTCCCTCCCGTGGACACCCGTCCTCCCGCACCCGCATGGGAGCCGGAGATTTCGCTCGGTACGTCAGCTTGGGAAGGGAGCACCGAGCCGCTGTGTGAGCCCTATCTCGGGTTACCATCGGCCTTCGATGTGTGGGCCGACGATCGCGGTGTGTACTCCCTCTTCGGCGCGCGGTGCAATCCGCTGACTGGCACTTGCTCTTATGAGGGCGGGGGATCGTTACAGTTCAATGACGGTTCGGGCTGGCATCGGCTCTTCCAAGCGAAGTCGCTGGCCAGCGCTCAGCTCACCGGCTTCCCCGATGGTCCGCTGGTGCTCAGTGGAGAGATTGACGGGCGCCGAGGGATCTATTTTTACGAGAACGACAAGCTGACGTGGGTTCACGAGGGCTCGGGCGTCTTCGTTGCGGACACGGACCTGGCCTACGCGCTTGGTGAGTACAGCGAAGGGTGGCCAGTGCTCGAGTATCGAGGCGATGCCTGGACCGAGATCGCGACGCTCACTTCCGTGCCGCTGGCACTCTGGGCATCCTCTGACCGGCTGCTCGTGGCCTCCGAGGGGAAGATCTTCCAAAAAGAGAGCCCAACTGCCGAGCTGGAAGAGGTGCCGGACACGCTGGCGGGCACCTACCTCAGCATCTGGGGTGGCCCGGGCGGCGAGATCTGGGCCGGCAACTCCCTCGGCCAGCTCGTGCACTACGATGGCAGCGATTGGAATGTCATCGAGAGCGGCGCTTCGGATCCGGATGACGCCGCAATCCAGGCCCTGTGGGGAGATGGCGAGGTCCTGTACTTCGCGACCTACGCCGAAATCGGCCGGGTTCAAGACGGTGAGGCCGAGCTGATCGTTGCGGGCTCGAGCGAGCTCGAGCCCCGATCGATCTGGGGACGCTCCGCATCGGAAATCTTCTTCACGGTGAGAGACCCGAGCTTCGACCAGTACGCTTGCGGCGGATCCTTCATCCTTTGGTCCGACGGCGCCGAGTTCCACCGGTTCTAAACGCCCGACGACGGCCCTTGCGCTCACCGCCCGGTCCTGGTCGAAGACCCTGCAGGAGCACCCGGACAAGGTCGCCCACCCGAGACGGGCACCGCCACGGGCGCAGCGGGCCAGCAGCAGGTCTCCGTCGAGGGCGCCGTCGCCGCCCTCGAGCCGCAGCGCTGGGAGCGGCTCGTCGCGGAGGAGCGCCCGCGAGCCGTCGCCGGCGCCGGAGTCGACGCCGTGGTC
>JAEWOQ010000360.1 GCA_023460875.1 Pseudomonadota bacterium
TCTTCGGCCCGATGACGGCGATGCGCGCCGCGCTGAAGGCGCGCCCATCGAGCTCCAGCTCGTCGAGAACGTCGAAGAACCGCTCCACGCCGTTGCTGCTGGTGAAGAGCACCCAGTCGTAGCTCCCCACCTCCCGCGCGGCGCGCCGCAGGCGCTCCACGTCGGGGGCGGGGTGGATGGCGATGGCCGGAGACAACACGGGCTCGGCGCTGCGCTCACGAATCGCCCACGCCGTCTCCCTCGCCTGCGCTGCCGCCCGGGGCACCAAGATGCGCTTCCCGAACAGCGGCCGGCGATCGAACCAGGCCATGCTCTCGCGCAGGTCCACCACGTCCCCGACGATGATGATCGCGGGGTTGGTGACCTCTGCGGCGCGGACCAGCTGGGCGATGTCGGAGAGCGTGCCCTCGACGACCCGTTGTTGGGGGCGGGCCGCCCACTGCACCACCGCCGCAGGCGTGCTGGGGCTCCGCCCCCCGTCGATGATGGCCTGGGTGATGGCCTCGATGCGCCGCATCCCCATCAACACGCAGATGGTCCCCGTCGCGGTCGCGAGCTTGCGCCACGCCTCGGGAGACCACTCGCGACCTTCCCGGTCGCTGCCGGTGATGAGGGTGACGCTCGACGACAGGTCGCGGTGCGTGAGCGAGATGCCAGCGTAGGCGCTCGCCGCCATGGGCGAGGGGATGCCCGGGACGATCTCGAAGGGGACGTGCGCTTCCGCGAGCGCCAAGGCCTCCTCGGCGCCCCGGGCGAACAGCAGCGGGTCGCCGCCCTTCAGGCGCACGACGCGCTTGCCGGCGCGCGCCAGCTCGATCAGCCTGGAGGTGATCGCTGGTTGAGCGGCGCTCGGCTGACCGAACCGCTTCCCTACATCTACGATCTCGGCCTGCGGGCAGAGCTCGAGCAGGGCCGGGTGCGACAGGGCGTCGTGCAGGACCACCTCGGCGCTCTGCAAAATTCGCACACCACGCCACGTGATGAGCCCTGGATCTCCGGGGCCTGCGCCAACCAACCACACCTTGCCAACGGCGAGTCCGCCCATGCGTCGTGAACCTACACCGAATCGGAGCCAGGCGTCCGCCCGATCCCGCCCCCTAGCCCGCCTCCCCCGGCCTGGCGCCCCGATCGACCCCAAGCCGGCACCAGGCCTTGCGCCCGGCCCCCCGCCCGCGCAACGTGTCGACTCTCCCCGGAAGTTTACCTCGTGGCGGTCACCCTTGACGCACCCTCCGCGGGGGAGGACACTGTCGCACCCTGTAAGAATTTGTGCGCCGGATGTCCTCTGGCGCAGGCGCACTGGTCTCGGCCCGCGCCTTTCGGATCTCGGCTTCAGCCCGCCCCTTCCGATGCGTACCCCTCAAGGTTCCCTGTCGAGCAGCCTGAGCGCGGATCCCTATCGCGAGAGCCGCTGGCTAGCCACGGACGGCGTGGTCGCGCTCGGGCCCGTGCCCTTCGAGCTCATCCTCCGGCGGATCGCCGAAGGTCGCCTGCAAAAATGCGCTCTGATCCGCCACGAGACCTGGCAGGTGTGGCGGAGCATCAGCGAGCTGGCGAACCTCTCCGGGGAAGAGCGAGCGCGCGCCGTCCAGAGCTGCGCGGGGCTCAGCGCCAGCTTGGATGCCCGGGCCAGCGGCCCTGACGGGCTGCCGCCGCCGCCGCCGTCCAGCGAAGAGCTGACTACGGGTGACTCCCTGCCGCCTCCTTCGAGTTCTTGTCGGCCGGTGGATCCCGTGGGGGTCCTCGGCAACGCCAAGAACCTCCGCGACGCGCTCCTCCTGACGCTGTCCACGGTCGTCTCCGCGGCCCGCGCAGACGTCGGGTTGTATCACCGTCCGCGGGCAGATCTGGGCGCCCTGGTGATCGCCGGTGCCCACGGGGCGGGCGCCGAGCAGCTGCTCGGAGAGAAGATCCTCTCGACCGATCCGACCTGGCACGCCGTGCGCTGCGGCGCCACGGTGCTCGTCGAGCCCTGCCCCGGCGAGGTCGGTCGGCACATGCTGGGACGCCTGCGTCGCTGCGTCGATGGCGCGCGGGGAGCGGCCCTCGTCCCCTTGTTCATCGGCGGCGAGCTGGTGGCCGCGTTCGAGATCGGGCGCAGTCAGCGCCTGTTCTCGGCTCGGGAGCTGGGACGGGTGGAGGACATCGTCGAGGCCCTCGGCGAGCGCATCGTGATCATGGGTTGGCACGAGCGGACCACGGCGGCTTGAGGCCGCAGCGTCGCTGCCGTACCTCCGCCGTGTCCGCGCTCCTCGACGTCGCAGGACCGCGCGCCTCCATGCTAGGAGAGGCGCCATGACTCGGCTCCCGGTCGTCCTGCTGTCCTTGCTGGCCTTGCTGGCCTTGCAGACGAGCGCTTGCGGCGCCTGCGACACGACGAACCAGAAGCCCATCGAGTATCGCCAGGGCGTCACCACGGAGAGCGTAGGCGGGGTCTGGCTCTACGAGTCGACTGGCGTGCACGACGACTGGCTCCACTTCCCCGCGGGCCGCACCTACGACCTCGTCCATGGGCTGCCGGGCACGCCCCAGAGCTGGAAGGCCGACGTGAGCTTCAAGAGCCGCTTGGATCCGGAGGCCGGCTCGGGCACGACGCAAGATCCGAACAACGCCGCGCCCGCCGCGGGCAACCAGGTGGTCGTCGACGCGCGCTGGGGCCCCCACCTGGTGCGGATCCGCAACGACACCTGCGCCGAGGTGTACGTCCGCTTCGTCGCTCAGTACGTCGAGAATGGCGACCCAGCGGACCCCGACGCCGCGCCGATGAGTCTCGAGCCCCTGTGACGACGCCGCTGTGACGACGCCGAGCGGATGAGCCGAGCGGATGAGCCGAGCGGCGCATCGCGGACGACAGAGCTGGCAGGCGCCGTCAAGAGGCCGGCGGAGGGGCGACCTCGGTGCCGGTCGCTTGTCGCGCGAACTGCAGCTCGTACAGGGCCGCGTACAGCCCCTTGCGAGCGCAGAGCTCCTGATGGCTCCCCTGCTCGACCACGCGCCCCTTCTGGAGCACGAGGATCCTGTCGGCGGCGCGGATGGTGCTCAACCGGTGAGCGACGACGATGGCCGTGCGCCCGTCGAGCAGCTTCTCCAGGGCGCGCTGGAGCCGCGCCTCCGTCTCGCTGTCGATGGAGGCCGTGGCCTCGTCGAGGATCACGACGGGCGCATCCCGATACAAGGCCCGAGCGAAGGCGATCAGCTGGCGCTCCCCCGCCGAGAAGTTCGAGCCTTGGCCGAGCACGCGCTCCTCCAACCCTGCACCGCGGCGCTCGAAGACGTCGAGGGCGCCCAGATCCTCGAGCACCCGGCGCACGCGCTCGCGATCCGGCTCCTCACCGGCGGCGACGTTCTCCGCCACGGTGCCAGGGAACAAGAAGACGTCCTGGGGGACGACGCTGAACTGTCGGCGCAACCTCTCCCGGGGCAGGGTCCGCACGTCGAGCCCGCCGACCCGCACCACCCCACGCTCCACGTCGTACAGGCGGAGCAGGAGCGCGGTGATCGTCGACTTGCCCGACCCCGTCGGCCCCACGAGGGCGATGTTCTCCCCCTGGCGCGCCCGCAGGTTCACGTTCTTCAGCACGTCCACGCCAGGCTTGTAGGCGAAGGTGACGTCCTCCAGCTCCACCGCGTACTCGGGGCTGCCATGGGAGCCCTCGGCTCGAACAGGAGCATCGGGCGCGTCGACGGCGTGCAGCTGGAAGACCCGCTCGGCGCCGGACAGCGCGCTCTGGAGCAGCGTGTAGCGCTGGGCGAGCATCGCGATGGGCTCGAAGAACTGGGTGAGGTACGCGGAGAACGCCACCACCGTGCCGAAGGAGACGGAGTGGTACCCCAAAGCGACCACGATCGAGGCCAGGCTGATCGCCGCCACCGCGTCGATGGCGGCGTCCTGCACCGCGTCGTACTTGATTGCGCGGATGTTGGCGTCCCGGTAGGCGATGTTGATCGCGTCGAACTCCGCCGCCATCGCCTCCTGCCGGCCGAACGCCTGGATCACGGACATGCCGCTCACCTGCTCGTTCATGTTGGCGTTCATGCGCGCGGTCTTGCTGCGGATGTCCCGAAACGCTTGACGAGCGAGGCGGCGCACGCGCCGCACCAGGAGCGCGATGAACGGGGTCGCCGCGAAGGCGATCAGCGCCAGCTTCGCGTCGAGGGACAACATCAGCACCACGATGCCGACGAGGCGCACCAGATCCCCGATGGCGTTCAGGGCGCCCGAGGCGAACAGCTCCTGGACGGCGTCGATGTCGTTGGTGACGCGGGTCACCAGCCGCCCGACGGGCTGACGATCGTAGAACCCGACGCGCAGCGAGCCCAGGAACTGGAAGGTGTGGCGGCGGAGCGACGCCAGAGACCGAGCCCCCAAGACCTGCACCGAGTAGACCTGGACGAACTGCAGGGCCTGCTCGAGGAGGGCGATACCCGCGAACAGCGCCCCGCCCCACATCATCACGTCGAGGTTCCGGGTCTCGATGCTCTCGTCGATCGTGTGCAGCATCACCAGCGGGCGCAGCAGCGCCAGCCCGGCGGTCCCCACGATCGTCACGACCCCCAACCAGAGCCAGCGCCGATGCGGGCGCAGGTAGGGCCACAGCCTCAGCAGCAGCTTGCTGTCCGCGAGCCCCGGAGCGAGCGCCTCCTCGTGGAACTCGTCGAGGGTCCTCGCGGCCCGAGCGCGGTCCGGCGCAGGCGAGCCGTGCTGCGCAGCGGACGTCGAGGTGCGCTCTTCGGAAGCCGAGGTCGTCATCGTGCCTCCTCCGCTGCCGGCAGCTCCGCCTCGCCCAAGCGCTCGAGCTCGCTCTCGATGCGCTGCTCTTCCGCGAAGCGCGCGTAGAGCCCGCCTCGGGCGACCAAGTCGTCGTGCGTGCCTCGGTCCACGATGAGCCCGTCCTCGAGCACCAGGATCTCCTCACAGCGCCGCGCCGCGGCGACGCGGTGGGTGATGAGGATCACGCTGCGCCGCGCCCGCTGGCCGTCGATGGCCTCCAAGATGCCGCGCTCCGTCCGGGCGTCCACGGCGCTCAGCGGATCGTCCAGCACGAGCACCCGCGGCTCGAGCACGAAGGCGCTGGCGAGGGCCACGCGCTGCTTCTGGCCGCCGGAGAGCTGCACGCCGCGCTCACCCACCACCGTATCGAGGCCGTCGGGGAGCGCCAAGAGCTCGTCGAGGACGTGAGCCTCGCGCGCTGCCTCGCGGATCGTCATCAGCGCAGGCCCGCTCTCGGGATCGTCGAGGGCGAAGCCGACGTTGCGGCCCGCCGTGGTGGAGAACAAGAAGGCGTCCTGCCGGGCGTACCCGATCGCGCCCCGCACGGTGTCCAAGGGCAGGTCGCACACGTCCACCCCATCGAGGAACACGGTGCCCGGCGGCGTCGGCTCCAGGCGGGCCAGGAGCTTCGCCAAAGTCGATTTGCCGCTCCCCGTGCGCCCCACGATGGCGATGGAGCGCCCCGCTGCCAGCTCGAAGCCGACGCCGCGCAGCACGAGCGGCCCATCCCCGTATCCGTAGCGGAGGCCGCGCACCTCGATGCGACCCTCGACGACCTCGGGCGCCGGCAACGGGCCGTCGCTGATGTCGGGCTCCGCTCGATACACCTCCGCGAGACGCGCGTAGGCGGCCCGGCCTCGCTGCAGCAGGCCAACCAGAAAGCCTAACGCCATCAGGGGCCAGGTCAGCCGCCCGAGGGCCCGGAAAAAGGCGAGGAACCCGCCCTGATCGATGCGCCCCTCCACCAGCAGCGCGCCCCCATACCAAAACACGATGAGCAGCCCGATGGAGGTGATCGCCTGCATCGTCGGCCCCATCGCCCCCCGGAGACGCGCCAGGGACAAGTTCTTCTCGAGGTACTCCTCGTTGGTCTGCTCGAAGCGCTCCAGCTGCGCGCGCTCGAGGCCGAAGGAGCGCACCAGGCGGGCGCCGACGACGCTGCTCTGGACCACGTCGCTCATCCTGCCGAGGGCGTCCTGGTTCGCCCGCGTGCGGGCGTAGAGCCGATGGGAGAAGCTCCGAGTGACGAGCAGCAGCAGCGGCAGCGGCGACAGGGCCGCGACGGTGAGCTGCGGCGAAATCGACAGGGTCACCGCGAGCGCGCTCACCAAGGCGAAGACCGTGTTGATGACGTTGAGGATCCCGAAGCCGAGCAGCAGGCGCACCTGGGCCAGGTCGTTGGTGACCCGGCTCATGATCTCACCGACGGGCATCCGCTGATAGAAGGACGAGCCGAGGCCCTGCAGGTGCTGCAGCAGGGCCGCCCGCAGCTCGTACTCGGCGATCCGTCCGCCATTGAAGATCGCCATCCGTGACGCGACGCGCAGCACGAAGCCGCCCAAGGTCACCCCCACGAGCAGCGCGCCGAGCTCCAGAGCCAGCGCGCGGTCCCCGCTCGTGGCCGCGTTGATGGCTCGCATCAGCCGCGTGTCGAACCAGTACTGAGCGAACTGGTACGCGCCGAGGAGCACGAGGCCGACGCCGTAGCGAGGCAGGTGGCGCCGAAACTGGGCGCCAAGCCGAACTGGGTAGCGTGGGGCGGCGGGTGCGGATGGCATCGTCTCGGGCAGGCGCTTTCGCACAGGGCGACGCGGCAGCTCCCCCCTGTAAGGCATTCACCTGGCTCGTGCCAGGCCCCCAGGCCATCGCCGCCGCACCGACAGACCAAAGCGCCGCCGATCTCCGGCCCGCGCCCTCGCCAGTCGCCTCTGCGGAGCGAGCCTAGAACAGGCCGATGCTGAAGTGGAAGGCCCCGATATCTTCCCAGAAGCGCCCAGCGCCGCTCTTGTTCCCGATCGCGTGCGCCAGACGATCCAAGTTGAAGCCGTAGTCGAACACGAGGGGCCCGACCGGGGTGCCCACCCGGAGCCCCGTACCGAACGCGTAGCGCAGGCGCGTGGGATCGATGGCGGCCGGATCGCTCCACACGTTGCCCGAGTCCAGGAAGAACGCCGTGCTCATCGAGCCGCTCAAGGGCACTCGCAGCTCGACCCTAGGATTGACGAAGACGTCGCCGCCGCGCAGCACCACCGCGCGGATGTCGAGGCCCGAAGCGGGATCCAGCACCTCGTCCGCAAGATCCTGCGGCACCAACGAGTCCTGAAGGTAGCCGCGGATCGTGTCGACGCCCCCCATGAAGAACAGCCGATCGGGATAGGTACGAGAGGTCGCGGTGAGGTGCTGGACGTACCCCCACTGAAAGCTCGCCGCGATGGCCAGGCCTTTGTCGTTCAGCGGCACGTACGCGGCGAGGCGATTCGTCAGCCTCAGCAGCTCGCTGCAGGTCGCTGCGAAGACGCTCGAGGCCCGCTCGTCGCAGCTGCCCGCGGCGCGATCGACGGGGATGGCGGTGACGTGCTCCACACCCATGTGGACGAAGGTCCCCCGAGTCGCGTCGAGGGCCTGGTTCCGGCGATCCCAAGCGAAGCTCAAGCTCTGCGAGAAGGCCGTCGACGTCCCCTCCGGGACCCGCACCCGGTTGGCGAAGCGTGGGTTGTCACGCACGTAGTTCTCGAGGGCGTCCTTGCCTTCCGCGCCGAAGATGCTGGCAGAATTCCGCTCCACCGACGCCCCGAGCTGACTCCAGAACTGGCGTCGTGGGCGGTAGATGAGCCGGGCGAACACCGCCTCCTTGGTGAGCCCGAAGTCGCGGGCGTTGTCCCGCACGTCGAGGGCCTCGAGCACCAAACGGAACAGGGGCCCGAGGCCGACGTCGGGGAAGGTGACCGTGATGGTATTGCGACGCTCGAGGAGCTCCTCGAAGGACAGCGCCTGGTACTTGCGGCGCACGTCCTCTTCGAAGATGAACTCGGCGGGGCGCAGGCCGAGCTGCGCTCGCACCACGAGCTGGATCGCGTCGCCGCCCAGGTTGCGGTGGCCATACTCGAACCCGACCCGGAAACCTTCGCCCGTGGAGAACCCACCCTTCGCGTCCACGTACTGGGGCATGCGCTCGGTGATCGTCACCACGACCACCTTCTCCTTGGCGGGGACGTTGGGATCCTCGAGCGCCACGGCGACGCTCGTGAAGGCGCCCAAGGTCTCGATCTGCTCCTGGGTCCGACGCGCGGCGACGCGGCGGTACAGCTCTCCCGGCGCGAAGGCGAAGCGCTTGCGGATGAGGCTCTCCCGGGTGCGACGCGCCCCGCGCACGACGATCTGGCTGATCCGCACCGGGTCCCGCTCGCTGATGGAGAAGCGTACGTGGGCGCGGGTACCGTCGGGGGACAGTTCGAGCTCCGTGTCCACCTCCGCGAAGGCGTAGGCCTCGTCCGCGTAGCGATCGAGGAGCCGACGCCGCGCGGCCTCCAGCGCCGTGGTGGAGACGGCCTCCCCGACGTCGAGCTGCGTCTCCGCGAGCAGCTCCGCCTCCGTGAGGGCGCGGTTCCCCTCGAAGGCCACGTCGTAGAGGATCGCCTGGGGCCCGGCGTGGATCGGCATCACCAGCAGGGCCTCGGGCTCGCAGCGTCGCCCCGTGGTCGGATCCGGACGGCAGGTCTCCTGCACTTCGCGAGCGAAGAGATCCTCGTCCGGGACGTCGCTGCAATCCACGGGGGGCAGCGTGCGGGGCCCGAGGGGCACACACACGCTGGGCTGCGAGCGCAGGTCACACTGCCGCCGCACCAAGGTGATCGGCCCGACCCGCGCCGCGAGGTGACCCTCCGCGCGGAGCAGCTCCTGCACGTGCCGCCCGGCGCTGGCGTAGACCTCTCGGGTGTAGGTCTGCCAGGGGTTGAGGCGGTGGGGCACGACATGGGACGCCGAGCTCTCCGGCGGCCCCACGGCGGCGTCGAGGACGCGAGGATCCACGGCCTCGATCACCCCCGGGGCTGGGAGCTCCTCCCCGAGCACGCCGTCGATCTCCCGCCCGATGGCTGCGGCGGAGCGGCTGCCCGTGAGGCACGGATAGATGCGGCGCGCCACCTGCACGGGGCTGCCCTCCCGCACGCGAAATACGAGCCGCGCCGTCGACGCGTCGGCGGCCCCGCGTCGATCCACGTCGACCACGGCGTCGAGGAAGCCTCGCTCGGCGTAGTATCTGCGCACGGCTCCGGCGAGGACGTCGGGCGAGTAGTCGTCCCGATCTGCGAGCTCGAGCGCCTCGACGAGGCGCTCACCGTCGAAGGTGCGCACGCCCTCGAAGCGGAGGTCGTAGCGAGCCCCCGCCTGCACCCTCACCACGAGCTCGCCAGGACGGGGCAGCTCGTGAGTGACGACGGCCTCGTACCATCCGCGTTCCTTCAGGAGCTCCGTGAGGCGGTCGTTCGCCTTCGCCAGGGCCGCCGCACTCTGGATCGCCCCCCGCTCCACGGCGTAGCCGCGGAGGAGCTGGGCGAGGGCTGGGTGAGCGGGGCTCGGCGACACCTCGAAGCGGCGCCGCGCGATCAGAGTCACGGCCCCTGGGGTCACGTGCACCCGCAAGAGGACCCGCAGCGGATCGTCGGTGTCTTCAGGGACGACGCGGACCTCGGCCTCTGGATACCCGAGCTCGCTCAGGAGGAGCTCGACTGCCCCCGCCGAGCGCTCGAGGGAGAAGGCGGTGACCTCTTGGCCGCTGCGGATCCCCAGCGCTCCCTCGAGGCTCTCCGCCGCCACGGGCGAGCCGCTGAACACGACGGCCGCCGCGAGGCGACGCGGTACGACCTCGAGCACCAACACGGTGCCCCGCGGCGTCGTCTCTACGGCGCTGCGCACGTCGGCGACGCGGCCCGTCGCGACCAGCTCTCTCATCGTGCGTCGAGCGAGCTCTGGTGAGATGCGCTCACCGGGGTGGATCCGGGTGATGGGGAACTGCTCTTCCCACAAGCCGCCGAGTACCCGCACCTCGATCGTGGACACGGCCGGCCCGAGCGCGCTAGCCGAGGGAGCTACCGGCGCTACGTCGAGCTCACCATCCACCTGCGCCAGGGCGCTGCGCGCTCCGAGAGGTCCCGCTCGAAACGGAGCCGCGACGACGACGAGCGCGAGCGCGACACCCAGGGCCCACGCCCACGACGGCCGACGCCGTTTCCTGGCTCTCGCTCGCATCGCGCGGACGTTCTACAACACCCGCCCGCGCCCGCCGCACGTCGATCGTGAAATTCGAGACATCGACGGCCCGCTGAGTAGGATGCGGGAAACGCAGCCTGCTTGGCCTCGTTTGAGCTGACACACTCGAGCCCATGACCGCCCCCGAAGTCGAAAAGGACACCACGACGGAGCCCCTCACGGAGCCGGTGACGGAAACCGCGGCGTCGCCGTCGCCCCCCGACGGGGACACCACGGCGGAGCCCTCCGCAGCGTCCACGGGGGACGCCCCGGAGACCTCTGCGCCGACGGAGCTGGAGACCAAGGAGCCGCCCGGGAAGGCGCCCCCGACGCGGCGCTGGCGACGCATCGCCGTCGGGGCGGCGCTGGCGGTCCCCGTCCTCGGCCTCGGCATGTGGATCGCGGTGCATCGCATCCCCTGGATGGGGCCCCTCGTGGCCAACAGCCTGCGCGCCGTCGTCGGGAAGGACAACGTCGCTCGCCTCGAGGACTTCGTCTACGACGTGGAGGACCGGGTCAACCGGCTCTGGCGTAAGGACGAGGCGCCCAAGGCCTACTGGGACGTGCCCGCGGAAGAGCCCGCGCTCGAGCCCGTGGAGGAGGCCGCCGAAGTGACCGTGGCGCCCGCCGAGGAGCCCCAGGCCGCTCCCCAGCTGCCACCCTTCGCGCCGCCGCCGCCGGGCCCGATGCACGAGAACCTGGCGGCGAAGGGCGACGGCCAGTGGGTCCCCATGCGCGATCCGCGTCGCCCCGACGACGCGCCGCGCATGTTCAAGACGCTCCTGCACGCCGACAAGAACCGCTCCTGGTCGGAGGTCTTCATCGTCGCCCTGGATCTGCGCCAGGTCGAGGTCCACCCGGTGGCGGGTTATCAGGAGCCCGCCTCCGCCACGCCGGAGGCGGAGCAGTACGAGCGCTTCGCCAAGATCCCCGAGAAGCACCACGACGTCCTGCTAGGAGCCTTCAACGGCGGGTTCATGGCGGAGCACGGCCAGTACGGCATGAAGCTCGACGGCGTGACCTTGCTGCCCGCCAATGACACGGGGTGCACCCTCACCCAGTACGACGACGGCTCACTGCGCGTCGCCAGCTGGCCCACGCTGGCGCCCGACGAGGCACACCTCGCCTGGTATCGACAGGCGCCCCCGTGCATGTACGAGGACAGCAAGCTCAACCCGCAGCTCGCCGGGAACTTCAAGGGCCGCTGGGGCGCTACTCTCGACGGCAACACGGTCATCCGGCGCTCCGCCGTGGGCCTCAACGAGAGCCGCGACATCCTCTTCGTCGCCATCACGAACCACACCACGGCGCGGGTGCTCGCGGACGCCATGCATCACGCCGGCGCGACGACGGTCGCCCAGATGGACGTGAACTGGTCCTATCCGAAGTTCGTCACCTATGAGCCCGTGGACGACCAGCTGAAGGCCATCGCCCTGGCGAAGGGCTTCGAGTTCGAAGACGACCTGTACCTGCGTAAGCGCTCGATGCGCGACTTCTTCTACGTGACGCGCAAGGACGTGGCGGTCGCCACCGCGGCGCCTTGAGACGCGCCGCGACCGAGCTTCCATGCCCGAGCTACCTGAGGTCGAGGTCACTCGACAAAGGTTGGCCCCAGCTTGGATCGGGCGGCGCATCACGCGGGTGGTGACAGGCCCTCCGAGCTACTTCTTCCTGACGCCGCCCGCCCTCCTCGCCGAGCGCCTCCGCGGTCGGACCACGACGGATCTCACGCGCCACGGGAAGTACCTGCTGGCGACCTTCGACGACGGATCGCGGCTGTTGTGTCACCTCGGCATGACCGGGCAGCTCTTCATCTGCACGAGCGCCGAGGCGCAGCGGCTGCTCCGCGCCGATCCCCACGTGCACCTCGCGCTGGCGCTACGCGACGCGACGGGGGAGCGGCGCTCCGTCGTGTTCCGCGACGTCCGCAAGTTCGGCAAGGTGCAGTGGCTCGCCCCCGGCGTCGACCCAGAGCGTCTCGCGAAGATGGGCCCCGACGCCCTCCGCATCACTCCCCGGGCTCTGCACGCGGCGCTGGCGCTCCGCGGAGTCCCTATCAAGACCGCCCTCCTCGACCAGAGCGTGCTCGCGGGCGTCGGCAACATCTACGCGGACGAGGCGCTCTTCCTCGCCGCCCTCCACCCGCTGCGCCCCGCTCGCACCCTGAGCCTCGCGGAGTGCGAGGCGCTGGTGCGCTCCCTCCGCCGCGTCTTGCGGGCCGCCATCCGCGCTGGCGGCAGCACCATCAGTGACTTTCGGGGCGCCGACGGCGCGCCCGGGAGCTACCAGGACGACCATCGCGTCTATGGGCGCCCCGGGCTCCCTTGCCCGACCTGTAGCGCGCCCATCGCTCGCATCGTGCTCGCCCAGCGCAGCACCCACTTCTGTCCTCGCTGCCAAGGCTGAAGCGCCACGACGCAACCCCACGACGGGCCGTTGGGCCGACCGCCGCCGTCAAGCCCGATCTTCCATTCTACCACGGATCCGCCCCTCCCCCCGCGATTGAGGACGCCCACCCTTCTACCCAGCGCGGAAGCCGGTAAAGTCTCACCCACTCGCGATGACCCAAGAAGACGTCAAGCGGGCCGCTGCGCGCGCTGCCCTCGCCTATCTCCCCGACTCCGGCCTGGTCGGCCTCGGCACGGGATCGACCGCCAAGCACTTCATCGACGGCGTAGCCGAGCTGGTCCGTGCGGGCCGCCCCCTCGTCGGAGTGCCCACGAGCGAGCAGAGCCGCGCTCAGGCGGAGAGCCTGGGCATCCCCCTCGCCAGCCCGGAGGGCCCCTGGGACATCGCGCTGTGCGTCGACGGCGCCGACGAGGTGAGCGAAGCGCTGGATCTCATCAAAGGCGGCGGAGGCGCACAGACCCGAGAGAAGATCGTCAACGCGTCGAGTCGCGTGAACGTCATCGTCGTCGATGAATCCAAGCTGAGCTCCCAGCTCGGGAGCCGCTGGCCCGTGCCCGTTGAAGTCCTTGCCTTCGGACACCGCTCCACCGCTCGGGCGCTGTCGCGCTGGGGTGAGTCGCGCCTCCGCCTCCGCGACGGAGCGCCTTGGCTCACCGACGCCGGCAACTACCTCTACGATGTCCACGTCGGGACAATCGAGACCCCGAGCCGTCTCGATTCGGAGATTCGAGCCACCCCCGGCGTCGTCGAGACCGGCCTGTTCTGCGGTCGAGCGGACGTGGTCCTCGTCGCTACCGCGAGCGGAGTGCGCGAGCTCCGACGCTCCTGAGCCTGCCCCCAGCGCCGGGAACCCAGCGTAATCTCTTCGCCCTGGTCTCCTCCGTGGGGCTTCGGCAGCGCGCGCGGGCGCCCTCCGCGCCTGCGCGCCGCGCCAACACGCTGACGCTCGATCGTCCCAGCGCTGGCTCCCTCACGACCTCGCTGCGGGCTGGCTCGTGCCTTGCAGATTGCCCCGCGTGACACCGTTTCGACCTCGATCGAGGTACTACCCCCAGTTGATTTTGGGTGGGACAGGAGGAGAGATGATGAGGAAGCGAACATGGTCTGTGGGGGCCTTCAGCCTCTTGGCGATTCTCGTGGCCGCGCCGACCGCCTTTGCGGAGGGCAACGAGGATCCGAACAAGAAGGCGGCGAACACCGCGCGGAACGTGAGCCAGCAGGCGCGCTCCGTGGCTGGCTACGCCGAGAAGGTCGCCGAACACTACGACGCCAACGCCGACACGGCCGCGGCCGACGAAGAGGGCCCCGAAGAGCAGGGCGCCCAGGGCGTGTCCCCGGCGCCCGCGCCCGGTGCCGCCCCAGTCCAGGAGAAGTTGCACGGCGCCCGCGATGGCGTCGTGACGATCGAGCGCGACGGCCGCGTGCTCGGCGTGGGCTCGGTGCTCGCGGGTGACGGGCGGGTGCTCACGGCCCTGTCGAACCTGGGCCACGGCAACGATCTCGACGTGCGCTACGCGGACGGCTCCGTGTCTCGGGTGCGTGTGGGCCACAGCGACCGAGCGTGGGACGTCGCGCTGCTCGTGCCGCAGAACGGCCGCTGGAAGCAGGGGCTGCGGGCGTCCCGCCTGAAGCCTGCGGAGCTCGGCTCCAACACGCACATGTTCGGGCTACACGACAAGAAGGTCCGCCTGAGCCGGACGATCCTCAAGGGTGAGCGCACGCTCATCGGCGGGGACAGCGCGCTCTTGAGGGACGCCATCACCATCGGCAGCAAGCTGCACTCGAGCGACGTGGGCAGCCCGATCGTCGACAAGAACGGGGACGTGGTCGCGATGGTGGCGCGCGCCTGTGCGCCCCTCGAGACCGCGGAAGGCGAGCCCGTGTGCAGCCCCGTTCCTTACGGGGTGCCCGTGGGAGCTCTGCGCGCGTTCTTGAGCACGGCACCGGCCAACGCCGTCGCGCCCGCGCCTTGGCTCGGCGTGCGCGGCATCGCCGATCAGGTGGGCACCACCCGCGGTGTGCGTCTGCTGCGGGTCGACCCCAAGAGCCCGGCCGCAGCTGCAGGGCTCCAAGGCAGCCCCGTGCGCGAGCGCAGCGACCTCATCGTCGCGGTGAACGGCGCGCCGGTCTCCAACCCCGACGATCTCGGTACGGAGATCAACAAGTACGCCGTGGGGGAGAGCGTGCAGCTGCTCCTGCTCGGCAACGGCAAGTTCCGCGAGGTCAGCATGACCTTGCGGGCCGCTCCCGAGAAGCCGGACGCCGGCCCCTCGGAGCGCTCCCGCGACGAGTGAACCTCGCCGACGTGCCCATCCAGCCGCCCGACGGACTCAAACCCGTCGGGCGGCAATTTTTTGTTTTGCCACGCACCCGCGCCCTGCCTCCCGCGCCCTGCCTCCCGCGCCCTGCCTCCCGCGCC
>JAEWOQ010000361.1 GCA_023460875.1 Pseudomonadota bacterium
CCACGCGCTGCGGCGCCATCGCCGTGCTCGATCCCTTCAACGCGTGCTTGGCGCGCGACGAGCCCTTCTCCCACTGCCTGACCACGCACGTGCGCCCGGCGGGGCTCCGCAAGTGCAGCGCGAGCGCGCCGTGTCGCGACGACTACCTGTGCGCCGGAGAGGAAGGCGGAGGCGTCTGCGTTCCCCCCTACTTCCTCTTCCAGATGCGCGTCGACGGGCACCCGTGACACCGGACCACGGCGTCCTCTCAGCGGCTCCCGTCTGGCTCAGGCTACCGTCGCGCGCGCGGGCGGCGTTGCCGTCGCTGCCGCCCTCATCGCTGCCGCGGGGCGTCGCGGCTTCCAAGCGCTCACCAAGGCGAAGGCGAGGAGGAGCTCGGCGATGTCGCCGCCGTAATACATGAGCTCGGCGCCGCCCTGGAGCTCTTGGCTCGAGACCGGGAGCGACACGAAGAGGCCGGCATACAGGAGCTGAGAGAGCGTGGCGTGGACCGTAATGGCCACCCCGAGCACGACCAGGCGCGCTGGCACCGAGGGACGGCGCGGCCCCGGATCGGGGCCGGCGATGACCCACGCGAACAGACAGCCCGCCGCGAGGAAGTGCACGTGCACGAGCAGGTGCAACGCTGGACTCTGGAGCATCACCTCGTAGAGAGGCGAGAAATACAAAGCCCCCATCCCGCCGACGTTCAACGTCAGGGCCACCACCGGATGAGCGATCCCATGGCACACGGGGCTCCGGAGCGCGCTCGTGAGCCGCCGCGCGGATCGCGCCGAGAGCGAGCGCATCAGGAGCGTCATGGGCGCCGCGAGGACGAGGAGCACGGGCGCGATCATCCCGATGACCAGGTGCTGCAGCATGTGCTCGCGGAAATCGCCCTCCGGAAACGGCACGACCTCCGGAAAGAGCGCCGCGCCGCACAGGGCGCGGCCCGCGAGGAACCCCGTCGTGCGCCGCGTGCTCCAGGGACGACGGCGACGTCGCTGCCGCAGCGCCAAGACCAGGTACACGGCAGCGGCCACGCCGAGCAGACCGGCGAACGTCCACACCGCGACGCCTCCTCCGTGCTCATGGCCGACAGGCGCATGGCCGACAGCGGGCGCAGGGCCGACAGCGGGCTCGTGGCCGCGCGATGGGGCGAGCGCGCTCGCCTGGTCGACGGCGCGCGTCGGGTCGACCGCGGAGGTCTCCTCGATTGCGTGTGCGTGATCGGCTCCCTGCGGCTCGTCGACTGCGTCCGACGTCGACGTCATCGAGCGCCCCAGGAAGAGGTGTGAGCGCTCCGACGTTGCAGGAGCCACCCTCCCGCCACCAGCGCAGCGCCCGACGCGAGAAAGCCCAGGTCCCACCAGAGCTGCTGGGGCCCCGGGCGCACGTGATGGATGGCCAGGACGTGGTGATCGATGACCCCTTCGACGAGGTTGAAGACACCCCAGCCGACCAGGATCCACCCCCACAGCACGCCGGAACCCCAGACGCGCCCTCGAGCGCGCACCACCCGCGAGTAGAGCAGCCCCAAACCGATCAGCACCGCCAACCAGGTGAAGACGTGAAAGAGCCCGTCCCACAGGGTGTTCATCTGCAAGCCGGAGAGCGTGTCGGGCGCGCGCCGTGCGATGCCGAGGTTGTCGTTCCCCGTGTTGCTCAGCATGTGGTGCCACTGCAGCACCTGGTGCAACAGGATGCCGTCGAGGAAACCTCCGAGTCCGAGCCCGAGCACCAGACCCGGCAGGCGAATGTCCGCCCGTTCATCGCTACGCGTCGTCATGCCCAGCTCGTGCAGCGCGAGGGCGGGGCGTTGAAGTCGGTACGACGCCGTGCACGAGGAGACCCATCACATGCGGCGACAGGACTGCTCACACTTACGACACGCGTCCGCGCACAGAGCAGCGCATCTCCTCCGTCATGGCTTGCAGGACGGGTGTGCTCGATGCGAGCGGGACGCCGCCGTTCGTCGAAGTCGTGGGCGCTACCATGAGAGGCCTCCTCGGTTCAGAGAGTCGCCGGTCGTGACGACGAACAGCGCCCACGAACAGCGGACACCCCGCAGCTCTCTTAAGCGAGCGCGGGAGGCTCATCCCCGGTCAAGCGCAGGAGCACCCGCGGGTGGGCAGCAAAGAAGGGCCCGGCTACTGCACGTCTGCGTAGAACCCCTTCACCGTCAGGCCGCTGCCTCCGGTGACGAGCTCGAAGCCGGCCTGGACGCTCTGGAGGTACATCGCGTCGGTCAAGACCCCCTGCTGCACGGCGTCGTCGATGAAGTCCATCAGGTCGAACTCCCAGCCATCCATGGTGGACTCCGGGACGTAGCTGATGACCTCCGAAGGGCCGTTCGGACCGATGAAGCGATGAAAGGTCACTCCATCGATCACGACGGAGCCGGCCCCCGAGCAAGAGTCGACGTAGGTCGGGGGCCGGCTCCGGCAGTTCCACTGTTCGTCGGGGCCGTTGATGGGGTTCAGGCCCTTCGCGTGGAACCAGACCATCAGGTACACGTCGGGCTGGCCGGCGTTGAAGCTCTGCGAGTTCGTGAAGTAGACGTCGTAGGTGGTGTTGCCCGTGTAGGTGATCTCGCTCGCGTTGGTCGAGAGCCCCGTCGGGATCGACGACAGGCTCCCTACCGTCGCGGGCAAGCCGCTCTGCGCGGTCGGGTTCGCGCCGCCGTGGGCCGCGCCGATGTACACCGACGGGAAGGCGGCGATGTCCCAGGCTTCGCCGCCGGGCTGCTCTTGCATGGAGTCGACGCGGAAGATCGCGTCGCCGCCAGCGGTGATCTGTTGCTCCGCGCCGCCCCAGGGGTTGGTCTGGACCTTGTAGTTCTTGCCGTCCACGGTCAGATCGAACGTGTGGTAGCCGTTGCGGGTCTCTCCCCCCGCGATCGTCTGTCCGAAGTCCCGCACGGGGCCGGGGTTGCCTCCCCCAGTCGGGGCGCCGCCGGTCGAGCTGCCCGGACTCCCGCCCCCGGTTCCCTCACTCGCGCCTCCCGTGCTGGAGCCGCCGCCCGCCGTGTTGGACTCCGGCACGGAGTCGCAGCCGAGCGCCATCATGAGGAGAGCGCCGCCGACGAGGCCGCCCCAGCCACACTCCGCGCGACGGGGAGGCGCCGAGGGCGAGAACACCGAGCGGAGTGTCGAGAAGCGGGGCGTCGAGGAGTGGACCTGGAAGGAAGCTGTGTTGCGCATGAGACGATACCGCGGAGTGTCGGAGGGCGGAGTGTCCGAGAACGGAGTGTCGGAGGGCGCAGGCGAGCGAGCGACCCGCGCTGCACCTAGACTACATGCCGTCCTAGCGCAGCTCCTTCGGAAAATCTCCCGGGGCGCTCTCCTCCGCTTGACACCTCGTTTCTGGCGGTCGGTTTCGTGATACGGAGACGTCCCCCGATGCACCCACCTCCGTCTCGGATCACCTCGCCCTCTGTCCCCAGCTCCCCACGCCGTCGGGTTGCGCCCCGGCTCGCGACGGTCCCTCTGAGCCACCCTCTCAGCCTTGGCCCCCTGGCGCTCGGTTTTTGGGGGTTCGCGGCGCTCGTGCCCGCGTGCGAGGCGACTCTCCCGACCGAGGTCGTGGTCGAGGTCTACACGGATCTCCCTTGCCCAGCGGTCGCCGCGGTCGCCGCGGGCAAGGCGGGCGAGCTCGGTGATCGTGACGCCTCCGCGGTCTCCACCGTCTGCGATCCCGAGACGGGCTCCCTCGGGCGCCTCGTCATCGTCCCGCGGGAAACTGAGAACGCGGAGGTCGCCCTGGAGGTGCGTGTCCGCACGGACGACCGCCCGCCAGACGAGTGCGTGGAGTCGAAGGGCTACAGCGGCTGCATCGTGGCCCGCCGCATCCTCAACTACATCCCAGGCCGCAGCGTGCGCGTGCGCGTCGACCTGAGAGATCCCTGCGTGGACGTCCCCTGCAGCCAGACGACCAGCTGCGTCGCTCAGGGGGTCGGGCAAGCCTGCGTGGAGGCCCGCGTCGACCCCACGAAGTGCGACGGGGTGTGCACCGACGAGGATCTCGTCTCGCAGCACGAGGGGACCTTCGCGAGCTGCGGCGGCGAGGAGGACCCTTGCGGGGAGGGCGCCACCTGTGTGCTCGTCGGAGACGAAGCGCGCTGCCTCTGCCCCAGCGGCTACACCCTCGAGGAGGACACCCAGCGCTGCGTCGACGTCGACGAATGTGACGAGGACCTCCACGACTGCGACGCGAACGCCCGCTGCGACAACACCTCAGGGAGCTTCGAGTGCGTCTGCGAAGACGGATACGACGGCGACGGCCGGGAGTGTACGTCCCTGTGCCCCAGTGATTGTTCCGACGACTCCACCTGTCAGAGCGTCGGCGGAGAACTGCTCTGTGTTTGCAACGACGGCTACCAGGGGGACGGGACGACCTGCACCGACGTCAACGAGTGCAGCCAAGGGCTCCACGACTGCGTGAGCCCGGCGGTTTGCGTCAACGAGCCCGGCGGCTTCTCGTGCGTCTGCCCCGGCGCCCTCGAGCTGCAAGGGACGAACACCTGCGCCTGCCCCGGC
>JAEWOQ010000362.1 GCA_023460875.1 Pseudomonadota bacterium
GCGCTGGAGCCGCCAGCGCAACCAACGGGCCCCATCAGGGCGCCCCCGACCAGCGCTAGGGCGACCGCGCTCCACGCAGGGCGGCGGACCGTCGCCAGCCGGGCCGAAACTGTGGCAAACCATGGCGTGCGCTTTTTCTGGCTGCTCGCGTCCCTCATCGGCACCTTCGGGGTAACCGTCTCTTGCTCCCGAGACAAGCGCCCGGGGGACGGTGACGTTGGGGCGGGGCCCGCTAGCGCGGTGGGCCGCACCGAGACCGCCTCCGCCGCCCGGCCCGAGCCGGCTGCCCCTGCTCCGCCCGAGCCTGCGGAGCAGCCCTCCGAGGCTGACCCCTCGCCGGCCCAAGAGGCCACGAGCGGGGCACCCCTGAGCTGGGGGCTGGGAGAGCTGCAAGCCGTCGGCCCCGCCGGACCTGCCAGCGCTTGGACGCGGGGCGTGGCGCTGGTCGACAAGCAGAGCCAGCTGTTGCTTTTGCCCCTGGACAGGGACGAGCAGATCGAGATGTCGCCGGCGAGCCCGGAGGGCTTCGCCAAGTACGGCCGCGGCCCAGGGATCACCGAGCGCTTCGCGTACTGGATCGACCTCGAAGGGCGGCTGCTGCGCGCGCCGCTGGGCGATCCCGGAAAGGTGGAGCCCCTGCATCCATCGGCCCGCCCGGGCACCCGGGTCGCGGCCCTCACCCGAGGCAACCGAGAGGTCGTCGCCTTCGTGGGCATGGTCGACGGCGAGCCCACCAGCATGCTCTGGAGCAGCAGCGGCGAGGTCCTGCAGGTGAGCCCGGAAGGCTCCTCGGCGACGAGCGTGGCCCTGACCCCCTGGGGCCAAGGGGCGCTCGTCCTGACCCACGAAGGGCGTACGGGGATGTCCCCCATCCACGCGCGGCCCGTACGCCTCGCGGCGCGCCGGGTGAGCCTCGGGGAGGATCGGGTGGTGTGGGTCGGCCCCGGCTCCCACCCCCTCACTGAGGTCCAGGCGTTGAGCACGGGCCCTGAGCAAATCCTCGGCTTCGTCACCGCGGCGCGCTCGATCACCGAGTTCGGCATGGCTCGCTTCGCGATCGGCGAGGCCCTCGAGCCCGTCGACGACACCCAGTGGATGCTCTACCCGAACGGGATCGACCCCGCGCCCGTCGCCGCCGCGTCCCTGTGCGAAGGGCACTACGTCTTCTTCGCGCTGCCGAGCAGCGCTCACCCGCGCTCTCCGCAAGAGCTGCGGGTGGCCAGGATCCGAGACGACGTTATCGAAGGAGCCGAGACCCTCGCGCAGGGGCGCGCCTTCAACAACATTTCGGTGGCGACCCGCCCTGGGGGCGCGCTGCTGGTGTGGACCGCGGATCGTCGCACCTGGGCCGTGACCTTGCGTTGCCCAGCCGCCGCCGAGAAACCCTGAGCGCGCGCCCGCCCGCCCGCTGGGTTTACGGTGCAGCGCGGGGACGGTAGAGGACGGCCCAGCTTTTCCCTTGTCCAGGAGCCATCGTGGCGAAGAACGACTCATCCGCGCGCAGCAGCAAGACCCAGAGCGCCCGGCGGCGCTCCGGCGACGTCGGCACCAAGACCTCCGGCGCCAAGACCTCCGGCGCCAAGACGCCCCGCAAGACGCCCCGCAAGAAGGCCTCGAGCAAGGCCTCGGCTCGGCGGGCGCGCTACACGGCCGCGACGGCGGACAAGCACGAGCTGTATCAGCTGAGCGTGCAGGCCCCGGACAACGAGGTCGATTTCATGCGCCGCATCTACCGCGGGCTCTTCGGGAAGAACCCGATCAGCATGCGCGAGGATTTCTGCGGCACCGCGCTCCTATGTAGCGCCTGGGCGAAGAGCTCGAAGGAGCGCGTCGCCACCGGCGTCGACATTTGTGGGGACACCCTCGCTTGGGGGCGCGAGCACAACGTCGCCCCATTGGGGGCCGCGGCAGCGCGGGTCACCTTGCTTCAAGAGGACGTCCGTCAGCGGAGGCCCGGCAAGTTCGACGTCATCAACGCGATGAACTTCAGCTACTGGGTCTTCCGCACCCGCGACGAGATGCGCCAGTACTTCACGACCGTGCGCAAATCTCTCGGCGTCCAGGGGGCCTTCTTCCTCGACGCGTACGGCGGCTGGGACTCGCAGGAGCCGATGCTCGAGAGCCGCCCCATCGCCGCCGGCTTCACCTACGTCTGGGATCAGGACAGCTTCGATCCCATCGGCCACGCGATCGTCAACCACATCCATTTCGAGTTCAAGGACGGGACCAAGCTCGAGCGAGCGTTCACCTACGAGTGGCGCTACTGGACCTTGCCGGAGCTCCAGGAGCTGCTGCGGGAGGCGGGGTTCACCGACGTGCGCGTGTACTGGGACACCAGCCCCGACAACGACGTGGAGAAGTACCGCCCCCGTACCCGTGCCGAGAACCAGCCCGGGTGGCTCGCTTACCTGGTCGCCTCGGTCGGGGCATCCCCGAAGAAGAAGCGGTAGGCTCTCAGGAGTGCGGAAGCCGGATCCGATGGAGCCCCCGAGCGCCCCGCGGCCGACGCTGCAGGGTAGTGTCACCGCGTCTCGCGGCGACGCCCTCTCGACGCGGCCCGCCGTCGGCCGGCTCGCGCCCAGCCCCACGGGGCACCTCCACCTGGGGCACGCTCGCAGCTTCCTGCTGGCCTGGTGGCACGCGCGCTCTCGAGGCGCGCGGCTCCTGCTCCGGTTCGAGGATCTCGACGTCGAGCGCGCCGACCCGAGCCACGTCGTCGACGCGCAGCGGGATCTCGAGTGGCTCGGGATCGACTGGGACGGCGCCCCCACGTCGCAGTCGGCCGGCATCGAGCGCCTCATGGAGCACGCCGAAGAGCTCCATCGGCGCGGGCTCGCGTATCCTTGCGTGTGCACGCGGGGCGACATCCGCACCGCCCAGGCCGCGCCCCATGGACTGCTCGGGGAGAGCCGCTATCCCGGGACCTGCCGCGGTCGCTACTCGTCGCTGGGGCACGCTCGACGGGAGAGCGGTCGGCATCCCGGGCTGCGCTTCGTCGTCCCCGCGGGCGAGAGGGTCGTCCCCGACGCCTTCGTCGGGCCGTTCCCCTGCGATCCGGAACGAGAGGTGGGTGACTTCCTCATCACGCGACGGGATGGGAGCCCGGCGTACCAGCTCGCCGTCGTCGTAGACGACCTGCTCGGCGGGGTCACCGAGGTCGTCCGTGGAGACGATCTGCTCCACAGCGCCGCTCGCCAGATGCTCCTCCTCGAGGCGTTCGGCGCCGCGTTGCCCGAGTACCACCACGTGCCCCTCGTCTGCGACGCCCACGGGCGACGGCTCGCCAAGCGGGAGCAGGACCTCAGCCTGCGAGAGCTCCGGGAAGCGAAGGTCGATGGGCGGGCGGTCGTCGAGTGGGCCGCCCGGTGCTCCGGCTTCGGCGCCGTGGAGCGCCCCCGTGCCTCGGAGCTGGTCAGCGCGTTCGAGATGGCGAAGGTGCCCCGCGCCCCCGTGCGCCTGCACCCGGAGGACGTGGAGCGCATCCGCGCCGCACGCTGAGCTTCCGCCGGCTTCGTCAGCCGAACCTCGCGCCAGGCTTCAACGGCACGAGCAACGCCTCCTCCTCGCCAGCAGGCGCGGATTCTCGCTCGCCTAGCGGACGCACCTCCCACTTGCCTCCGAGCGCCCGCTTCACCGCCACGCGCACCGCGCCATAGGTCGGCGGCCCCTTGGAGGGCCTGGGGGGGCGCGCCACGGGTGTAGGCGCCGTCGCGATCTTCGTCACCGGCGCGCCGCTGCGGGGCTTGGTGCTCCCTGGCAAGGAGAGCTTCGGCGCCTCGTCGACGATGGTCTCGTCCGTGAAGTCGTCGACGTCCGACAGCACCGCGTCGCCCTCCTCGAGGGCGCTGAACGTGCCCCCGCCGAGCTCAGCCAACGCCCCCTGGAGGGTGGCCGCGCGCCCCACGCGCCCCTGCTCACTCGCAGCTCGAACAGCGCGCCGCAACCAGCGCAGCGCGCTCTCCCGGGAGCCCCTCTCGAGCTCCGTACGCGCGGTCTCCAGGGCGACCACGACCTCGTCGTCGTCGTCCGCGTCAGCGACAGGGATCTTCGAGTCACGCATGGAACGTCTGCCTATCTTGCTGCAACCCCACGCCAAGACCAAGGGAGGGAGCGCGCCGCGCCCGCGCACCGGCTGTCCCGTCCGGTGCGCCGATCACACAAGTCATGAGCGCCATCGCGCGCACGCTCGGTGATGGTCTGCCGCACTGAACCACGACGCGCCCTACGAACATCACGGACATACCCCCACTCATGGGCGCGCCGGAGCCAACCTTCCATGAAATCGACCTGTCTTTCCGGACGGATAGCGATCGAGAAACCACAAATTGCAACTACGGAAGCACCTTCTCGGATCTACGCGCCAACATACTGAAATCACTGAACAGGAATCGGGCACGGAGCTTGCAACACTAGCACGTGCGGGCAGCACCCTGGCGTTCCCCCCCCCTCCGCCAGGGCGCTGCCCCCCTACGGGCCTGGTCTCGGCGTCTCCCCCCCCTCCGC
>JAEWOQ010000363.1 GCA_023460875.1 Pseudomonadota bacterium
TGGAGAGACACCGCTGCACGATGCGGACCCGACAGACGGTCTGGGTGACCTCGCCGTGCTGCGGTGGTCCCTCGACGACCACGACCGTGCGGGCCGCGAGCGCCTGCATGTCGAGCACATAGCCTATCAGCGCCGCACGCCTCGGGGGCAGGCGAGGTTGTAGCGCGACGCAGAGGGCCTCGAGCCACTCCGCCTCGGGGGACGCGAGATCGTAGGCGGCCTCCACGAAGGCGACGGGATCGAACCCCGCCCTACAATCGCGATTGCCCCGCACGCCCATCGTGACGAGTCACCTCGCGTAGACAGCGTCGGGCGTCAATGGCTATTCGATTTTGTCGTACAGTTCACAATTTGCCGCGCGACTGCCGTGCAATCAATCGTCGGCGTCGTCTTCCTCGAGCTCCAGCGCGCGCAAGCGCGCCTCCACTGCGGCGCGCTTGGACTGCAGCTCGTCGATGTCTCTGGCAATTGCTTCATCGAGGGCAGCCCGCAGCTCTGTGGGCTTGTCCTTGAGATGAAGCAAACCCAGACGCCTGAGCCAGTCATCCATACTCGTCGAGTCTCAGCAAGTCATGTCTCCGTGGGTTCGGCGCAGTCGCGACGAGCGCTGCGGATCGACGGGAGCCTCCCGCGGTCTCCGGTCGGGGGTCCGGAGTGCAGGGAGCGAGTCGCATGTACGCGGATGGGAGCGCGCTGGAAATAGCTATTTATTTTGATCCGGAGGCGCGCCGCGTGCTGTTCGCCGTCCGCGTCATTTCGACGAGCAACTCGTCAGAGGACAGCGCTCCGTTCCCAGCGCTTTTCCACAGCACATCCTGAGGGCTGCGCGGCTGCTGATGTCACGGCGCGCCTCCCCGTCGTCGCGGCGGGACGGGGGAAAGACTAGCGGAGGCGAAGGGATTCGAACCCCTGGTACCTGACGGTACGGCGGTTTTCAAAACCGCTGCCTTCGACCACTCGGCCACGCCTCCACGGGGGCTTTTGGCGTGCCAGGGGGTGGTCGTCAAGGCGAACACGGCGGAGCGCTGCTCGGACGTCGCCGCGCCTCGAACGGTGGAGGGCGGGCTATCGAGGCCGAGCAGGTTGACGGTCGCTCCGCCCTGGATCGCCAGGGTATGATGGTCGCCGCATGAGAGCAGCGTGGAAGATCGCCGGCTTCGTCCTCGGGATCGCGTTCGTGGCAGGAGCCTGCGGGCGAGGAAGCCCGTCCAACGTGCCGCTCGGAGGTGAAGAGGACAACAGCGTGGCAGCGGCGGAGGAACCGGCGCGAGACCTCTCCCAAGGTTCCCCCGGGGGCACGGACGCCTCCGAAGACGACGTCGAGTCGGAGGAGCCGGAGGAAGACGAAGAGGACGAAGAGGTGGAGGATGAGGAGATCATCGTCATCGACGACGAAGACGATGGGGATCTCGACGGTGACGACGCGGAGCCAGCGGCCCCGGGGGATCGCGCTGCCGCGCCCGCGTCGGATCGCCCCGAGGTCGTCGTCTGCGACGACTCCAAGCCAGCGATCTTCGACTGCCGCCCTCTGACCCGAGGCTGCCCCGTGCTGGCGCCCCTGTGCCCCACGCTCGAGTCTTTGGTCAAGCCGAAGGTCGGGATGGCCGTCGCCGAGTGTATCGCTCAGGAGCGCTGCAACCCGAGCCCAGAGTGCGTCCGGAGCGCGACGCGGCTCGCCTGCGTCGACGAGCCCGCTCGAGCGTTCTGCGAGGATCGCTACGAGGCTTGCGCCGAGGAGTTCGCGGAGGCGGAGGTGACGCGAGAAGACTGTGAGTACGGAGTGAGCTCCCTGCTACCGAACGCGCGGCGTCGCTTCACAGCTTGCCTCGCCACCTCGTGCGACATCGAGGGTTGCTTGCTGCGCCTCCTCCCGTGAACACTCCTCTGAGCGCGCGCGCTCGTCGAGCTCTGCGGGTGACTCGGGCCCGTCGAGAGGCTCAGTCTTCGGCGCTCACCCGAGCCACGGACTTGGTGGCCTTCTTGCCCGACGCTTTCTTGCTCGAGGGCGCTTTGGCCGCTTTCTTCTTCGACGAGGCTGCCTTCTTGGTGGTCTTCTTCCCCGCTGAAGCGACCTTGGCCGTCGTCTTCTTCGCGGCCGCCTTCTTCGCGACCTTCTTCTTCTTCACGGGCCCGCGCTCGCGGCGCAGCTGGAGGAGCTCGTGGGCGCGCTCCGGCGTGATCGTGTTCTGATCGTCCTCTTTGCGCAGAGATGCGTTCGTCTCGCCGTCGGTCACGTAGGGCCCGAAGCGACCTTCCCGCAAGGTGATCGTGCCCCCCGAGACGGGGTCGGCGCCGAGCTCCTTGAGCGGTTCGGCGGCCTTGCGGGCTCCCCGTCGCTGACGCGGCTGAGCGAACACGGCCAGGGCCTCTTCCAAGGTGACCGAGAAGAGCTGCGCCTCGGACTCGAGGCTCCGGCTGTCCGTTCCCTTCGTGAGGTAGGGGCCGTACCGCCCGAGGAGCGCCGTGATTTCCTTGCCGTCGGAGGGGTCAGTGCCCACGACGCGCGGCAAGCTGAGGAGGGCCAGGGCCTCCTCGAGGGTGACGGTGTCTGGCTTCTGGGTGCTCAGGAGGGAGCTGGTCTTGGGCTTCTCCTTGCTGCCCTTCTCGAGCTCTCCGAGCTGGACGTAGGCGCCGAACCGTCCGTTCTTCACGATCACCGGCAGGCCGGACTCCGGATCCGTGCCGAGCACGTGATCGCCGCTGGGCGCCGCCAAGAGCTCGACAGCCTTGTCCAGGGTGAGCTCGTCGGGGGCGATGTCGTCCGGCAAGCTCGCCGTCTCCTCACCTCGCTGGAGGTACGCGCCGAAGCGGCCGACCCGGACCACCACCTCCCGCCCCTGCTCGTCCTTGCCGATGGGCAGGGAGTTGATGGCGCGGGCGTCGATCGTGCCGAGCTGGCTGGAGATCAGCATCTGCAGACCCGCGTCGAGGGGCCGCGCGTTGTCGTTGCTGAGGCCGCCGGCCGCGGCGCCGTTCTTCCCGAAGTAGAACTCCTTCAGCCACGGCACCGCGTGCTGCCCACCGCTGGCGATGGAGTCGAGCTCGTCTTCCATGCGCGCGGTGAACGCGTAGTCCACCAGGTCCCCGAAGTGGTTCTCGAGCAGGCCCACCACCGCGAAGGCGCGGAACGAAGGCACCAGCGCCGTCCCGCGCCGCCACACGTAGCCACGATCCTGGATGGTGCTGATGATCGACGCGTAGGTGGACGGTCGCCCTACGCCGAGCTCCTCGAGCCGCCGCACCAGGGAGGCCTCCGTGTAGCGCGCCGGCGGCTGGGTCTCGTGGCCGCGAGGCTCGAAGCTCTTGGGCGGGAGGCGGTCGCCCTCGGCGAGGGGCGGGAGGGGCCGCTCGCGGTGCTCGAGCTCCGCCGCGGGGTCGTCGCTGCCCTCCACGTAGGCCCGGAGAAAGCCAGGGAACACGATGGTGTTGCCTCGCACGGTGAACTCCGCCTTGCGACCGTCGCGCGCCTGGACCAGCAGCTTCACCACCACGCTCTCCCCCCGAGCGTCCTGCATCTGGGAGGCGATGGTGCGCTTCCAGATCAGCTCGTAGAGCTTGGCCTCGTCGAGGCCCACTCGGCCCGCCACCTCCTCGGGGTGTCGGAAGGAGTCGCCCGCAGGTCGGATCGCCTCGTGGGCCTCCTGGGCGTTCTTGACCTTGTTTTTGTACAGCCGCGGTGAGCTCGGCAGGTAGTCGGCTCCGTAGAGCTCGCCGATCAGCTTTCGGGCAGCGTTGAGCGCGGTGTCCGACAGGGTCGTGCTGTCGGTGCGCATGTAGGTGATGTGCCCGTTCTCGTAGAGACGCTGGGCGGCGCGCATGGTGCGGGACGCGGAGAAGCGCAGCTTGCGGCCGGCCTCCTGCTGGAGCGTCGACGTCATGAATGGCGCCGCGGGGCTGCGCCGATTGGGCTTCCGCTCGACGCTCGTCGTGGTCGCCATGCTGCCCGCGAGGGCCTCCGCGAGGTCCCGCGCCGCCGCCTCGTCGAGCTGCAGCAGGTCGCTCTTCCCGAGCTTTCCCTGCTCGTCGAAGTCCTTGCCGGAGGCGATGCGGCGCCCGTCGAGGGCCGAGAGGACGGCAGGGAACTCCTTGGGGGTGCCCTCCGGAGCCTCGAAGAGCCCCTCGATGTCCCAGTAAGAAGCCGCGCGGAACGCCATGCGCTCCCGCTCTCGCTCCACGACGATGCGCGTCGCGACCGACTGGACGCGCCCTGCCGAGAGCTTCGGCATGACCTTCTTCCAGAGCACGGGCGAGACCTCGTAGCCGTAGAGGCGATCGAGGATGCGTCGCGCCTCCTGGGCGTCCACGAGCCGTCGATCCACCTCTCGGGGGTGCGCGATGGCGTCCTGGATCGCCCGCTTCGTGATCTCGTGGAAGACCATCCGCTTCACGGGGACCTTCGGCTGGAGCACCTCCAGCAGATGCCAGGCGATGGACTCTCCCTCGCGATCTTCATCGGTGGCGAGCAGGAGCTGGTCGGCGTCTGCGAGGAGCTCCTTGAGCTTTCGGATGTGCTCCTTCTTGTCTCCGTCGACGACGTACAGGGGCCGGAAGTCGTTCTCGACGTCCACCCCGAGGCGAGCCCAGGGTTCCTTCTTGTACTTGGCCGGGATGTCGCTCGCCGACCGGGGCAGGTCACGGATATGCCCGATCGATGATTCGACCATGAAACCTTTGCCCAGAAAGCCGGCGATGGTTCGGGCTTTGGCAGGTGACTCGACGATGACCAGAGACTTGCTCACGGCACACACCCCTTGGGTGGGGACCCCCCGAGGGAGCCCGACGGAAAAGCCTCGGGAAAATGGCGTGCTTCGCGGGCTTGTCAACGGTCGCTCTCGAGCGCTGCACATTTGCGCAGCGGAATGGAATGGGGCTCGAAGCTTGCCTGACCCCGTCCCGTCCGTTAGCTTCGACGACCCGGCAGCCTTGGCACGAAGGCTGCTTTCAGGAAGGACGACCATGGCCCGCGTAACCGTAGAAGATTGTCTCGAGCAGGAAGAAAACCGCTTCGCTCTCGTGGTGCTCGCTGCCCAGCGCACCCGGCAGCTCATGAAGGGCATGCCCGCGCTCGTGGACTCGAAGAACAAAGCCGCGGTCATCTCCTTGCGTGAGATCGCGAAGGGCAAGGTGCACTGGCACCGCGACACCAACGAGGTCGTGCAGGAGTACGTGCAGGAGGTGAACGCGCGCGCTTGACCGCGCGTTCCCTGCACCGGCCGGCTCGCGCCGGGCGAGCATCGTTTGGTGAGACCAGGTCGTCGGCCTCTCGTCGAGGCGCCTCCGTGGGCGCGGCTGCGCCCGCGATCCTCGATCTGTACGACGACCCAGGTTGGTACGACGCCACCTACCGGCGACGGCGCGCGGACGTTCGGTACTACGTAGAGCGGGCCCGCCAGAGCGGTGGACCCGTCCTCGAGTACGGCGTGGGGTCCGGGCGCGTCGCCCTCCCCACCGTGCGCGCGGGCGTCTCCGTCGTGGGGGTAGACGCGAGCGTCCCGATGCTCGCGCTCCTCGAGGAGAAACGTCGCCGCCTGCCGGAGAAAAGCGCAGCTCGGCTGCGCGTCGTGCGCGGCGACATGCGCGCCGTACGTCTCCGTGAGCGGTTCCAGCTCGTCACGGCGCCCTTCAACGTGGTGCTGCACCTCGACTCGCGCCGCGACATGGAGCGCTGGCTCGCCCGTGTCAGGGAGCACCTGTTACCGGGCGGTGAGCTGGTGTTCGACGTCTCCGTACCGCAGCCCCTCGATCTGGCGGCAGACCCTGCGGTCTGGGAGAAGGCGCGCAGCTTCCGTCATCCCGAGAGCGGACGGCGCACCGAGCTCGCCGAGCGCTTCGACTACGATCCGATCCGTCAGGTCTTGCTCGTGGAATCGGAGCTGCGCACGGAGGGAGCGCCTCGCCCCCTCCGCGTCCCGCTCATCCACCGCCAATGGTTCCCCAGGGAGCTGGAGGCGCTGCTCCACTACAACGGCTTCGTCGACATCCGCTTCACCGCCGATTTCACCGACCTCCCTCCCGATGACCACGTGGACTCTCTCGTGATCACGTGCCGCCCTGGCGGCGCCGTCCGCGCAGGCCCGGCTGGGGGTGATCCGGCGCGTCCGAGGGGGCCGCGCGCGCGTGTTGCCGCGCGGCCGGGGCGTCATTAACTTTCGCGAGTCATGGCGAGCGACTTCTACCAGGATCTCGGGGTGTCCCGTTCCGCGACGACGGACGAGATCCGCAAGGCGTACCGGAAGCTCGCCGCGCAGCTGCATCCCGACAAGAACCCGGGCGACAAGGCCACCGAAGATCGGTTCAAGGCGGTCAACCGCGCCTATCACGTCTTGACCGACTCCGAGAAGCGCAAGCTCTACGACGAGTTCGGCGAAGACGCCCTCCGGGAGGGCTTTGATGCGAATGCAGCGCGCGCGTACCGCCGCGGAGGCTACGGCCGCGGTGCCAGCGTGGAGGATCTGTTCGGCGGCGGCGCTCCGGGCGGGTTCGGAGATCTGTTCGGGGATCTCTTCGGAGCGCGCGGCGCGCGGCGCCGGGGTGGTGGCCCACGCAAGGGGCCCGATGCGGTCAGCGAGGTCGCGGTGGACTTCGCTTCGGCGGTGCGCGGCACGGAGCTGAAGCTCGCGCTGCAGAACGGCACCAAGGAGATCACGGTGCGCATCCCCCCTGGTGCCGCGGACGGAGACACGCTGCGCGTCCCTGGTCATGGCGGCGACGGCATGTTCGGGGGCCCGAAGGGAGACCTCCTCATCACGGTGCGCGTCCAACCTCACCCGTGCTTCGAGCGGGATGGCCTCGACCTCTCCCTCGATCTCCCGATCAGCGTGGCGGAGGCCTACTACGGCGGCAAGGTGCCGGTGCCTACGCCGACGGGCACCGTCACCCTGACCGTGCCCAAGCACGCTCGAAGCGGCCAGATCGCGCGGCTGCGGGGCAAGGGTGTGGAGCGTCAGAACCAGGTCGGGGATCTGTACGTGCGCTTCTTGGTCCAGCTCCCGACGGTGGAGTCCCCCGACGTGGCGCGGGCCATCGACCAGCTCCAGGCCGCGAGCGACGAAGACGTGCGCGCCAAGATCCGTTTCTGAGGCGAGCCCATCCCCGGGGCTCACGGATCAATCACTCCTCTGGTCAGAGCCTTCTTCTGGCTGATCACTCCTCTGCGCTGAGCGCCGTCTAACCATCCTGGGGGGCGGCTACCTGGGCTGAGCTCGCGCTGGGGCGGCTGTCGCTGGGGCGGCTGTCGCTGGGGCGGCTGTCGTCGGGGCGAGAGCGCTCTGCGCGGAGCTGCCCAGCGTCGTCGTAGCGATTGAGCTCCTGGGTGATGCGGCGCAGGATCGCCTGCTTCTCGTGGAACGGCATGAACGCGGACTTGAAGCCCGCGGTGACCATGCTCTTGATGTCTTGGAAGGGCACCCCCATCGTCGTGTGCACCAGGTACAGCTCCTTGGAGACGGAGGTGTCGGTGATGAGCCGGTTGTCCGTGTTGATCGTCACTCGGAGCCCCAGATCGAAGTAGAGCTTGAGGGGGTGGGTCGCGAGGCTCTGCACGGCCCCCGTCTGCACGTTGCTCGAGGGGCAGCACTCCAGGGGGATGCGGTGGTCGTTGACGTAGTGGAGGAGATCGCCGTTCTCCCGGAGACGGCAGCCGTGGCCGATGCGGTGGGCGCCGCAGACGTGGATCGCTTGAGCCACCGACTCGGGGCCGTAGGCCTCGCCCGCGTGGATCGTGCAGTTGATGTTGTTGTCCCGCACGAGCTGGAAGGCCTCCTTGTGGTGCTTGGGCGGGTTGTCCGCCTCGGCGCCCGCCAGATCGAAGCCCACCACGCCGCGCCCCTTGTAGGCCACGGCGAGCTCGGCCATCTCGTAGCTCGACTTCGGCGAGATGTTCCGGATGCCGCAGAGGATCACGCTCGATTTGATGCCGTGCGTCTCGCGGGCCCTGCGCAGGCCGTCCAGCACCGCCTCGACGACGGTGGTGAGCTTGAGACCGTGCTGCGTGTGCAGCATCGGCGCGTACCGCACCTCCATGTAGCGGACGTTCTCGAGGTGGGCGTCCTCGGCGAGCTCAAAGGCGATGCGCTCGAGAGCGTCCTCCTCTTGCATGACCTGCAGGGTGAGCTCGAAGCCCTTGAGATAGTCGACCAAGGAGCCGAAGTGGCGCCCTGCGCCGACGGCGGCGCGCACGTCCTCGGGGGTCTCGAGCCCGAGGTTCAGCCCCTGGGCGCGGGCGAGGTCCACGATCGTCTCCGGACGCAACGAGCCATCCAGGTGCACATGGAGATCGGTCTTCGGGAGCTGGTGGAAGACCTCGAAGGGGACGGTCTGCGCGGCTTCGGCGGCGCGAAAATGGTTATTCTTCGGTACCATAGATACAAGTTAGCACAGGGGTCGCCGCTGTCCCTCCGGCGGAGCCTCGCGCCTCCTCGCGCCTCCTTGCGCCTCCTCGCGCCTCCTTGCGCCTCCTCGCGGCTCCTCGCGCCTCGTCCGCGGCCGAAATCAGCCGCGGGCAGGCCCGGCCCGGCGTCGCCCCTGTAGGATGAGGCTTACTTCGACGGACGGTCGAGGCGCGACCGGGTCGTGCGGGCGCGCCGCTGCGGGCGCGCCAGCTGCTCGGGCCCGCGAGAGAGCTGGTTCCAGCCGATGCTCACGAGCATCAGGGCGGCAATGAGGCAAGCCAGCAAGTAAGCCCACCCCGGCATGCCGAGGAGGTCATCGCCCCTGGCCGCGCGATCGAGGGCGTCGCGGAAGACCTCGGTCCGCTCTGCGCCGAGGATCCGGTGCCCGCCGATATAGGTGGTGGGGAGCCCTTCGAAGCCCGCCTCGCGCAAGAGCTCGATGTCCCCGGCGATGCGGGCGTCCGTGGCCGAATCCGCTACGCAGGCATCGAAGCGGCCGAGCTCGAGGCCCAGGCGCTCCGCGGCGGAGCGGTTGGCGGCCCGGGAGAGGTCCTGGGTCGAGAACAGGTGATCGGCCATCGCCTCGCCGCGCTGCTGCTGCTCTGCGCAGACGGCGGCCCGGGCGGCCTCCTGAGCTCTCGAATGCATCGGCAAGGGCACGTGGCGTCGATCGAAGTGGACGGCGTCGTACTCCTGAAGCAGCTCCGTGAGCCGACCGTGCAGGTCCCGACAGTGGGGGCACTGGAAGTCGGCGAACTCGACCACGTTGATCTTCCCGGGCACGTACAGCCGCGCGATCGCCTCCGGCACGGGGGGTGCCTGACGCACCGTCGGCCAGAGCAGGGGAGCTCCCACCGCGAGGATCCCCAGGCCCGCCCAGACCCAGGGCTTCAACCGGAACAGGAAGTGGCGGTCCGCTGCGATCAGCGGGTTCGGGGGCGTGTAGACCCGGGAGTCTTCGCGCCAGACGCCGCGGAGTCGCTGGGACTCCGCCATCAGCTGGTCCGAGTCGATGATGAACGTCTCGGTCAGCTCCTCTTGCGCGCTCTCCTCCCAGCCGTCCCCCCGCAGACCCAGGGCGGCTCCGCCGATCACCAGCGCGCACAGATCCACCACCACGCAGAAGGCGCAGACGTGGCCGATGACCAGGACCTGCAGGAAAATCAAAGCGAGGCCGCCGAGGGCCAGCAGGCCGGCGATGGGGACCGAGGCGCGGGCTCGGCGCCGCGCGTCGGGGATGAGGGAGGCCCCCAGGGCGGCCGAGAACGCGGCGAGGCCGAGCAGGGGCATGGGGATCGGCGGGAGCCCGGGCAGCTCGATGTAGCCGTAGCCGCTCGCGCGCACGTGCGCGCAGCCCGTGCCCGCACCGCAGAACGTCGGCTCGGGAGCGAGGTAGTCGGCCATCAAGGCGGCGCTCGTTGTCAGGGCGACGAGCGCGGCGAGCCGCAGCAGGAGAAGCCAGTGGGCGGGGCGCAAGGACACCGGTCGTATAGCTCTACCACGTCGGGCTGTCATCCCGGTCCAGCAACTCGATTTCCCCGACGTGCCCGCCGAACCCGCCTGTCATTTCTCATCGGTTTGAGGGAGCATCCCGAGGAGAAAGTACTGCATGACGCGACCACTCCCTTCGCGCGGCGACGTCGTCCGCTGCCTCTCCGACTCACCTCGCGCTCTGCACGCCCGTGAGGTGGCCACCCGGTGCGGGGTGCCGGAAGCGAAGTACTCGGATCTGCTCGATCTGCTGGATCAGCTGACCTTCGACGGCGCTGTGCGACGCATGCCCGGGAACCGCTTCAAGGCGAAGCCCGAGGCGCTCGCCGCCGGGAGCTCCTGGGAGGGGATGCTGAGCGTCAACCCGCGCGGCTTCGGCTTCGTGACGGCGGTGGGCCAGGACGACGTCTACGTCGCCCCCGACGGGATCGGAGGGGCGCTGCACGGCGATCGGGTGCGCGTGTCCGTGATCAGCCGCTCGTCGCGCGGCGTGGAGGGTCGCATCGAGGAGATCGTCACCCGGCGCAGCACTCGCGTCGCCGGAGTGCTGCGGCGCAGCGGCAAGAGCTCCTGGCTCGAGCCTGACGACACGCGCCTGCGGGGCCCCATCGCGCTCCAGCGGATGCGAGGAGCCGGGTATGGCGCGGGGGAGCTGCGGGACGGCGTGGCCGCGATCGTGGACATCACCCGCTTCCCCCACTTCCACGACGAGCTCCCGGAGGGGCAGCTTTTGGCGGTGCTCGGCGCCCCCGGTGACCCTAAGGTGGAGGTCGCCAAGATCTTGGTGCGGGAGCAGGTCGAGGAGGAGCACCCCGAGGAGGTCCTGGCGGAGGCCGAGAGGATGGCGGCGCGGCTGCGGCGGCTCAGCCCCGAGGGGCGCACCGATCTGCGCCACGTCCCGCTGCCCACGATCGATCCGGACGACGCACGGGATCACGACGACGCCCTGTGGGTGGAGCGCACCAAGGACGGTTACACCGCATACGTCGCCATCGCGGACGTCGCCGAGTACGTGCAGGAGGGGGAGCCCCTCGACGTAGAGGCGCGGCGTCGGGGCTGCACCATCTACCTCCCCGATCGGGCCATCCCGATGCTGCCGTCGGCGCTCGCCGCCGATCTGTGCTCCCTGGTCCCCGAGCGCGATCGCTACTGCCTTTGTGTGATCGCGCAGCTCGATCGCCAAGGGCGCGTGCGCGACTTCGAGGTGGGCGAGGGGATCATGCGCTCCGCGGCCATGCTCACCTATGGGGGCGTGGCCCGCGCCCTCGGCTTCGATCCGGAGTCGCCCCAGTCCGCTCAGGCCGAGGCCATGAAGGACGATCTGCAGGTCCTCGACGAGCTCGCGCGCAAGCTCCGCAAGGCGCGCATGGATCGCGGCGCGCTCGATCTGGATCTCCCTGAGGCGCGCGTGCACGTGGACGAGAACACCGGCGCGCCCGTGGACGTGACGAGACGCGCCGTCCGGCCCGGTATGCGGCGCGCCTACGCCATGGTCGAGGAGCTGATGCTGCTCGCTAACGAGCTCGTCGCTCGTTGGCTCACCACGCGCCGCGTCCCTGCCATTTATCGAGTCCACGGCGCCCCCGACGAGCAGAAGCTCGAGCGCCTGGCGGAGGTGGGCGACAGCCTCGGCGTGCGCATCGATGTCGATCGTCTGCTGCAGCCGAAGGGGCTCGCCAGGTTCCTGAAGCGGCTCGAGGGGCACCCGAAGAAGCAGGTGATCGAGACGTTGCTCCTGCGCTCCCTGAAGCAGGCGGTGTACGACATCGTGAACATCGGTCACTTCGGCCTGGCCAGCGACCATTATCTGCACTTCACCTCGCCCATCCGGCGCTATCCGGATCTGCGCGTGCATCGCCAAGTGAAGGCGCTGCTCCGCGGCGCGAAGCCGGACCTGTCGAAGCAAGCCGTAGAAGACCTGCGCATGGCCGCCACGGAGTCGAGCGCGCGGGAGCGGGCCGCGATGGACGTGGAGCGAGAGGTGGTGGATCTGTATCGCGCCCTCTACATGCGCGATCGCGTGGGTGAGACGTTCGAGGGGCGGGTGGCGGCGGTCACCTCCGGCGGGCTCTACGTGAGCCTCGACGAGCCCTTCGTCGACGTGCTCCTGCGCTACGAGGCCCTGGGGCCCGACCGCTACGAGGTGAGCGACGACGAGCTCAGCGCGGTCGGCGTGCGCTCGGGCGACAAGGTGATGTTGGGGGACCGGGTGCTCGTGGAGAGCGAGGACGCCGCCAACCTGCGCCGGACCGGCTACGGGCGGCGCATCCCACCGGAGCACGTCCACGACGAGTCAGGCGCGGAGGATCGGCGTCCGCGGAAGAAATCGGGCACCGGCGCGAAGGAGGAGGG